>JAFGCW010000035.1 GCA_016932435.1 Dehalococcoidales bacterium | reverse complement strand
GAGACAGAGAAGCTTCAAAATGCTCTTCTCAATGCAATATCACATGACCTGAAGACTCCGCTGGTCTCGGTTATCGGAGTACTGAGCAGCTTACAGGAAGAAGGAATGCATCTTGATGAAAATGCCAAGGAAAACCTGATTCAGGTTGCCCGTGAGGAAGCCGATAAACTGAATCACCTGATTTCCAACTTGCTGGATGAATCAAGAATAGAAGCTGGCGTAATTAAGATAGCAAAGCAGCCATCCGAAGTCCAAGATCTGGTTGGCGCCGCATTAGAACAACTGGGCGTCAGGGCGTCAAAGCGTAAATTCGAAATCGAAATCCCGCCGGAGGTACCGTTCTTTTCAGTTGATGTCGGACTTATCGTCCAGGCACTGGTCAACGTTATCGACAACGCATTGAAATACTCGCCGCCAAATACACCGATCGAGATTAAAGTTTATCCCATGGATGAACAGCTGCAGATAGAGATAATCGACCAAGGTGTTGGTATTCCACCACAGGATATCGACAGAGTTTTCGACAAATTCTACAGGATACAGCGTCCGGATAACGTGTCCGGGACAGGTATGGGTCTATCGATCAGCAAAGGGATTATCGAAGCTCATGGCGGTTACATCGAAGCAAACAACCGATCTGGTGGAGGTACAGTGATACGCATAACTTTAAATAATGATACGATTCCATCCAATGAAAGAAAGTAAACGGAATGAGTGAAAACAGAATTCTCATCGTCGACGATGAAGAGGCTATCAGGAGATTTTTAAGGGTGACTCTGAAGGCCCAGGATTACTCCGTTTTTGAAGCCGCTTCCGGAAAGGAAGCCATTTCCTCTACCGCAGAGAATAAGCCGGATGTGGTTATCCTGGATCTTGGTTTACCTGATATAGATGGAGTGGAAGTCACCAGGATGATCCGGGAGTGGTCTCAAATACCAATAATTATTTTATCGGTCCGAGGTTCGGAAAACGACAAAATTGCTGCACTCGATGCCGGTGCCGATGATTACCTGACAAAACCATTCGGGGTTGGAGAACTGCTAGCCCGGGTACGGGCTTCATTACGCCGTATTATTATGATTTCTAATGAACCCGTTTTTACCAGTGGTGATCTTGTTGTCGATCTGTCGCAACGGAAAGTAACTATAAACAATAATGAAGTACAACTCACCCCAAACGAGTATGAGTTACTTCGTGTGCTCGTTAATCACGCCGGGAAAGTGGTAACTCATAACTACTTGTTGCGAGAAGTCTGGGGATCGGAATATGGTAATGAATTTCATATGTTACACGTAAATATCAGCAACCTTCGTCACAAGATCGAGCCGGAACCGACACGGCCTCAATACATCATTACGGAACCGGGAGTCGGTTATCGCTTGAGGTGTTAATATCCGTTGGATAACCGATTCTTTATAAAGTATACGAAGACTAAGAATGTATGTTATGACACGATTAAAAGGAACAAAAGCAAATAAGTTAAGTATTGTAATCATTATCGGTCTAATCATGGCATTTGTGCCGATAAACACTACGCTTATTTTTTCTCTCTATTCCTTATTCCACAGAGTTGAATCTCCAGTTAATGCAATTATAAACGGTACTCCTACCGTTATTATCAATAACAGCCTTCCGGGAAATGTGCCTATTATCGGTTTGACGATGTTTATCTGTGGCTTGCTAATCCTGGGATGCGTATGGATCAGGCAACATAATCGGTGATTACTTGCAGTTACAGGAAAATTTAAAAGATACTTAAGCACCCACATAATTATTTTGACCCTGAGTACAAAGACAATATTATCGATAAAGTTGCTATAATTATTAAAAACTATCTTAAGCTGAGACGATGATCAGTATAGTAATCCCCGCTCACAATGAAGAGATGTACCTACCCGAATGTCTGGACTCCCTGAAAAAACAGGATTATACAGGCGATTATGAAATTATCGTTGCTGATAATGGAAGTACCGACCAGACTACAGTTATTGCCAGAAATTTCGGAGCTAAAGTCATCCCCTGTTTTAAAGAGAAAAGCGTTATTTATGCCAGACAGGCAGGCGCCGAGGCTGCATTGGGAGAAATTATCGTACAAGCGGATGCAGATACCGTTTACCCTAAAGACTGGTTAAGCAAAATCGTTGAACACTTTAACAATAATCCTGATATTGTAGCGGTTGCGGGAAGGTATATTTATAGGGAACCGCCTTCGTGGGCGAATATCGAGTATTTCTTAAAATCAATGTTAAACAGGCTGACTATTCTATTTTTCGGCAGACCGATGATCATCTCCGGAGCCACTTTCGCGTTCCGGAGAAACGAATTTTTATCAGGTGACGGTTACCTGGGCTTATCGTGTTACCCCGACCAGTTCGGGATCTCAAGCCGGTTAAGTGAGAAAGGGAGAGTACATTACGACAAAAATATATGTGTATTGACTTCATCCCGCAGAGTTCAAAAATCTTTCTTATTAATCCTAAACGATGTGATTCGTAACATAGCTAATCTGGCTTTATATTTTTTTAGATGGAGCATTATCAGCCTGTATCAGTCGCTAACCCTAACACCTGCAAGACGAGTAACATTCTATATATCCGTGTTACTGGTTGTTATCATCTTTTTCAGTTTATTTGCCAGTTCAATACCATCGACACAGGCTTTCGGCAAAGTCTATTACGAAGCTGATACTTCCGAGCAGATCATTGCTTTATCGTTTGACGATGGTCCCAATGACCCATATACCTCTCAGATCCTCGATATTCTCTCGGAATTTGACGTAAAAGCGACTTTCTTTATCGTGGGAAAAAACGCAGAACTCTATCCGGATACTGTCAAACGAATTGTGAGAGAGGGGCATGTTATTGGAAACCATTCATTCAGCCACGATTTCATCGAGACCATTACCGAATTTGACTCTTCAGACATTCAGTTGGCACAAGAGGTAATTTATAACATCACGGGAATAATGCCCTATCTTTACCGTCCACCTCGTGGCTTGAAGACACCTTGGGAACTTGAAAGCGCGGAGGAACTTGGTATGATAACGATAACCTGGAGCGTTACGACAGATGAGTTTGATGAAGAAACACTCTTTGACGAATCGTCTGTAAGTGATGGTATTCACGATATCATTAATAAAGTTGAGCCTGGAGAAATCATCTTTCTGTATGATGGTCACGGAACAGACCACGATACTCCTGACTCTGACCAGAGCCTTACCGTCCAAGCCTTACCGGAAATTATTAAACAGCTACGGGGAAAAGGCTACCGTTTTGTAACTATCCCGGAACTCCTTGAAGTACCGGCATATATCAGGCAGGAACCGTAATGGAACTTGAAGGACTTTTACAGGAAATATTCAGCTTTACAGGCTCTTTCAACATCCAGTTAATCCTCGTGTTATTCTTCGTTTGTGCCATCGGCGAGGTTGCACTGATGTTTATCCCCTACCTTCTTGAAACCGTATGGCTGCTGTTTGGTTATAATCTAGGTACGGGAGAATTGACTACTCTTCAACTTGTTTTTTTATGGCTTGCTGCCCTGGCAGGAAGACAGGCGGGAGGTGCGATACTTTATTTCATCGGTCAGTTCGGAAGCGTACCAATCAAGAAAATTTATCAGAGGTACTTCGAGTCCAGAATTTCGAAAAAGTTCTCCGGCAATAATTCTGTAAAACGGCTGGGAAACATCAACTTTTTCTCTCCGTTTTCGGTAGCTTCTGGAAGGCTGTTCGGTCTGCGGATTCCTCTGACACTGGCCCTGGGTGCCGCAAAAAAATACAGGTCTTTATTCCTGGGGATTTTATTATCCAGCATGGTCTGGGACGGCATATATATTCTGGGAGGACTAGCAGGTGGTAAAACAGCCCTTGAACCGGTTCAAATGATGTTGTATTCCTTGATAGGATTGACAGGGATTTATGTGATTACTTTTGTAATAAGACTACTGTGGCGGCGCCTTCACCGTACTCAAACCGGATAATTATTCTTTTTAAGGTAGAGTATCGTCAGTATCTTATGGGTTCTAAGTTTATAAGTATTAGGCCTGTGGTGTTTGTTTTACTTGTTAATCGATATCGGAAATTCTATACTGGTTCTGAAGTTAATCGACATGAATAAGGATATATAGCAATGCTTGAAGCTCTCTGGATCGTCCTCCTGGGAATGGCAAT
>JAFGCW010000034.1 GCA_016932435.1 Dehalococcoidales bacterium | reverse complement strand
TCAGGCATGTCCGGCGAGATAAACCGCCACCAGATATAATATATTCCGGGTAAAACGGATTCGGATGTGGTAATCGTCAGCCTGAAATCGTAGGTAGTGTGCATATAGGCAAGAAAGACGGACGGTTCGATGGTTATCGTCATACCTTCAGGCAAAGGTTCCCTGGTAAAACTTGAAGGTTCCGGTTTCTGCCAGAATTCAAACCTGCACTCCGCCGGCAGCATTTCACCCGAAAAACCGTAATTTGAATTCAACTGCACATCATAGGTACGGGTATCTCCGGCGTTTAGCGTATCGGAAAATACCCATCGCTCTTCGTTATATACCGGTTGTATCCAGCTGTGAGTAGCCAGTGAGGTGCCGTCGCTTTTACCGGTAACATAGATAACGCTTCCGTTATCGGTTACCTGCACCGACATCTTACGGTATGCAGTCTGCAAACTATTTTTCGCGACAGCGGTAACCAGGTTTTTCCCGGGCTTCAGCAATACCTCGCCCTCGAAATCAAAACCGGTTACCATAGCCGTAGTCGCGTCTCCAGGTATCGGAATGTCCGGCTCCGGTGAGGTATATACCCACACTTCGGCTTCCGGGTCAGACACCCTTCCAATAATAGGTATCGGATTCTCCAGGTAATTCACGCCTTCCTGCAGATCAGGCCACCGGTAATCGATGGTCAATTCTACTTTACCGGTATCACTCTGGTTTTCTTTATCGCAGGATACTGAAAACATCGATGCGAACAGCAATAGAGAAAGTACCGTTAACACAGTATTTCGTATATTCATAAAACGGGTGTGTTCTATTATATCACGGGATGAGGGTAATAGTTTTCTTCACCTTTGCTAATATATGTTGTATTACTCATTCATCTTCACAGAATTGAAATATACTCAGTATCATCATTGAAATTATTTATTTAATGAAGTAAATTATACTTATGAAAGAAGGCGCTACTTCCGCTAATTTCTCGATACTGGAGGGATAATATGTCATCAGAGAAAAGACCCGATAAACAACCAAGTAAACCTCCTGGTACGAAAGTTACTCCTGACAAAGAAAAACCAGTACCTTCTCCTCCTAAGAAAGTAGAACCACCACATCCTTGGATACGTTCGAAGACGAAATGAATATTTTCTGTTATTTTTTAACCCGATAAAGGATATACAAAAATGTCTATTGAACCTGAACGTTCACGAACAAAAACCGATCATCCTGTGATAGATGTTTATAAAGAATTTATGACGGCAAGGTACAACGTACGATATTTTGAAAAACGTATCAGTACCCTAAGGAGCTGGAATTTTTCAATAGAATTCACTGTTGCCCTTTCTGTACCAGCTATCGCCGGTTTATGGATTTGGAGTACTACGATAGGAAGTATTTTCTGGCAAATACTTATAGCAATTGCCGCTATTCTATCCATAATCAAACCACTGGTACGTTTATCCGATAAAATTCAAGAAGTCGCAGAAGTACTTACAAAGTGGCGAGTTCTCGATGGTGAATACCAGAGATTATCTATTTTAATATCTCAAAGAAGGCGATATGATCGGGAAATGCGTGAACAATTCCTGAAACTACTGGATATAAAGACAACTATTAAAGACCCCCAAGAGAAGATAAACACAAAATTAAGTGAAGAATGTTATAAAAAGGTAGGAGAAGAACTGCCGTTAGACAGTTTTTTTATACCGTCGGATATAGACCTGCCGGAAAAATTTGATTCAGATACTGGTTCATTTTATGATGAACCTCAAGCGGAAACCCCGGAATTCGAAGAGGACAGTATCGAACCACCAAAACCTTGGTAGTTTTCATTACATTGGTTGATGCAGCTTCTCCAATTTTATCGATCATTTTTCCCGTGAATATTGTATTTTCCATTTGACATCCCCTCTCCATCTTCATAGACTTAAGGCACGATTTATATATCCGGAGGGAAGGTATGGATAAGCTTGAAGGAAAGACTGCGTTTATTACCGGCGGGGGCAGCGGTATCGGTCTCGGTATCGCCAAGGCTTGCTGCAAGTACGGTATGAATGTCATTATCGTCGACGCGCGACAGGAAGCGCTTGACGAAGCGATGGAGTTTTTTAACGAAAGTGTATTCTCGGTGCGGCCTATAAAGCTGAATGTCACCAACAGGGAAGCCTATGCAAGGGCTGCCGATGAAGCCGAATCATTCTTCGGCAATGTTCACCTGCTGGTCAATAATGCCGGTGTCGGCGGGGGCGGTCCTGCCGAGACCGTCACTTATAACGACTGGGATTACGTCGTCGGAATCAACCTGGGCGGAGTGATCAACGGTGTCACTACCTTTCTGCCGCGCATGCTGAACCACGGCGAAGGAGGACACATCGTTTCTACCTCTTCCACCAACGGGATAGCGGCGACCGGCGCGTCGATCACCTACTGCACTACCAAGTTTGCCGTAGCCGGCATGATGGAAGCGCTGGCGACGGAGATGCAGGGCAAGGGTATCGGGGCTTCAGTGCTCGTTCCCGGTCCTACTAGAACGAACCTTGGAATATCATCGTCGGCAAACAGACCTGCAAATCTGCAGAACGAAGGAGCGACGCCACCTCCTCCTCCACCGCCACCCGATCCTGATTTCCAGGCGCGTATGGCGGATCCGGCTGTCTGGATGGACCCTGTGGAGACCGGCGAACGGGTGATACGTGGTGTCAGGAACAACGACCTTTTTATCATGACCCACCCGGAATTCAAGGCCGGCTATAAAATACGCCATGACGCTATTATGAAAGCCAATCCCGACGAACCGTTTAACGAAAAACGATGGGATATCATCAAGAATTTCGGGACGGTTATCTATAACGATATCTATGAAAAACAGAGACAGGTAGGACCGCCGGACTGGTAGGGTGGGTTCCTGCTTACAGTAAACTATGCACGAACTATCTATCGTAGAATCCCTCCTGGCGCTGGTGCTCGAACATGCTGAAAAAGCCGAATCGGAGAAAGTGGTCGGCGTGAACCTGGTAGTCGGTGAACTATCCGGCGTTGTCGATGAAGCAGTCGAGTTCTACTGGGACTTCCTGACCAGGGAGACAATCGCGAAGGATTCAAGGATTATCTTCAAACATATTCCGGCAAAGCTGCAGTGCCGCAAGTGCGGGGAGGTCTTTCTTACCAGCGAACATGGATATTTCTGCCCCAAGTGCGGTGACCAGCAGGTTGATATCATCGCCGGACGCGAGTTGTTTATAGAGAGCCTTGAGGTGGAATGATGTATCTTTCTTCATAATGTAGGGTAGGTAAGTCTGACGAAGTCACGACGTAACCCACCTTTTTACTTATTTTGGTGGGTTACGTCCACCGGGATGGACTTCACCCACCCTACCTGACTGGCGCCGCAGGTGCGTGGTAATCTATAAGATTCGAGGACTGAAAATCCCTCTCCCTGATTACTTACATACCATCGTATTAGCCATCTTCCTTTGACAAAGGGAGATTAAGAGGGACTTATTATCTAACACTCTGATATTTCCAATGATTGTTAAGCGCATAGCCATGAAACGATAATATATAAAATCATATTGATTGCTTCTGTTTTTGCTTGTGTACGGCGAATCTCGCAATGACAAATCGTGGTATGATTTACGTCATTTTACCCACCTTACTTGACCACTATGTCATCCCGTACTTGATACGGGATCCAAGAAATCCCCGCTAACAAAGATTATTACGTTTAAATGACAAATCGTCAGAGGAAAAAGATGTCTGGATTCCAGCCTGCGCTGGAATGACGAGAAAGAGTAGAAATGACAGGAAGCTTAGTAACAAGCCAGTAACCAATTAATAAAAATCCGAATTTCCTTCCCTCGACTCCTTGGCCATTTAAATCAACCGATCCATATACTTAGAAATCAAACATGGATGGTCATAAATTCTATTTTCGAGTGACCCTCTTTTCCGCTTAAGGCGGAAGAGAGGATTTAACCGTAACCGGGAGAGAGGATATAAAGAAAGAGATAATATTCTAATAAAGATAGAATTCATTAAAGGACTTCTGGATTCCCGCCTTCGCGGGAATGACATGAAGAAGTAAAACTGACAGGATTGCTGTCTTTGACTTTAGCTACAGAGTATAGTAATGTAACGTCGATTCGATCAACAGCCGTTCCGAGCTGAGAAGGAGAACACGAATGCCAAAAAAATCATATATCGTTTTGAGAGAGAAACTCGGAGTATGGGAGTCCGACCGTTTTATGAACATTCTCGAGGCGATGTTCACTCCGCAGGAAGCAGAAGTCTGTACGGAACTTTTTTTACCGGCAACCTGCGCTGAACTGTCCCGGAAACTCAATGTCGACGAAGGCAGGATGCAGGAAATACTGAATAACCTGATGGACAGGGGAATGCTTACCCGGGGTAAAACACAGTATGGTTTCCATACCAGCCTGATAGCCTTCCATCATGATGCTGTCGCCGATACCGCACCTCACGAAGGGCCGCACCGGATACCGGACAACGTAAAGAAGATGTGGGGCGAGTTTTTCAGGGAAGAATGGTACAAGGAATGGATAGAAAAGCAGGAGAAAGCGCAGGCAGCCGGAGGAAGGAACCTGCCGATATCCCCCTCTATCAGCGCAATAGAGCGCAGCCCGAACGTTAGTTTCGACGATCTGTTGCCCGAAGAGAATTTCAGGAAAAAGATAGAGGATGCCAAGCGAAGGATAATCGCTCCCTGCGGCTGCCGGGTCGTCTGGGGAGTCTGCGATTACCCGTTGATGACCTGTTTCGCCACCTTCGACCGGCCGCGAGGTGAATTCTACCTTAACCAGCCGGGACGCATCTTGAAAGAATATACCCTTGCCGAGACGCTGGATATCGCCAGGGAAGCCGAGGAAGCCGGCCTGGTTCACTGGGGCGACTGCTTCTGCTGCAGCTGCTGCTGCGAAAATCTCTATCCATTAACCAAAGAGCAACGATTTGACCTGATGACACCGAACCGGTTTGCGGCGGTCGTCGAGGAAGAAAAGTGTGTCGGCTGCCAGATATGTATAGAGAGATGTCCTTTCGACGCCATCGAGATGCGTAAAGGTACAACTTCGAAGAAATATAAAGCTTATGTCAACCTGGAGAAATGCAAGGGCTGTGGTGTCTGTATTCCTTCCTGCAATAAGAACGCTCTCACTTATATGATTGTAAGACCGCCCGAATATATCACCAGCCAGAGACCGCCCGAACCGACACCGGGAAAACCCGTGCGGACTGTGCCTGTCTGGGGGTTCTACGAACTTAAATAGGCGTAAATACAGGAGGAATAATGAAAGCACTGGTTCTGGAAGAAAAAGGTAAGATCTCGTACCGCGACATTGATATACAGGAATCCGTCGGTTCGGATGACGTCCGTATAAAGATACACAGCGTCGGTATTTGCGGCAGTGACGTTCACTATTATCAGTTCGGCAGGATAGGCAATTTCGTCGTCACCGAACCGATGGTGCTGGGGCATGAAGCGTCCGGCACCGTACTAGAGGTTGGTTCAAACTTAAAAGACCTGAAACCGGGCGACCGTGTCTGCATGGAACCGGGAATTCCCGAACCGAACAGTAAAGCCGTCATGCTGGGGCTGTATAACCTCGATCCGGCTGTCAGGTTCTGGGCGACGCCGCCGATACACGGTTGTCTCAGGGAAACGGCCGTTCATCCTGCCCAGTTTACCTTCAAACTCCCGGACAACGTCAGTTACGGTGAAGGGGCGATGGCAGAGCCGCTGTCCGTGGGACTGCAAGCAGTGAAGAAAGCCGGTATAAAGCCTGGAGATACGGCGCTTGTCACCGGCTGCGGCACGATCGGAATTGTTACCGCCATGTCCGCCCTGGCTGGCGGATGCAGCCGTGTTATTATCACCGATGTCATCCAGGAAAAACTGGATATTGCGTCGAAATACGGTATCACACCGGTCAATATCACGAAACAGAATCTTGTCGATACGGTGAACGAGTTAACGGACGGATGGGGCGTGGATATCATTTTCGAAGCCAGCGGCAATGAGTCGGCAATAGCGAATATTTTCGATCCTCTGTGTCCCGGCGGCACGATCGTATTTATCGGGATGCCGGTCCAGCCGGTACCGATAGATATCGTCGCCGCCCAGGCGAAAGAAACAGTGATAAAGACCATATTCCGCTACGCTCATGTTTACCCACGGGCAGTTGGGCTTATGGCGTCGGGAAAAATAGATGTAAAACCGCTGATCACGGATATCTATAAATTCGAGGATGGAGTAGCAGCGTTCGAATACGCCGCAAACCCGAAGCCTACGTCGGTCAAGGTTATGATCGAGATGGATTAATTTCTAGCGTATCGTGTATCCTCCATCGATTATCAGGTCATGACCGATCATGTAGCTTGAAGCATCGGAAGCCAGGAAGAGCAAGGCTCCACGCAGTTCTTCCGGTTCACCAAGTCTGCCAAGCGGCGTAATGGCTTCCCATTCCGGGAACAGGTGCGACATCGATGAGAGTGTCATCTCGGTCTTCATATAGCCGGGACTGAGTGCGTTGACACGGATGCCGAATTCAGCCCACTCCAGAGCCATCGATTTCGTCAGCATTGCCACTCCCGCTTTGGAGGAATTATACACGGCCTGCTTCTGCGGCACGTTTACGGCATGACCGGATATGGATGCCAGGTTGATGATGCTGCCGCTGCGCTGAGGGATCATTATCCTGGCTGCCGCCTGTGAACACAGGAAAACTCCCTTCATATTTGTATCGATGATATTGTCCCATTCTTGTTCAGGCATATCTTCAATCGGCGTCTGAAAACTGACCCCCGCGTTATTCACGCATATATCCAGTCCTCCGAATTCTTTCTCAGTTTCCGAAAACGCGTTGTCGACTTCATCTTTTTTCGATACATCTGCCTGGTATGCCAGTGCTCTTATCCCTATGCCGGTTATCTCTGCCGCCACTTCTTCCACGCCCTCGATATGAAGTCCCACCAGCGAAACATCGCAACCGGCTTCGGCCAGTGTCAGTGCCAGCACTTTGCCGATTCCCCTAGCCGCACCGGTCACCAGGGCTTTCCTGCCTGAAATATTAAAGATATCCATAACACTCATTTTATTATTTTCCTCTTAAGCCAGGCTTTTCTCTATTTCCTTCAGGTTCTTAAGACCCTGCACGGCAAGTTCTTCACCGGTATCGGCGAAATTCCGCCAGATCGCGCAGAGCCGGTTCAATTCTTCGAAACCGGGATCGAACGATTCGATTGACAACGGACCGTCATAATCGATATTTTTCAAAGCGGTGAAGAACTCCCGCCACGGCACAAGACCGGTACCGGGTATGCCGCGGTTGTTTTCGCAGACATGCACGTATCCCAGGTACTCCCTGCCGCATATATTGACAGCATCAGTGAAGTTCATTTCTTCACGTATCATGTGGAATGCATCGAGGAGTATTTTCATGTTGCCGGTGCCAATCTCTTTACAGTACTCCACAGCATCCTCGGCGATGTTGATGAAATGCGTTTCAAACCGGTTTACCGGTTCTACCGCCAGTAGGATATCGCCTTTGCTTTTTGCATATTCGGCGGCTTCCCGCATATTCTCTACCGACCATTTCCACTCTTCCTCGGTGCGTGGTTTACCCGTAATATATCCCCATGAAGCGTATATTACGCCGGCAATTATCTCCGAGCCTATCTCAGCATTAATATCCACCATTTTCTTAAGCGTAGCCAAGCCCTGTTTTCTCACAGTCGGATCAGGATGGATTATATTAGAATCCTGGGGCATACCGATGGTCGTCACCACCTCTATTTCAACTTCCTTTATCTTCTCGCCGACCTTTTCTGCCGGAAATCGTTCAGGATGAGCAACATTTATATCGAGAACATCAAAACCAAGTTCTTTCGCTTTTTCTATAAGCGGCAGGTCTTTTTCTGTAAAATCTTCCGTCCATATCAGTGAAGCAACTCCAAATTTAAACATCATTCCTCCTGTGATTATTAATTTTTATACTATTACCGGTTCTATTCCAAGGTACATACATGCCTCAGCAATCGGTTCCAGATAATCACCGTGTATCATGCTTGCATGATGGACGAATCCTTCGTGTATTAATATACTGTATAATTCATCCAGATCTTCAACCTTGATCCAGCTCCAGGAACCTCTCAGATCCTGGTCCGAATGAACCGCTTCTCCGGTCGTTATCAGCATTTTAAAGTCTCCGTTGTGTTCCTGCAGACGGCATAATGTTACCGTTCCTTCCTTCAATTGAAATTCTGCCGTGCCCTGGGAACGGTCAACACCAAGACTTACGCCCAGCACACTCTGGTACCTGATTCTTATCTGTTCCGGATCACAGGCAAGCGACGGTGGGGCATTTCCGCAGTGCCAGGCCAGGAATGTATCTTCCTCTTCCTGGTGTTTTATCGTCCAATCGATAAAATGCGGTGAGACTTTGCCAAGTGATGCTAAATACTGCACGAGCATGGTAAGAGCGCCATAAACATCAACCTCACACGAACACATGATACCCTTATCGGTCAATCTTCCCATGGCATAACAGGGAGAAATGCCATACACTTCCTGCATTGCTGTCCAGCATTGCACTCCTATTGCGGATAATTTTTTCTCACCAGCAAACCTTGTGAGAGAATATTCTAGTCCGGCGATCTTTCCAAGCACATCATCTGATATCTCTGACAGGTTCGCCTGTTTTTTAATCTCTTTCATCAGATCCTGAATTGCTTTTTCATTTTCTCCTTTCGGATCGGCTATCTTCATAATATCCGGCAAAGAAGTCGGGACGACTCTCTGCTGGAACTTTCGCATCATTTCATCTTCATTGAATATACACGTCTCGAACCGTTCCGGTCGCGGGCCTACTATTCCTACCCTCGCACCTATAAATCCTTTACAGATGCTACAGGTCTTTACAAAATCCCCCAGTATAGCCTGGAATTCTTCTTCCTCGGGAAATACCAGCCCACCGAATGTAAAAGGTATCTGCCTCCGGTGAAGTCCGGATGAAATAGACAGGGTGCCACAGAATGAATCGGAACGTCTTCCTCCTTCATCGGTAAATTCCCCTTCTTTAGTCCCGAAGAGCATGATCGGTAATTCCTGGAATGCCGTCGCAATCTCGAGCGTCGAGACCTCATCTCCAAATGTCATGGTACCGATTACCAGACCATCTATCCTTTTTTCCGAAAATAATTGAATCACCTTATCGGCTTCATCATCGTTCCTTATACAGCCACCTGTTGTAACATCTTCGTCAGGCACAACAATTTCCACTTCGGAATTGTTTTTGAAAACATCAAGGCATCTCTTCCGCATTTCTCCCGCCCATGCTTCATCAAATGGTTCACGATGTGCTGGTACAAATCCGATCCGTATCTTTTCCATTTTCCCCGCACCTCATTTGTATTCTCTTTCAGGTTATGATAAATAGTCGTAGGTCCCATGTCAACGTATGGTATGCGGCTAAGATTGTAGCAAAAGCTTTGAACGTTATATAATTACCAGTAAATAACGGGCTGCTTCACCGACACCGCATTTCCGTTCATTTCAAATAATGGAGGTACTTATGGTAAATGAAGCGCTGATTTCCGTACTAAGTCCTGAAGCTGAAAGGTATAAACTGGCCCCGGACGAGCCACCCCCGGGATTTCCCGGACCGGCAGGAGCGTTCAGGTTCGATCCCGGTTCGATCACCTATGCTGACCGACTGGACACCCTGGATAACAAGACTATATACCTGGTGGATATCGGATTCGGCGGCGGTTACAATTTTATGCTCGAGGTACAGAAATGGTTCAACGAGCACATGCCTTCGGTAACCACAATTCCCCGCAAAAAACCGGGACATGTATTCTCTGATGACAACAACGAACTCTGGGACGAGGTGAAAGAAAAGGGAGATGCCGTCATCCTCGGCGTTGCCGGCTGACCGGGTTGTGTCGCGGCAGTTGCCGGCGGCGGAGTCAACCTTGAACAGAATTACGGTATTCCGGTCGCGCCCATATCGGCCTACACCATGGAAGCAGTAGCCAAGTCTGATCCAAGAGCAATCGCATTACCCATTATCTATACACCCGATCCGGTTATCGGCATGTCGCCCGATACTCTTTATAAGAAGCTTCTCGAAGGGAATGACCCGGAAACCGGAAGACCGGTTATCGACGAGATACTGGAGGTATTGACCACACCACAGCAGAAGAAAAAGAACGGATCAAAACCATCCCCTGAGCCCGAATTCCCGAAGGAGATAACTCCGGATACAGAAGACAACCTTCAACAGATCTTTTATAACAGGGGCTGGACTGACGGACTCCCGATCATCCTTCCTACCGAGGAACGGGTACAGAAGATGCTTACCGGTACCAATCACGCCCCTGATGAAGAGGTTGGGCAGTCCTATGACCACGATCACCATGAGATGATCAAGTACACCGTCCGCGATATCGCCGTAGTGGCCGTGATGGCAGGAGCCAAACCCGAATACTTTCCAGTCATCCTGGCAATCGCCTCGATGCGGCAGTCATCGATGGCTCCTTCCACGACTGCTTTTGGCAGCATGCTCCTGGTAAACGGTCCAATCCGGAATGAACTGGGAATGAATTCAGGAATCGCAGCGTTCAGCCCGATAAACCAGGCGAATTCGGTTCTGGGAAGGGCCTGGACACTGATGAGTATCTGCTGGGGATATGCTAAGGTAAAGCGGACTCTCTGGAGTTCCCAGGGATGCACCGAGTTGTATAACAACATGTGCGTTGCCGAAAACGAGGAAAGAAGCTCATGGGCACCGTTCCACGTTGATAAAGGTTTCAAGCCGGAGGAAAGTGTTGTCAGTATCTTCAGGGGTTGGGCGGTGGTCAACAGCATCGGCTGCGCATCTAATCGTCCCCTCCACGAGGAACTCAGCCGTCAGTTCGCGGCGATACCTCCACTCGGTTCCAGAGCTACCATCATAATGGATCCCCTAGTTGCCCGAAACCTAAAAAACAATGAGGGATTCGAGACCAAGATGGACTACTGCAAGCATCTTTCCGAAAATATAAAGATTAAAGCCGAAGATTACTGGAAGACCGACCATATCGATATGCTGATCTCATCCGAAGCGGCCAGAGGTGTGGAACCGTTCGCATCGTGGAAAGCATTACCGGATGACGCGCTTTTCGCCCCATTCCATATGCCTGAGAATATCAACCTAATCGTTGTGGGCGGCGAAACAAGTCCGTTATGGAAGGCTTCCGAATACGGATACTCGGGCAGCGCGTCGGTTGATAAATGGAGAGTATAATTTACATTAAGGTAAACAATATTAAAAGAACGAAAAAGGAGGTAGTTAATGGCTGACCAAAAAGAAGTGGCACGCCTGAAAGACCTGGCATGTGATATGCGTAAGAAATTACTCTATCTCTGCGGTACCTACGAAGGCGTGGTACATATCGGGGGAGACTTATCTATGACGGATCTCTTGATCGGTCTCTATCATCACGGAATGAACGTTAATCCCGATGATTTACAGTACCCGAAACGTGACCGGTTTATCCTCAGTAAAGGCCACGGCGCGGTCTGCATGTACATCGCTATGGCATTGAGGGGATTCTTCGATTATAACGATATATTGGAGAGATACGGTAAACTGGACAGTCCTTACGGTATGCATGTCTGCAAGGTATACCTGCCCGGAGCCGAATGTTCTACCGGTTCTCTCGGACACGGCCTGGCAGTATCCGTCGGTATGGCGTTTTCCGCCCGTCAGAAAAAACAGGCACACCGTGTATTCTGCATGATGGGCGACGGCGAGACCTGTGAAGGATCGGTCTGGGAAGCTGCCAACACTGCCGGTTCCTACGGGCTTGGCAATCTTGTCGGTATTGTCGACAAGAACAGCCAGCTTATGACCAGTTTCGCCAACGAGTCAATGAGCTTCGAGCACTATCCTGAAAGGTGGGAAGCTTTTGGATGGAACGCCGTAGAAATCGACGGCCATGATATGAACCAGATAGTCGATGCTCTCGATAATCTGCCAGCGGTTAACAGTGATAAACCGACCGTAATTATCGCCAATACGGTAAAGGGCAAAGGCGTATCCTTCATGGAAGGTGAAATCGGCTGGCATGCCGGCGCTCTCAGTACTGAAGACATGGAAAAAGCTATGGCAGAAGTAGACGCTGCCTGCGAAAAAGAAAGGAGTGCAGCATAATGAGAATTTCGATGAATTTCGGAAGCTTTGCTTCTGCCCGTTCGATAATCGGCGACACACTTCACGAACTGGGTGAAAAGTACGATAACATATGGGCGCTGACCGCCGATACAGGGGGCTGGATTTCTGCGTTCAGAAAAGACTTTCCCGACAGGTTTGTCGATGTAGGTATCGCCGAACCTAACCTTGCCGGTATCGCTGCAGGCCTGGCTCTTGAAGGAAACATACCTTTTATTGCCGGAATGATCCCCTTTATGACAATGCGCGCCTGCGAGCAGAACAGGACCGATATAGCCTACCAGGACCTGCCTGTACGCTTGATCGGTACTGGCGGAGGACTGACATCAGGTGGTGGTTCTACTCATAATGCCATGGAAGATATCGCGATAATGAAATCCATGGTCAATATGACAGTTCTATCGATAGGCGATCCTAATATGATTCGGGATATCATGTATCTCAGCATAGATTACCCTCATCCTATGTATATTCGCCTGGCGCAGGGGAAACAGGACAGGATTCTCTATGAGCCGGATACTATCGATTTTAAGATCGGAATGGGTCTGGTTGCCCGGGAGGGTAAAGATGCCGCAATAATCTCACATGGGGAAATGGTATTCCAGGCAATCGAGGCAGCGAACGAACTCGAAGAGGAAGGAATAAGTGTCAGAGTAGTCGATATGTACTCAATTAAGCCTGTTGATACCGACCTTATTCTCCAGACCATCAAGGAGGTTGACAATATTCTCGTTTGGGAAGACCACCTGATGGATGGAGGGTTAGCCAGTGTTATTGCCGATGTTTTTGCTGATAACGGCGCCTATCCAAAAAAGTTCAAGAGACTCGGTATCCCGCAGGTATACGCCGGTTTCGGCAGCGGTGATGAGCAGCGAAAGAAATACGGTTATGATAAAGAATCTGCCAAGGCCGTATTAAGAGGTATGGTAAAGTAATACCATACCAGTCAGTCATTTTATACGAAAAAGGAGAGGTGAATTCACCTCTCCTTTTTGATTATCATCGTCCTGCTATTTCAATATCTACATGGATTGTTATACAATACCCGTTAAATACGATTAAGGAGTATGTCAATGACTAAAGGGCCTGTCTATGCAATGGCTATTTCACCTCATCCGGCCGATAATGACTTCGGTTTTGGCGGTACTGCAGCCAAGTGGATAAAAGAAGGTAAAAAGGTAGTTTACGTTATTGCCACCAACGGTGACAAGGCATCGAGTAATCCGAATATTCCCGCTGACGAACTTGCCAGGATAAGAGCGAATGAACAGAGAGAAGCAGCTAAAATACTCGGCATAACAGAAGTAATATTTTTAGGCCACCCTGACCTTGAGCTTGAAAATGTCCCCGGCCTGCAGAAAGAAATTTTAAGATTGTTCCTAACCTACCAGCCGGAAATCGTGATTACCTGTGACCCCAACAATCCACCGTATTTCTCCAATCCGGACCATCGTGCTATCGGGAGAGCGGTACTAGATGCGGTATGGCCGATGGCGCTTGCAGTCAATTATTATCGCGACCTTATGGCGGAAGGTCTTGAGATTCACCATGCCAAGGAAATGTATCTGTGGATGAGCAGCGAGCCTAATTACTATAGCGATATTTCCGACGTCTTCGACCTGAAAATGAAAGCAGTAGAAGTTCACCAGAGCCAGATAGGTCCGGACGGAAGCGCTCCTGATTTCCTGAACTTCCTCAAGGAAGGAAACCAGAACGCCGGGAAACAGGCAGGTTGCGAATGGGCCGAATCATTCCACAAGCTTGAGGTTTTACAGCGTCTGTAATTGTTTTCACTTTCTTCAATAATGGAATTAATGCTCTTTGATATACAGAGGAGATACAAGTGCCGGTAGCAAGAGTTAATGATATTAATATGTATTATGAAATCCAGGGTGAAGGAGAACCTCTGGTCCTTATCATGGGACTCGGCGGAGACCACTCCCGCTGGTTCAGGATACTTCCTCTTCTTTCACAGAATTTTAAAGTAATGACATTCGATAACCGTGGTGTTGGTCAAACCGATAAGCCCGATATTCCTTATACCATGAAAATGATGTCGGATGATATCGCCAGTCTGATGGATGCTATAGGTATCGATAAAGCCCATGTTTTCGGTATTTCCCTCGGAGGAATGATCGCCCAGAACTTCGCTCTGCTGCATCCTGACAGGATTATCAGTCTTATGCTTGGTTGCACCTTCTGCGGAGGGAGACACAGCGTATCGAATGAAAATGAAGGTAATGGGCCGGGGGTGCTTGATCCGTCACTGATTGAAACGATGCTTCCGGAAGAAAGAGCCGTTGAAATGCTGCCGGCACTGTATAGTAAAGAATTTATAGAAAACAACCAGGACTTCGTTGATATCCAGGTAGAGTATGCAAAAAATAATCCGCCGGACCCGGTCGGTTACCGGCGTCAGCTTGGAGCAGCCGGCACTCATGATACCTACGACCGGCTGCCCGAGATAAAGCTGCCGACTCTGGTTATCGCCGGTGATGTCGACGTACTCATACCAGCCGAGAATTCCAGAATAATCGCTTCACGAATACCGGATTCAGAACTGGTTATATTGAAAGGTCTGGGACACGGATTCTACACCGAAGCAAACGAAGAAACCGCCCGGATACTGACAGATTTTATGAAACGTCATCAACCCGGTTAGTCTACCTCTTAACCGTAAGATCGACAATGTCTGCGACATTATCTACCTTTTCAAGGTTTTCCACCATATCCAGTATTTTTTCGGCTTTACCTCTATCTATCACACCGGAAAACTCCGTCTGCTCGTAATATTTGTCCAGCAGTTTTTTCCTGTCCGACGGATTTGAATGTTGCATCTGAATACGGGGAACGTACTGTGAATAGGACTTCCCGTCTTTCAGGTTTACTTCCAGTTCAATACCTTCAGTTTTATCGAGTTTGGCAAGCTCAAGTGTTACTTTACCTATCGTCTCCTGTACTACGGGATCTTTTACCGCTTCGGGCATGTAGTCTTTATTGCCGGCGGTTCCCCTGGCAAGCGCGTTTGCTACTGCATATTTGTAGCTGAACAACGCGTCGCCGGTAGGATAATCACCGACCTTATAGGGTCTGGCATAATGCAGTCCGGTTGCTACACCAGGTGATGTATACAGGATGGCTTTTTCTATTTCGTCAGGCTTGAACTTGTATGTGTTCACCAGTGTTAAAGCTGCATCGATTGGCCCTTGAGTCGGTCCTCCGCCGAGGTATTGTTTAAACTGTGTTTCCACGTAGAACATATTTCCCAGGTTGCCGACTAGTAACTCAGGATGGTCATATCTATCTGATGAAGATGATCCAGGTCCGAATCCGGTGCTTCCGAAAAATGGATCAACAGCTCCATTCCAGCCGGCTTTTGCCAGTAGCGCCGCCATGATGCCGCTACGGGCAAAATTCCCCTGACCAATTTTGAAAGTAGGAGAGCCGTCCCATATTCCTCCGCCGAATCCCTCCGTCCTACCGACCAGGCAGAGGGTATTTATCATTTTTTTCAGGTCCAGTCCAAACATTCTTCCGGCAATCGCCGCCGCGCCGAAGGTTTCCGATGGTAACATAGTCATCATTCGCGGTGCAGGAGGTTGCGCCGGTTCTTTCGAATCACTCCCTGCTTTCATTTCACCCGGCAACGGTCGGTCATTGGCCAGATGAAGTCGCGCGGCAAGATCATCGCCAAGTATCATCGCCGTCATTAGTTCCTTGCCGTTCACGGCTTTACTTTCACCGATGGTAAGCGCGGTAAGCACGGTCGTTTCGCTGACATGGTGAGGTACCACTCTTCCCTGAAAAGTATATGCCAGCGGTCCCCGGTCGAAACCACGACACAGCGTGCAATTCACAAAGGCGGCATCCTGCACCGGAACCTTTGCTCCATAGCCGAGAATCGTTGCTTCCTGTTTCCCTTCCCATCCTTTCACCAGCTCAACCAGAGCTTGCATATCGGGAAGAGGTACCGCTCCAATGGCGTCACCTATGATATCGAATATCCTGGATTTTGTATTTTCTATCGTTTCGCTGTCTATGTCCTCGTAACGGGTATCAAGTATCCGTTTAGATAAATTCTCCAGGACAGCCTGTCCGTCGACTTCATGTTTCTCCATATGTCCTCCTGTACTGAAATAGCAAATAATCGGTTAACGCTATGCCTTTACCGCAAGCCTTATTATCTCTCCTATATCTTCCACGTTTTCAAGGTTTTCAAGCATTTCAACCAGTTTCTCGGCATTCTTGATATCTACCAGGTTAGAAAATTTTACCTGGGTCATGAACTTCTCCACCAGTTGTTCCTGTGTCAGAGGGCGATACGGTTCGCCCAGGGCACGCGCCACATATTGGGTATAGACATCACCATTCTTCATCCTGACTTCCAGTTCTATGCCTTCGTCTTTATCAAGATCATCCAGTTTTACCTTCTTTATCAACGCCTGCAGCTTGGGTTCCTTGATATTTTCAGCGATGAAATTCCTGTTGTCTGAGTGTCCGAAAAAAAGAGAGCCTGCCACTGCGTAATAGAAACTCCATAATGCATTCATAGATGGGTATTCACCCATAATATACGGTTTGGAGTAATGTATCGCCGCTGCGGCTTTTGTCAGGTGAAGGATTACTTCATCAATATCATCTATATTCGGATGATGCCGTTCCACTATCGTGAGTGCCGCTTCTGTTGGTGGGCTTGTCGGCCTCCCGCCCGGCCATGGTTTGTGTACCCGTTCCACGTAAAATTTGCTGCCGAGTTCGTCGGTAATCCTTTCCGACCGGTTGCAGCTTTCCAGGCTCGGATAAAAACCACCTCTTTCACTGAATAGCGGTTCCTTTCCGCCGGGCCATCCGGCAGCGGCAAGTTGCGCCGAATTAATCCCGTTTCTTGCTTCCATACCATTACTCATCTTGGTTCCGACGTTCTCTTCGAAACCGCCCTTGGACATCTGCTCTTTGAAATAAGGATCGTTGACGCCCAGCCAGCCCGGATTGGCTGCCTGCGATGAACTGCCATCCGACTGCTTTTTTCTCGGAGTAGTCGCCGCGGCAGCCCTTGGCATCATCATCCCCATACCACCTCCGCCGCCGCCCCCACCGATCAACATTGTCAGTCCAAAAGCATCTCTGAGCTGTTTTGGATTTAAACCCAATAATCGTCCTGACAGAGCGGTTGCCCCGAGTGTCGTCGAACTCCCTCTGCTTGGAGGAGCGGGAGGCATATCAGGACTGGGTGCTTGTCCCGGCGGAGTCCTGTCATTGGCGATATGTAATCGAGCTGCCAGGTCATCACCAACGATAGTAGCGGTGATAAGCTCCTTGCCGCTGATTCCTTTGCCTTCTCCCAGTGCCAGGGCGGCCGGTATCGTTGTTTCGCTGATGTGATTGGCAAATCGCCTGATAGGTTTTCCGTCGATATATACAGTACCCGGTTTTCCGTCCCCTTCTATCACCAGGGTCAGCGGTCCCCAGTCGAAAGACCTGCCGAATATTGCATTTACCATAGCCGCATTATGCGCAGGTCCTTTGTATCCGTAACCGAGGATACTTGCTTCTTCCTTACCTCCCCAGTTGCCGACTATATCCGCCAGACCTTCGCTTCCGTCGCATTTTGCTCCACCGATAATACAGCCGATCAAATCCAAAATACGCCTCTTTGTATTATCGACTGTTTCCTGAGGTATATTTTCGAATTTGGTCTCAAGAATGTTTTGTATAAGCGCATCGGTAACCGCGCTGCCGCCTTTATAGGTGGTACTCAAGTGAATTCCTCCTTTATAGTAAGTTAATCTCTTTAATGTTTACACACAATACTAAATTAACAGCATTCAGTCAATGATAATGTGCTATCATATCCTTAATAAAAGTAGTACGAGAGGTAGCCCTGTATTTTGAATCCATATCTGTACGACAACTCCCCGGATGAGGGAGAGGTTACGCTTAAAAAAACCACTCCACACTATTATCAATATAAGGTCAAACTCAAAAATCCCCTCGATATAGTACATCCCGAGAACGAGAAATTTTCGGGGGATTATTACCAGCCAAAATCCGGTGGTAATCACCCTTTGATGATCCTTGTCCACGGTATGGGCGACTATTCGAGGATACCCTGTACTTTGTTAGCCAGGAGACTGGTGAAACAGAACATAGCCTGTTTTGTTCCTTATCTTACCATCCATTCAAAACGCCTGCCGAAGGCTTACAAATCCGATATGCCTTATCTTACTCCCCAACAATGGTTTGAAGTTTACAGAGTATCGGTGGTGGATATCCGAAGAATAATCGACTGGACGTCAGGTAGAGATGAGATAGACCCGGAGCGTATATATATAACAGGGATCAGTTTCGGCGGATTCGTTTCATCAATATCGATGGGTGTCGATGACAGGATAAAGGCAGGTATATTGATCGTTACCGGAGGAAACGCAAACAAGATATCATGGCTCAGTAATAGCAGCCGGTACAGAAATAAATATCCCCGGAGTGAAACAGAACACAACTCAGTCCTCGAAAAATACAGTCAGTACTTGAATGATGTAGAAAAACATGGCTTTGATAACGTAGACGCAGAGGATATCAGCTTTTACTCTGACCCTCTAACCTTTGCTGATAAACTTCGCGACCGTCCTGTACTGATGATAAACGCGGAAAAGGACAAATACCTGCATAAAGAAACGGTCATCGAACTATGGGAAGCCCTCGGAAAACCACAGATAGAGTGGATGTCTTCAGGACATGTCACGCTGTGGTTGCGGTATAAAACTATTTATCGTAAAATTTCTGAGTTTCTGAAGTTTCTATAATACCTTTACGAATTCATCTGGATGCGTTCTACTCATCCCTCAATATTGCTTATCTTTTTTGATCGTAGTATAATTATATTTAATAGTTTCAATAATTATTTACTTATAGTATAAACATCCTTGTATTGTTTATGAGTTCGCCATTCATGCTGGAAAAAGGTCGTTTAAATATCGAAAAAATGCTTCCATTATCTTCATTAGGTGAAAAGGAAGCATTTCTCACGATTGCTCTTTCTGTAAAAGTCTCCGAGTATCCGGAAAAGTTCGAACAGGCTAAAAAGAATGAGTTCGCCCTTGAGTATACACCTGATCCGCAGTCACCCAAAACGATTCACTCACATGTTGAATCGTATTTAAACGCTGGAGTACCGGTTCGATACCATACCAGGTTTTTTGAGTATGAGTTGGGAAATGAAGACTCAGACAAGGCCGATGAAGCATTATCCATACATAAGAAAGTTATCGATGAAATAGTCGGATATGGTGAACAAGTAGTAACGGTTCACCTTAATCTTTCCAAGAGTATCCCTTTCAACACCAATACAGCAGTTAAAAATCTAAAAGAACTTTCTAGTTACGCGAAGGATAAAGGTATTACTGTATGCCTTGAGAACCTGAAAAAAGGCCCGACAAGTTATCCGGAGAACATTGTCGAGTGGGCTGATGAAGCCGGCACTATGATTACCATGGACCTGGGTCATGCAATTTCTTCCGATTATGTGTGTTCCGGAAATATCACCGTTAAGGAAATGATAGGCATGTTCAAGCCAAGACTCCAAGAAGTACATATGTACGCAAAAGAAGAAGACCGGCACTACCCGATTACAGATATTACCGATTATACAGTCATTATCGATAGTCTACTCGCAACCGAATGCAGGTGGTGGACAATTGAGCTCGATGATATAAAAGAAGCACTCGATACAAGAAAGCTAATTTTAGATTATTTAAAAATCACATAAGAAAGGAAATGTAATGAGAGGAATAATCAAGTGTTTATCGTTACTTCTTACCATCGCGGTAATTCTCGCCATAGTACCCTTAACCGCATGCAGCTCTGATGACGAGACGGAAGAAGCCACCAAACAGGAAGAAAAGGTACTCAGCATGTATGTTGCGTATGGCAATCCTGATATCATTACCGCAGAGTTTGAAAACGCAACCGGTATCAAGGTTGAATTACTTACGATGTCATCCGGTGAAGTGCTGACCCGGCTCCAGGCGGAAAAAGAAAATCCTCAGACAGACATATGGTTTGGCGGAGGATCCGACGCCTTTATACAGGCAAAGGAAGAAGGACTGATTCAACCGTATATATCTCCTAACGCCTCGAAGGTTGATAAGGCTTTTAAAGACCCGGATGGTTACTGGACCGGTCTCTCCCTGGTTATTGTCGGATTCCTGGTAAATCCCGATCGATCGTCTGATAAGGGAGTCATAACCCCGGAATCTTGGGTCGACCTTGCCGATACTTCCCTGAAAGATGAACTGATGGCGTCCAACCCGAACACCTCAGGCACTGCCTATACAACTGTGTCCGGAATCCTCCAGGTTTTCGGTGAAGAAGAAGGATGGGAGTTCCTCGATAAAATGTACGCCAATATACCTTTTTTGGAGAAAAGCGGCTCGGCTCCAGGAAAACTGGCAATGGCCGGAGAATTCAGTGTCGGTATAGTTCCTGATCCTCATAACCTGCCGCTGATTAATCCCGAAGCCTCGCTATTGTCGATATTCCCTGCCGACGGAGTGTTGGCATGGCCGTCTCCTGTTGCTATTATCAAAGGAGCCAGGCATCCTGAAAATGCCAAGAAATTTGTCGACTGGTGCCTTTCGGATGAAGGACAGGCTATCCTCATGAAAGCAAGCCCTCGTGTTCCGACTACTGATGTCCCTACCATTGAAGGTGTTCCCCGCCTTACTGATCTCAACCTCATTGCCTATGACATTCTCTATTGGGGCAACGAACGTGATAGAGTTATAGAAGAGTTCAATAACCGATACCCGCAGTACCAGTAAATAGAACTCGATATAAACCGGCAATCGTTATGTCATAAACCTTTACCGGTTGCCGGTCGATATATCCGGGGCATGTATGCGACTAAAGAAATATATTCTTCCGGCTGCTTTCCTGATATTACTTGGCATTTTTGTAATCTATCCCATGGTGAGCGTTCTACAGAAAAGCTTCGTTTCCGATGGCAGCCTCAGCCTGTCTAACTATCTGGAAGTTGTAACAAAACCTCACCTGTACGGTACTATTGCCAGCAGCGCTCTTGTCGCACTGGGAGCCGCATTACTCTCTACAACCCTCGGATTAGTAATCGCCATAGTAGTCTTTAAGACAAGGACACCACTGCGGAAGCTGTTCGCAGTCTCAGCAGTATTACCGATCATTATCCCGGGTTTTGTCACAACAATTGCTTATATCTTCCTTTTCGGCAGGAATGGAGTAATTAGCTACCAGCTTCTTGGTATAGAGTGGGATGTATATAGCTGGAAAAGTGTTCTCATCCTTCAGAGTCTCGACCTTACTACGACCGCTTTTTTACTAATCGCAGCTACACTGGTCACCCTCGACAGCCGACTGGAGGACGCCGCGAGAAGTCTTGGCGCGAGTGAATGGGAAGTATTACGAAGTGTCACAATCCCCCTGCTTCGTCCGGGTCTTATTGCCGCTTTCCTCCTGACATTTATGCGTTCGATAGCTGATTTCGGTACACCTATGATAGTCGGTGGTGATTTCGACACGCTTGCGTCTGCGTCATACACCCAGCTTATCGGAACGTATAATATGGAGATGGCGGCTACGCTCAACGTGATACTTCTTGCAATCAGTATCGTCGCCTTCTGGTTGTACACAAAAGGCCAGGCCAGGAGCCAGGAAGTCCGCCAGCAATCGGAAGGCGACTGGGGTAAAGAACTGAAATTTAATAGACCTTTAACCGGCATATTATGGACTGTTTCCTGCGGTTTTTCCGTGGTAGTACTGATGATGCTTGTATCGGTATTTATCGCGGCATTTACCAGACATATCGGCGGCGATTACAGTCTTACGTTGCAGCACTTTCAGATACTGCCCCAGCGTGGCTGGAACAGTACCATAAATACGCTTTTATTTGCTGTATTAACCATGATTATCGTCAGTTTTCTCGGCATTCTGATAGCCTATCTTGTTACAAGGATAGATTTCAAAGGTAAAAACCTCCTCGACTGGCTTACAACTCTTCCTTTTGCCATACCCGGGACCTTTATGGGTGTAGGGTTTGCCATAGCGTTCAGCCGTTCGCCGATAGTCCTTGCCGGTACATGGATGATAGTAGTTGCCTGTACTATAATCAGGGAACTCCCTCTGGGTCTTCGTGCCGGCGTCAGTGTATTATCACAACAGGACCGTTCAATTGAAGATGCCGCTTCAACTCTTGGTGCGTCAAAATTCACTACATTCTTCAGCATTATTTTGCCCATGTCCAGATCAGCGTTACTAGTCACTGCGGCATGGGCATTTATTGCCACCGTTCAAACACTCGGGGCTATAATATTTATCATTACACCAGGAACCAAGCTTTTATCGGTCGATGTTTTCGAAGCTGTCGTACGTAATGATTGGGGTGACGCTGCAGCTTTTTCAGTGGTGATGCTACTGCTTGCAGCATCAGGTGTGATAATAATTTATTTAATAAGCAGGAGGCAAATAACACAATCATGGTTTCGGAAAATACTTTCCAACCCCGGTCAGATATAAAAGACCTGGAAATACATAACATCACCAAGAGGTTTGGCACCCTTGTCGTTCTTAACAACCTTTCGCTGGACATATACAAGGGAGAACTCTGTTGTCTTCTCGGTTCCTCAGGCTGTGGAAAAACTACTCTTTTAAAAATCATCAACGGACTTATCGAACCTGACGAAGGGAATATCATCCTTTCCGGTGTAGATATTACACGTACAGCGTGCCAGAAACGGGGCCTCGGCATGGTATTCCAGAATTATGCTCTTTTTCCTCATATGAACGTTTTCGACAACGTCGCCTATGGTTTGCGTCGCAGGAGGGTATCGAAGGAAAAAATCTCGCAGAAAATCGATCAGGTATTGTCTCTGGTAAGATTATCGGGATATGAAACAAGACGTACACATGAACTCTCCGGTGGCCAGCAGCAGAGAGTTGCCCTGGCAAGAGCTCTTGTGATAGAACCACGCGTACTGTTACTCGATGAGCCCTTATCAAACCTGGACGCCAGGCTTCGTGGAGACATGCGCATGGAGATTCATAGAATCCAGAGTCAGTTGGGGATAACAACTATTTATGTAACTCATGACCAGGAAGAAGCTATGAGTATTGCCGATCGAATAGTCGTCATGAACAATGGAGTGATCGAGCAGATCGGTACGCCAAAAGATATTTATGAAAATCCGTCGACTGAATTCGTTGCCGAATTCATAGGAAGTATCAACTTTATACCGGGTGAAATACGCGGAAATGAACTCAAATTACTCGGTAGTACATACAGCTTTGCTGATAATACTAATATTGAACCCGGTATGAAAACCTGTGCCGTGCGTCCAGAAAGAATCACTATTGTACCTGATAAAGATACTGGTATTCGGGGAATAATTAATAATGTTTCTTATTTTGGTTCTACTATCAGGTACGGCCTTACGGTTACTCTCGAATCGTCCCAACAGGAAATCAATATCCAAGTTCCTATTGTTAATAGACTATATGATGTCGGTGAAGAAGTAGCTATCTTCATAGAATTCAACGGTATCAGGTTTTTCCCCATCGACAATTAAACTGTCATTCTTCCTTAAAGGAAAGCCTGAAAAGCCAGATAGCTATTATTTCTATCCAGATAAGAAGTACCAGATAAAATATACGCTGCAGCAGACCTGAAGCCGGTACATATGATTGAACAGCGAATATGATGGAGAATACGAGTCCTATGAAAGATGCTATGATGGTAAACCATGTAAAACCGAACCAGGAAGGTCTGCGATAAACACTCCCTGCAAAAGCCCACATTCCGATAAGGAAAGAAATACAGGAGGTGATGATTACGGCATTATGAACGATTCCTTCAGGATTAAGCGGCACGCCTTCACCTCCCGGAATATCCTGGTAAAAACCGGCAAGTACCATGCACAGCCCATAAATCATGAAGGCCACCCATGCTAGGTGAGCCCTGAAACCATGCCGTAAATGTATGTATAGTGCATAGGAAAAGCCGATGATGAGAATACCGTACGCAATGAATGCGATTGTCATTATTTCCGGACTTGCGCTGCCCTGTTCACACAGCTTGCTAATGGTGTCGTGTATATGGCTGTAACCGGGAGTACCTGCAGCAGCGACAAAGATGAGTGTGATCATAAGTGGTGGTGCGATGATTCCGCCTAACGCCAGAATCCGGGTCAAAGTGTTTCTATGCATGGTTAATAATATGAGTATTTATATTACCTGTCAACGAACGGTAATATTATTAGATAAGATTATGAGATTTCAGTAATTTCTTTGGTGAGATGATGTGCTTTCCCCACCATTTATTCGCGCCGGGAAGACCCATCGCCAGACCCATTAATTCGGTGAAGTAGAAGACCGGCATGGCATCACTTGACAGTTTCTGTCTACCGTCAACATTCATGTTGCAGAGAGGACAGGCGGCAACCATCGCGTCCGCTCCTACATCCCTTGCCATCTTAACCAGCGCATTCGAAAGGTCGATCACAATTTCCCGCTTTGTCAGCGACAGGCTGGCACCACAGCAGTCGACCTTTCCCGACCAGTCGAGGACATCTGCGCCAAGTACGGACAGCAGATTATCCATCGACTGCGGATTTTCAGGATCGTCGAAAGCGACTATCTCCGGCGGTCGTACCAGGACGCATCCGTAATACGATACCAGTTTCAGCCCGGTGAGAGGTTTCACAACCTTTTCTTTTATTACGTCGAGTCCGACACTATTAACTATTATGTCAAGTATATGTTTTACATCATAACGCCCTTCATAAGGCATATCGAATGCATCTACCATGTTCGATTTGATATCCGGGTCTTCGAGAGCAGCATGCCGTGTGTGCTTGAGACGCAAATAACAGGCGGGACAGGCTGCGGCAATATCCATTCCCTGCTTTTCGGCAAGAGCCAGGTTACGGCCGACTATAGCGTGATTCAGAGCCATATTGGTGCTGTGTCCTGAGGAAGCACCGCAGCAATTCCAGTCATGCAGTTCTTCAAGCTCGATTCCGAGTGCTTCGGCAACTGCTAGCGTTGACAGATCGAATTCTTTCGCCAACTGCGATTCAAGGCTGCATCCCGGATAATATGCGTACTTCAATGTGTCCATCATTAATCCTGCTTCGTCTTTTCGTATATCCTTTTAATCTGATTCATTCCTTTTACCCTGCCGGGAAAGAAAGATAATTTATTTCGTAAAATCATCTTGATACCGAGTCCAAGATCACGAAAATCAAGCGTTTTCAATACCTGGTAAATTAAAAGACCGAATTCGTACTGTTTTCCGAATATCTTTATCGGGTACAGGAAATCCTGATGGAATTTCGGTATTAACTTGTTCTTGCCGGTTACCTTCTCCCTGATGGCCGTTTCTTTCAAGGTATCCATCAGTTTCGGGATATCTATCTCGTTCGGGCATCGAGTAACACAGGTCTCACAGGCGCAGCATATCCATATCGCCTCGCAGGTAAGAACCTGCTGCTTAAGACCAAGCTGTACCATTCGTACAATCTGGTCCGGTTTATAATCCATGTATTTAGCCACCGGACATCCCAGGGTGCAGGTAAAACACTGATAGCACCGGTCAAGCGGGAAATTACCGGCTTCTTTTACCTGTTGTGGAAAACCTGTATTGACAGGCAGAACGCCTGTATGGTCCTTAATCGTTACACTACTCGTAGCCAACCTCCTGTAACTCGTCTTCTCTGAAGGTTGATAACGGCATTTCTTCTTCCAGGCTCCTGCCGGGGACATACTCGAACACTTCCTGTACTTTATCTCCGACCATCCTGAATATGCTAAATACCGGTACTTCGTTGGGACAGGCTTCCTGGCATAAGCCGCATCCTACGCATGAGCTTGCCATGTGATTCAATCTGGTAAGGTGAAACAGTAATGTATCGGTAGGCATTCTCAGCGCGTCTTTTTTCTCTGCCCAGTCCAGGTATTTATCAGCACCGAATTCGAACGTCGGCGAATCGAACAGGCATTCACGGCAGTAACATATCGGACAGGCATCGCGACAGTTATGGCAGTTCACACATCTGGCGAACATCGTCAGCAGCTTTTCATCTCCGGTAACCTCTTCCCTGGTTCTCCCGTACAACTCGTCTTTCTTAGCAGTTCTTTCCGCGACAAGTTTTTCTATAGCCGCCCGGCGTTTTTCGTCGTCGTTGCTTTCCTGAAGTTCCATAGCATTTAATACCGTTTCACCCTGTTCGGATGGTGCCTGTATCAGTATCGCTTTCTCTGTATCCATACCAACCAGCCCAATGACTATGTCGGCATTCATAGGATAAAAATATTCGCACACCTGACAGGCTTCCCTGAGTAATTCATCCTCTTTTGCATCTTTTACGTAAGCCAGCGCTATCTCGGTCGGTGATTTCCCTTCTTCAGCCAGGTTGCTGTAATCGTTAATTGAGTAGGTCCCGTAGCAGTCGATTCCGATTATCAGGAGATTATCGAGTGTAACCTGTTTGAGTTTTGCCAGCTCGATAACCGCTCGTAGTTCGCATGAACGCAGGACTACCGCGATTTTCCTCTGGCTCGAGCCGGTCCTGGTAATAGACGATACTATACGGGCTGAATTTACCGGCAGCACCGGAGCGAGAGGATTGGCAGAATTGAGCTTCTCAGGATTACTGACAAGTGTCTGTACCACGTTATTTCCGGAAGGAAGTTCAACAGGGACCAGAATAGCGTTTACTAGATCTTTCTCCAGTAGGCCTTTAAGGAATGAATTAATCGACTCCAGTAATCCGTCTTTGCTTGTATCTAAAATAGCGTTACGCACCATATCCTCCTGTCTAGACCGTCCACTGTTTATTCAGAGGATTAGGACCTTTCTTTTCCATTTCCTCGGTTATTTCTTTCATCGTCTCGGCAAACTTTCCGCCTTCCGAGGCACTTATCCATCGCAACCAGACTCTTTCTTCGTCCAGTCCTAAGGTATTCAGTATCGTCTTAAGAGCTTTGATTCTGCGTCTTGTTTTATAATTTCCGGATACATAATGACAGTCGCCCGGAGCGCAGCCGCCGATGATCACCGCGTCAGCACCGCTAAGTAATGCCCTGAGAATATAGACCGGGTCAACCGAACCGCTGCACATCGTCCTTATCGCCCTGACATTTGCCGGATACTGCATTCTGCTCGTACCGGCAAGGTCGGCAGCAGTCGATGTACACCAGTTACAGAAAAATCCTACTATAACCGGATCGAATTTATCACTCAT
>JAFGCW010000033.1 GCA_016932435.1 Dehalococcoidales bacterium | reverse complement strand
GCAGCCAGCAGTTTTACCGTCGCCTCACCGATTCCCGACCCTCCGCCGGTCACGATTGCTGTCTTGTCTTTAACTCTGTTCATTCAATCACCTCATAATTCTTTGTATTCGGTGATTGATTGTACCACTAATGATGGTTATGTTTGGAAGATTTGAGTAGTTAAAAAGCTGTAGCAAATTGTGGGAATATCGATACTAACGTACTTCTGCCAGTTCGGCGTTCCTGATGGTGATAGTGGGAGAAGGGTTCGTTTTTGGAATGGGTAAACAGCGTTCCTTCAGGAGAGAAACGTGCTCCTCGATTCCCAATTTTGCTTTGTCTATGCAATCTTCTATTGAACTGCCGACTCCTGTGAAACCCTTGAGGTCAGGTGTATAGAAGGTGAAGAAAGCAGGATCATCAGTTACTTCAATTATCAGAGAATATTTCAAGTCTAACACGTCATCTACCGCCTTTCCCCCTTTAACATTGCTGCTTTCAGAATAGCAGCACAAGTCCCTTTGGGAACCTCTTTAGAACCATGATAGTCGATTCGTATCAGGTTTTCAACGCCTTCTTTCCCATAGTAACGAATTGAACCTTTTTCTTTGATAAGACTGAATTCGTTCTTTTCAAGAAGACGTACAAGTTCGCTGAATTTCATCGTAGAGTATTATATCATAATAGTACTTTACTAATGAATAAAGAATAGGTACCGGAAGGCTGATACCGTTTGAGTTTGTAATGTATAGAGCTGTTATTCTAACTTGCTGCAACATTCGCGCCAGCGCATAAGCCATTCATACTCCCTGTCCATTAGCCATGTTTCTAATTTCTTGTTTTTCATTATTGTATTCGAAGCAACACCTTCATAGTGAATCATTGCAACACTATGGAACACAGCGGCAATTTCCCCGTCGGTCAATGGCCTTTCCAAAGTATAGCCATTGTATATTTCTTCAAACAAGCTCCGTGAACGGTCTAATGACTCTTCGTGAAAACAGAGCCAATCTATTTCCAACAGCCATCCAATATCCATGATAGGGTAAGATATTGATGCTCTGTCAAAATCCATCCAAATGAATTTCCCGTTATGGTATTTAGTATTGCCAGTGTGCATGTCGGCGTGGAAATAACCGGTGGGGCATTTTTTCAGTATGTTCCATAGCTCGTTTCCGTATTCTTCTATATTACGAGTCTTTACTTCGTCGTAGTTATCTCTGCGCATCAGCGAAACCAAATCGCCAAAAACGCGCTCTTTGCTGCCCCTGTGGACGAGAGGTGGCCCATTGTAGTGTTCCATCAGTCGGTGCATAAGCCCCACTTGCCTGCCAAATTGCCTTGTCAAGGGGTGAACGAGTGGCTGTTTGTTGGTCCTCCATCTGTGCAGAAATCCGATACATATGCCGTTAGCATATTCAAACAAAACGCCAATACAACTGCCTTCAGGCATATCAAGGGTAACGAACAGCTCGCCGGTCACCGTTGGTATTATTTGAACTACCGGGTAATCGCACTTATCCATATAGGAAATAACATGCGTTGTTTGAATAGCGGAATCAGAGCACGTTGGCAAATAAAGCTTGAATACTTTTCGACCAGTTGGAGTTTGTATAAAAAATACCTGCCCTTGCGATATTCTGTATAAGCGTATCTTCACGCCGTTTATCGCATATTTTTGATTGATAATTGTTAATAAGGCACTTTCTGCTACATAGTGCTTTCCAATTTCCATTTTACTGGCTCCTTTTCATTTTTTATGAATGAGTGAAGAGCCAACCGGATTCACAGCGACAGAAGCTACTCCGTGCAATCGTCGCTAACAAATATACGATTGGCCTTGCATGGAGTACAGTTTCTTTGGAGATTTTCTCATCATGAATTTATACATGCTCTACCTCTGATAATTAAATAATCCGCAGTTTGAAAAACCTAACAAACTCATGTTTATCATATAAACGTAAAGTATGGTGCAAACACCGGAATAACGTCTTGTGCTCAATGGATTGTCTGATTACGGAGACCCCCTTATTTTTCAGATGATAGCGTCATCACATCTTCTCTTCGAGGAATGCAACCAGGTCTCTTTTGAATTCCTTTTTCATCGATGCGCCATGGCCTGCTTTTTCATAAAGTATCAGCTTCGCCCCGGAAATCTCTTCGGCGGTTTCTTTCATCGGGTAGAGCGGATCTTCAGCGCCGCCGATGACGAGGGTCGGCACCTTTATTTCCCCAAGACGATCTTTGAAATTGAAGGCATCCTCCGCCTCCAGTTCGGCGATACCGTCGGCAAGCGAATCGCCTTTCTCGTACATCATCGGTGCTATACACCAGAAAAAACCTCTCAATAAAATCCGGAGGAAGCCTTTCGAAATGAGGTCGGCATCGAAGGCGGCGGTCGCCCGTTTATTGCCGGTGCGGGCTGCCCGGAGCATATCAAGCTGGGTTTTCTTCCCGTAATCGCTCAGGCGGTAGCCGGTCGAAACGAGAACCAGTTTACGGGTCAGTTCCGGGTAGTCGGCCGCGAAACACAAGGCCGGCGGCCCACCCGTCGAAATACCGCCGATATCCACCGGAGCGCCGATTTCTTCTCTCACCATGTTCGCGTAATCGTCCGCCCAGTCTTTCACTGAACTGCCTTCCGGCAGGCCGGGTTTTCTGCCGATGACCCATATCGTATAGTCGGACGGAAAACCCCTGAACATCCTGGCGTCCATGCCCAGTTTTTCCTTCGAAGGTGGCTTGTGGGTAAAGTTCAGGCCTTCGAAGACGACGAATTGCTTCGGGCCGTCGCCGATTTTCGAGTAAGGCAGCTCATTCGCGGAATAACCTGAGGTAATGGTCTGTTTCGCCATCTCGCTCTCCCGTGAATTTTTATTTATCATACATCTTTCGGAGTAACTTGAGAACCTGTTCGGTGGATACTTTTATCATCTAATGAGGTAAAGCCAGGGTTAACGAAAGGTGGATTAGCCTGTCTAAATGGTCAATGTAAAGCCGTAAAAACTACTGGCTGATTTTTATCCAATCAGTAAGTAGAGATATTTAAATCAAAGTGGTATTTTGTAATTGGTGTGGGTTGTTTTGTCTTTTTTTATTTTCACCAAAAGCGGGTTTTAAATGGTCGTAGTAAAACGGATATGTACAGAGTTTGTGCCATTTAATGAGTACTCAGGTGATATATAGTGAACGTCAAAACCGACCTGTAGCAGTCCAGGTCGGTTTTTCATTTTAGTAAGAAGGGATGTGTCTTGCAAACGAAATTTCGGTATTCATGACATACGAATTGTAACGGAGGAAATGAAATGAAAAAAGTTTCTTATATCCTCTTAACTTTCATTTTATTGATTGGGTCGATGATACCGATGACAAAACCGGTAAGCGCGGCGGAACAAACCTCCATTTCCTATGGTGATTATAGTGGCAGCGCTAACTGGTTTTCCACGCACTTTGCGGACTTTTTTGGCGGCGAAGAGACCGTGCCGGTATGGGATCTGACCCAGGGGGACCTGGTGCTGAACTATACGCTGGATATGAGCCGGATTACCCAGCCTCATGGCCTGTCAGACAATCTAACTGAGTGGGAAGTTTATACCGGCTCCACTGAAAAAGACCCCGAGAACTACCCTGATTCCTACACCCCATATATAGAAATGGGGCTTCGAGGCGAAGGTGCGGGCGATTTTAACCCCGGCCCGTTTGGTGTTTACCAGGGAAACTGCGGTGGCTGGATGGTATCGGAATGCGATGACTGGGTCGGCTATTGGGATGGCGACACTTTCGTTGGCGATGGCACCGTCGTTCAGGATCTGGACGATAAGCATGGGCTGCAGGCGTCGGGAGGCCGGAGCGAACTTGACTACGACGTTCTTCTGAGCACTCCGGACACCGTTGACTCAATACCAAGTCCGTACCCATGGTACCCGAGTCCTAAAGGAGTTTATGGAAGCTGGGAGAACCACGGCCTCTGGTTTGACCGCGATGGAGTCGACGAATGGCAGGCGGTATCCTGGGCTAACAGCGGTGAAAATGCAGGCCGAATAAACACTGCTGGTATCTATAATATCGAGATTAGATATCACGCTATCGATGCTAATGGTAACGGCGACAAGACCGACGATGGGCTTGGCGTTATGTTCGCTGCGATTAACGGAGTACAACAGGGATTCTATACAACCTGGGTTGAAGGTCCGCCCCAATTCTACCCTGTTGGTCTCAGCTTCAAGGGAGATATGGAGCACATGCAGGTCTTTGCCGGGTCGTGGGCAGGCGATCCCCCGGGCTGGGACTATGGAATGGTTCACTTGACGAATATCAGTGTTACCGGTTATCCGGGCGTTTCTGACCCGATGACTGCGGATTTTAATTACACGGTACTGTCGCCAGGCGACACCGTGCAGTTTAATGACCTTACCTCTGGCGGAATGCCGCCTTATACCTATTTATGGAAATTTGGCGATGGTGGAGAAAGTACCGATCAGAACCCGACCCATGTTTATGATGCAGCGGGTGACTATACGGTAGAGTTAACGGTTACTCCGTTTCGTTGTGTACCAAAAACAATCACGAAAACTTTATCTCTTGGAGAAACCGACAATACCGACAATACCGACAACGGTATCGATAATGTAACCATTGGCACCGGTGGCGGAGTAATACCGGCGGTTAAATGCAAGTGGGAACAACAGCCGGTTGCTGTTGAACCAACGATGGAAGATGCGGACCAAAGCCATATCGAGCCCGGTTTCCAGGTTCTTCCTCCGCTTGTTGCCGGCGCTAAAAAGATGATAGAGTATTATGCTGTCGTGACCGATGAGGAAGATGGCGGCAGCCTCGCTCAGGTATTCGCTGACGTGTACCATCCCGTCGGTTCTCCTGAACCGTACGGCCCCAGCGTGACAGGCGGCATCTCGGATGCACCGTACTTCAAATATGAAGTCCCCTTCGTTAAACTCGGCCATTCTGCAGCTGAAATAGCTATGGTACAGGCTGCTTACGACGCAGACCTCATCACCTTCGGAGCTTTTACTCTTGAAGATGTTCTGTT
>JAFGCW010000032.1 GCA_016932435.1 Dehalococcoidales bacterium | reverse complement strand
GTAGATGCATATGCCCATATCTCACCTCTCAAATACACCGAATTTATTCGGGATAAATACCCTATCATGTATAACAATATGCTTGGTCCCTGTGTACCTCTGTATGATATGGACACGAGATTTCGCATTATGGATAAGTTCCCCGAGGTTGTCCAGGTCTTGACCATTGGTCCTGTACCTCCTATTGAACATTTCGCGAATGAGACTCAGACTGTTGAGCTGGCAAAGATGGCCAATGATGAAATGGCTGAACTCTGTCTGAAATACCGGGAAAGGTTTGTCGCAGCTATCGCACTTTTACCAATGAATAACATAGATGCCGCTTTAAAAGAAACCGATCGGACCATCAAAGAATTAGGATTTAAAGGTATCTATGTCCATTCCAATATCAATGGCAAACCTCTTGATGCCCCGGAATTTCTACCTCTCTGGGAGAAAATGGCCAATTACGACCTTCCTGTTTATATCCATCCCTGGAGACCACCGGAATTTTCCGATTATGCAACGGAAAATGAATCACAGTATAACATTGCCGGTAATTTCGGCTGGCCGTACGAAACTACCGTTGCAATGACACGTATTATCTTCAGTGGCATCCTTGACAAGTATCCCAATCTGAAGATTGTTACTCATCATTGTGGAGGCATGGTCTCTTTCTACGCAGGGAGAATCTACCAGCACTATGGCAGTCAAAGGAGGTACCTCGCGAGCATAAAAAAGACTCCCCTTGAGTATTACAAGATGTTCTACAATGACACCGCTATTCATGGTAATACCTCAGCCCTTATGCTGGCGTATGACTTCTGGGGACCGGATAAGCTGGTCTTTGGAGCTGATTTACCTCTTGGAGACTCCTTCTGGGGTGTCAGGAGTTATCGTTCCACAATCAATGCCATAAATGACATGAACATTTCCGATGAAGATAAAAAGAAAATCTTCGTAGAAAACGCTTCCAGGTTGCTGCGGATTCCGATTTAGACCATAAGCGAAATTGAAACGAGAGGGATTAATAATGATACCAGAAAATATATCTGTCCAAACGACATCTGGAAGAATTAAAGGCACTTATGAAAACGGACTGTATATCTTCAAAGGTGTTCCGTATGCAACACCGCCTGTCGGTGACTGTAGATGGATGCCTCCACAGCCAGTTCAACCATGGTCGGGAGTACGTTCTGCTGAGAATTTTGGGCCTATCTGTCCTCAGAGTAATATGCCCACTCCAATCCCGGGACGAAAACCGTCTGAAGAACCTCAGGGCGAGAATTGTCTCTTTCTTAACGTCTGGACTCCGGGAATAGATAACAGTAAACGCGCCGTAATGGTATGGATACACGGAGGGGCGTTTACCCACGGTTCAGGCTCTTCTCCTATGAATCCCGGCAGCACGTTGCCAGAACGAGGTGGTGTGGTTCTGGTCTCCATTAACTACCGGCTGGGTGTTCTTGGTTTCCTTCGTCTGATCGACGTAACAAATGGCCGAATCCCATCCACCGGGAATGAAGCACTTCTCGATCAGATTGCAGCATTGCGGTGGGTAAAAGAAAATATCTCAAACTTTGGTGGTGATCCTGATAACGTAACTGTTTTTGGCGAATCTGCCGGAGCTGAGAGTATAGGTGCATTACTCGCGATGCCACAGTCCAAAGGCTTGTTTCGAAAAGCGATATTACAGAGCGGAGCCAGTAAATCTCAGACCCCTGAAACAGCCAACCAAACGGCTGAAACCTTACTTAAGGCGCTGGGTATATCCAGAAATGAAATCGGGAAACTAAGATCGGTTTCTTCAGAAAATCTGATTAGAACTCATACTGAACTTGGTATGACTATTGGAGGATTTGGTCCGGTGCGTGATGGAAAAGTTCTGAAAGATATTCCTCTGGATGCTGTTCAGCGAGGTTCAGCCAGAGATGTTCTTGTGCTGGCAGGCTCAAACCTTGAAGAAGGGAAACTTTTCAATCTGCTGGCAGGCCGAGAGGTTCTTGAACTGACAGAGGAAGAGATGGTTCGTCGTGTCAGACAGGTTGTTCCCGAAAAGTATGCTACCTCTATAACTGATCAGTACCGTCAGGCTTTAAGTCATCGGGACCTCCCGGTGACACCGTTTGAGATATTTACGGCAATCTCAGGTGATCAGCATTTTCGTATGCCGAATATACGGCTTTGTGAATACCAGGAGGAACTGGGAATGCCCAGTTACGGTTATGTGTTTACCTGGAAGTCGGCGGCACCGGATTTCGGGGCGTGCCATGCTCTGGATGTTGGTTTTATATTCGGAAATCTGAACGAAGAATTCCACGGATGCGGTGAAGAAGCGCAGGAACTTGCGAATAACATGCAGGATGCCTGGATCGCCTTCGCGAAAACGGATGATCCAAGCTGCCCGGGACTTGGCACCTGGCCTCGTTATGGCACTGACCGTAAAATGATGATTCTTGGCCCTGAATCTCATGTCCAGACAGCTCCTTATGATGGTGAAAGAGCAGCATGGGAAGGGATACCGAATAGTGTTCTGGGATAAGGAATGATGAACTCGTCCGGTTACCGGTACCTGTACTTTCAAGCCGCTGGTACATAATCTAACATCAAAGAAAGGATTGTGGAATGATAAGAGATTTGATAGTAGAAAATCGAACCCGTAGAAGATTCAGGCAGGATTTCAGGATTGAACTCGAGACTCTCAGGGAACTTGTTGATTTAACAAGGTTCACCGCTTCGGGAAGTAATATTCAACCATTAAGATATATGCTGTCCGATGAACCGATGAAAAACGATATTATATTCCCGACTCTTGGCTGGGCAGGGCAGATTAAAGACTGGCCGGGGCCTGCGGAAGGCGAACGACCGTCAGCCTATATTATTATGCTTGCCGATACCGATGTGAATACCAGGTTTTCTGAAGTAGATGCGGGATTGGCGACTCAGAGTATTATGCTTGGAGCAAGGGAAAAAGGTCTGGGTGGGTGCATGCATTGGTCGGTGAAGAGGGATGATTTGAGGAAAGCTCTGGATATACCGGTACGCTACGAGATCCTTTATGTGTTATCTCTGGGTAAACCAAACGAGACAATCATAGTTGACAAAGTAGGATCGGATGGTAAAACGAGTTACTGGCATGATGAAAATGGTGCACACCACGTACCCAAGCGCGAATTAGATGACATAATAATATAATGAATGAACAGGAGGAACTATGAAGCTGCTTTTCTTCGATGATTTCAAGCTGGGTGCTCTCAAGGGGGATATGGTAATCGACCTATCGGAAATTACCCAGAAAATGGTATATACCAATCCGAAAACTCTGATAAAACGTATCATAGAGAATTTCGATCAATACCGGGAGGAGTTACAGCAGATAATAGACAATAGCCAGGGAGTACCGGTCAACAAGGTATCGATTAACCCTCCACTACCACAGCCTGCGAATATTGACTGTATGGCAGTCAACTATATGGAGAATGGGTCTCTAGCAGAAAAACCGCCGTTTAATGCTTTCCAGAAATCACCCGGTAGTATCATAGGAAATGGCGGCACTATGATCCTGCCTGACGTGCCAGCCACTATCTTCGAAGGTGAAGCCGAGCTGGGAGTAGTCATCGGCAAACATGCGTCCCATGTGAAAGCCGCGGATGCCATGAATTATGTCTTCGGATACACCAATTTCATCGATGGATCAGCCAGGGGTTTACCGTCCCCCATTAACGTGTTTTACCAGATGAAATCGCGGGATACGTTCGCCCCGATCGGTCCCTGCATAGTAACCGCCGATGATATTCCTGACCCTCACAACCTTAATGTGAGACTCTGGAATAACGGGATACTGATGCAGGAATTCAATACTTCCGATATGGCGAATAAAATCCCTGAGTGTATAGAATGGATTACCTCGATTCATACCCTGGAACCGGGCGACATCGTAGCTACCGGTACGAACCACGGAGGTCTTAACCCATTCCAGGATGGCGATGTAATAGAAATGGAAATCGTAGAATTGGAAAGACTGAAAATAAACGTCCGAGACGATTTGAACCGTACCTGGGCAAGAGAAACCAGATCACAAAGGCAGCAGAAAGGTCTCGAAGGATTCACTCCACAATTAACAGGTAAATACGCGTGATGTGATATTACCTCCAGCCTAATTGTGCACTGGGATATCTCCAGCCGGCACATTGTACACAATCCTGATGACGATTATTAGGTGATACCGCTTTCTCCATATCCGTATTTTGATTCAAAAACGAAGAGTGGGTTACAATGGAACTGGTAAGAATTATTCGTACTAAATACTGAGACATTCGCAGGTCCGCTTTGAAAAAATCGCCTATCATTTCATTGAATCAGGTCAGTAAAAGTTTCCTTGAGGGTAATATCAGCCACCTTGTCCTTGACTCGATATCCGCCGAATTCCAGGAAGGTGAGTGTGTTGCCTTGCTTGGCCGGAGTGGGTCCGGTAAGTCGACCGTGTTAAACCTTATCAGTGGTATCGATAAACCCGATAACGGTTCCATCATGATTCAAGATAAGGATATAACAAGACTCAGCGAGGTAGAGAGGACTCTTTTCCGGCGCAGTCACATCGGCTTCATTTACCAGTTTTTCAATCTGATTCCTACACTCACGGTCTTAGAAAATATCATGTTGCCGTTGGAGTTAAACAAACAGCGGAATGAACCTTTAGCAAGATCTCTGCTTGATGAAGTCGGTTTACTCGAAAGGCGAGACGAGTATCCCGACCGATTATCCGGTGGCGAACAGCAGCGTGTGGCAATAATCAGGGCTCTCGTGCATGATCCTCTTATCGTTCTGGCCGATGAACCAACCGGTAATATCGACCAGGAGACCGGCAATCAAGTCATCGAAATGCTTGAAAAGCTTGTCCGTAAGAGAAACAAGACTATGATAATAGTAACCCACAGTCAGGAGATAGCTTCATTTGCAGACCGGCATTTACTCCTGGAAAACGGTGTTCTGAAACCACAGAGTAAAGCGGTGGTATGAACAAATCGTTGCTTTACCGCTCAATCTGGCGCTACTTTTTTAAACATCCGTGGCTGATTATACTCTCTATTTTAGGAGTAGCTATCGGTGTAGCCGTTGTCATTTCCGTCGATATCGCAAACGGAAGCGCTCAACGAGCTTTTGAACTTTCGATTCAAAATTTCACGGGCAAAGCAAGTCATCAGATAATCAGCAGTGATCCGTTCGGATTGGATGAAAACCTGTATGTCCGGCTCAAGAACGAATTCAGGGAATTGACAAGTTCAGCCACTGTAGAGGGATATGTAACAATGGATGGCGAAACACTGCAATTAATGGGAGTAGACCTGTTTTCGGCCATCCTGTTTACTGACCAGTTATCCGGTATCAAAAGCCCGACGCTGGTAAATCTGATTATTGAACCTGATACAATCCTCGTTCCTGAAAGGACAGCCAGTCGTATTGGTATTTCCCCGGGTGATTCGATTGTACTTACTATCGGCGGGGAAGAGAAAACGGTAAGAGTTGTGGACTTCGTCGGGAAGGATCAGGAATCCGCTCTTGATGGCATACTTATTTCGGATATTTCAGCGGGACAGGAACTTCTGGATAAAGTTGGAATACTCGACCGGATTAACCTGTATATACCTGAAGATAATATGGAATTACTGTCTGAACTGAAATCCTGGCTGCCGTCGAATACTTCTCTTATTTCAACATCTGCCAGAAATGAGTCAACCCTCAAGATTACCGATGCCTTCAGTGTGAATCTTACCGCGATGAGTCTGCTGGCTTTGATGGTCGGTATGTTCCTTATCTACAACACAATGACCTTTTCTGTTTTACACAGGAGAAGACATATAGGAACACTCCGTATCCTGGGTGTAACGAAAAAAGAGATATTCACCGAAGTCATTATTGAAGCAGGAACAATCGGATTTGCCGGGACCCTGGCGGGTGTTTTACTGGGTATATGGCTGGGACAGGCAATGGTGGGACTGGTAACAAATACGTTTAATGACCTGTACTTCGTACTCACGGTAAATACCTTCGTCATATCCGGCGGGATGATAATAAAAGGAGTTCTGCTGGGAACTGTCGTTTCGATTCTTGCTGCCTGTATTCCTGCCCTGGAGGCAGCTTCTGCTCCTCCCCAGGTAGCGAGGTTACGTTCGGTCATAGAGAGCCTGGTGCATCGGATTATTCCCTATATCGCGCTAACGGGTGCCATCCTGATAATTATCGCAGTAGTCGTGTTATTTGCATCGGGCACAAACATCATTGCTGGCTTCGTTTCTCTTTTCCTTATTGTCCTCGGATATGCATTTTCTCTGCCAATAATAGTAAATGTGTTATGCCGGAGGTTCGGATCAACCGCAGGAAACAGAACGGGAATCCTCAGCAAGATAGCTGTAATGGGGATATCCAATTCGCTTAGTCGTACGGGAACGGCGATCGCCGCTCTGTCAGTGGCATTGTCGGTAGTGGTAGGCATGGGAGTCATGATTGAGAGTTTTCGTGAATCGGTTGACCGGTGGCTGGTTCAGGCTCTCCAGGGTGATATCTATGTCACGACGACAAGTCTGGTGTCACAGCGTTCCGAGAATCCTATTCCCGAAAATCTTATCCGGGAAATATACACACTCGAAGGTATTCAGTCCGTTAAAGAAATGAAAATTGTCTACCTTCAAACGCCTGACAGCTTCGTTGAAGTGCATGCGATCGATCCGGTACTGCCGGCAAGGCGGGAATACCGGTTAAAGGAGGTATCTTCATCACAGATATGGTCTGATTTTGAAAAGGGAGAAGTCATATTTCTGGCTGAACCCTATGCGTACAAGAATAATGTATCGATTGGAGATACCGTTTCTTTTATCACGAACGAAGGCGAAAAGAAATTTAAAGTCGGTGCGATCTTTTTTGACTATGCTTCCGACCGGGGGATTATTTTAATGCCTCAAAGTCTTTACGTCCGGTTCTGGCAGGATAACACAATCTCTTCAATGGCTCTTTACCTGGAAGAAACGGTGTCGAAGGAGGAGATGATCACCCGTATCCATTCTCATACTGATAACACGCCCGGTGTGCTGGTGAGGGATAACGCAGAAATCCGGCAGGCGGGTCTTGAGGTTTTCGACCGGACCTTTTTAATAACACGCGTTCTAGAATTCCTGGCCATGGTTGTTGCCTTCATTGGTATCTTAAGCACTCTGATGGCATATCAAATCGAAAAAACTAAAGAAATCGGCATTCTCCGTGCCTTAGGAGTTACATCCGGGCAGATATGGCGTCTCATGGCTTTCCAGACCGGTTTCATGGGGATAATTTCCGGACTGTTTTCCATTCCTTTGGGAATAATAATGGCGGTTGTCCTGATCTTTGTTATCAACCTGAGATCGTTCGGGTGGAGTATGGCGTTATCGATTTCGCCGACCTCGATAATCGAGGCTATAGCTATAGCCGTTGTCACTTCTCTGTTAGCGAGTATGTATCCGGCCTGGCGGATGTCAAAAATATCTCCGGTGGAGGCTTTACGTGAAGAATAGACTGCCTGCCAGAAGAAAGAAAATATTATTAACAGTTGTAGTCATACTCTCCTTAATGAGTATTTCGATAAACGGTCTGAATTGCAGCAACTCCGATAACACGTATAATGAAGGAAGTATTAATGTCATAACGGCTCTGAGCGGGGTTGCCGGTCCCGGCTATGACGTTGCCGATAAACCGATTGTATTCTGGTTTCCCCGGGACCATGGACCCCACGAATCTTTTAGAAATGAGTGGTGGTATTTTACCGGCAACCTTTACGATGATATAAACAGGCGTTTCGGATACCAGCTGACCTTTTTCAGGATTTCACTTGATGCACAGGAAATTAGCCGTTCATCGAACTGGGCAACCAATCAAGTATACATGGCACACCTGGCCATTTCAGACGTTGAAAACAGAGAGTTTCACGCTTTTGAAACAATTAACAGGGAAAGTATGGGTCTTGCAGGCTTCGATGAAGATATTTTTCGTGTAAATGTAGAGAACTGGTATATTGCAGGTCAGGATGACGGCACTTTCCCGTGGCGACTTTATGGAGTAAAAGAAGGGATAGAACTGTCGCTTACGGTTGAACCTTCGAAGGAAATCATTCTCCAGGGGGAGAATGGTCTGAGCCGGAAGAGCCTCGATGGGAATAATGCTTCTTACTATTATTCCATCACACGATTAACGACCGAGGGATATATCGAAATAAATGGTACCAGGTATAATGTGCGTGGTTATTCATGGTTAGACAGGGAGTGGAGTACCAGTACTCTCAGTGAAGAACGATCAGGCTGGGACTGGTTTTCCCTGCAGTTCGATAATGATACTGATCTCATATATTTCCAGTTGCGTAATAAAGATGGCAGTGTCTACCCATACAACGAAGGCATGATTGTGAACCCGGACAGCAGTACAATCAGATTGAAAACAGGGGATGTCGAATTGAAGCCCCAACGATACTGGCAAAGTCCACTCGGAGGTGACTATCCTGTTGAATGGGAAGCAGAAATAATACCTCTCGGTAAGACACTGATACTTCAGGCAGCGTTCCCTGAACAGGAGTTAATGTTAAGCACTCGCTACTGGGAAGGATCCATTAATATCTATGATATGGAAGACCCGACAAGTATCATCGGACAAGGGTACATGGAACTAACCGGTTATGCGGAAACGTTCTTCAATCGATAATCAAGATCGTTTAATGATTGTTTATTATTTAATATGCTACATTATGACGTTAACCTGAAAACGATGATGGATATTTAGCCTCAAACAGTGAACAAGATGCATCGTACTATGACTGAATTGCGTAAAGTATTCTATGGGTGGTGGGTGCTTATTGCACTCTTTATCGTTGGGAACCTTGGGCCCATGGGAAGGTACAGCCTTACCGCCTTCTTTCCTTCTATTTCATCAGAATTGTCGTGGTCAAGATCAACTGTCGGTACGGCTCAAAGTGTCAGCTTGTGGGCATATTCATTTTTATCAATATTAACAGGATGGATGACAGATAAACTCGGCAGTCGAAAAACGATATTTGTCGGAGGTCTTTTTTGTCTTATCGGCTGGATATTACTCTCCGGTGTAAATTCACTCTGGCAACTTTACTGCTATTACGGACTTGTCATGGCGATAGCAGTAAGCAATACCCACCTCGTGCCGTTACAGGCTACCTCGCGAAAGTGGTTTGTCAAACGAGCCGGTCTGGCGAGTGGGATAATCAGTTCTGCATTCGCTATTGGCACCGCAGTCTTTATACCGTTACTGACGTTAACATCGAGTATCTATACCTGGCGACAGGTCTCTTTCGTCGCGGCGTTCGTTGTGGGCATACCGATCATGTTACTGGCATATTTCGTAATCCGAGACACTCCGGAATCAGTGGGCGAGTATCCTGACGGAACACAGGCAGTATCAAATATCACTCTCGAACAGGAAAGTCTGTATAACCGGGGGAATGTAAAGAATTTCCTTAAAACACCACAGTTCTGGCTGTTGTTTGCCGCTTATGGATTAATAGGAAACGTTTTTAACGGTTTATTGGCACACCTGGTTATCTGGGCGGTAGACCTGGGAAGCACCGATGCAGCGGCCGGTGTTTTTGTGACCGTTTTCAACGGTCCGTCGATCCTGGCGAGAGTCAGCAGTGGCTGGCTTGGAGATAAATACGGGAAAAAGCGAATAATGATATTCGGGTCGGTATTTTCCTCGCTGGTTATGTTGACAGGATGGCTGATCATCGATTCATCCAATCATCTCATCGTCTATGCTATCATATTCGGTATCGGAGCAGGTTTCACCAGTACCCTTTTTGCGCCGTACCTTGGTGACCTGTTTGGCAGACAGAATATCGGCTCATCATTTGGCATACTGACACTCTCCTGGGGATTAATCGGAGGTTTGGGTCCAACCATCTGGGGAGTTGTCCTGGAAACGTCCGGAAGCTACAACCTGGCATTACTGATATCTAGTATGTGCTACGCCGTAGCCGGGATAATGCTTTTTATGGTTCGTCCGATGAAAGAGAAGGTTTAACCTTCATATCAAATTAAATCAGCTGACACAGGCAGTCATAATAAATACACACAGGAGAATCGGTTGCGGCAGATATCGGGGCGTGAAAAGCTGTTCAATATCCCGTTGATAATCGTGTGCCAGAGTTTTCAGGCTTTAAGTATCGGCGGCATTGCATTGTTCCTGCCTTTGATACGCGAAGACCTGGCTTTAACGTTTACCCAGGGAGGTACACTTGCGGCTGCCAGTACTCTTGTCTATGCATTGATGCAGATACCTGCCGGTTATCTTGCCGACCGCTTTGGTGGTAAAAGACTCTTCGTAATAGGAATGCTGGGAACGACGGCATTATCCCTGGTGTTCGGTTTCGTGACCGAATACTGGCACGCTATGATTGTGCAAGCTACGTCAGGCTTATTCCGTGCTTTTCTGTTCGCTCCCGGAATTCGGCTGATTTCCGCCTGGTTTCCGCCTGAAAAAAGAGCTACCGCAATGGGGCTCTATCTTATCGGCGGATTTCTGGGTAATGTAATTATTGATATCGCAGGTCCCGTACTGGTAGCGCAGTTCGACTGGCGTTTCCCGTTTATGGTTTTTCCTCCCCTCGGCATTATTATCAGCCTTGTATTATGGCGTTTCGGTAAAGAACCAAACCAGGAAAATCCACAGCAGGGAATCAGCGTACAGGAGGTATTACAACTGTTTAAACAACGGTTGATGTGGGTATGCGGCGGGATACAATACGTCAGGCTTGCAGTGATGATGGGGATTACTTTCTGGCTGCCTACGCTTCTCGTTGAAGAGAAGGGATTATCTCTGCAATTTGCAGGTATCATCATCGCGATGCAGGCGGCTTTTATCGCTCCTTCAAATGTAATCGGAGGTTATATTTCCGACAGGTTGAAGAAACCGATCTTTGTGATAGCAGCGGCTTTATCGGTATTAATGATAACAACGCTGTTAATGGTACTGGTTGATAACATAGTTGCTCTTGTCATCATAATAATCGTCAATTCCATCTTTATACAGGCATATTTCGGGCCTTTGTTTTCCATACCGGTGGAGGTACTCGGAGAGAGGACAAGCGCCACCACCACCGGTTTCAGCAACCTGTTCGCTAATATAGGCTCGTTTTCATTTACCTACCTGCTGGGTATTCTTAAAGATACGTCCGGATCTTTTTTAAGTGGATTTATTTCTATTGCGGTTATCTGTGTGTTCGGGTTAGGATTTACGGCTGTGCTGGCCAGGATACGCCGGAAAGCTCTATTGGATTTAACTGTGCATTAGCCGGTCGTTATCTCGAAGGTAAACATTAATTTGTCGTATCGTTAACGGCCGCCATCAACGTTCAGACATACACCAGTAATATACGACGCTGCCCCAGAAGCAAGGAAAACACATGCCCAACCGATATCGTCCGGTGTTCCCAGTCGACCGAGAGGAATGCCTTTCTCAACCTCAGCCCTGGTATCGGGGTCTTTGAAGTTCGAAAATTCCATGCTGACGGGATGTAAAATCTGCCCCGGAATAACACAGTTGACACGAATTCCGTAAGGGGCTAATGCTTCGGCCCAGGACATTGTTATGCTGTTCACACCTGCTTTGGCAGCTCCATACGCCGGACTTCCCGCTCCTGCCATGATAACCGGACCTTTCGTGGCACTTGAGATGTTTATGATATTCCCTTTAATCTTCTTTTCTCTCATTATCTTTGATGCCATTTGAGTGCCCAGAAAGGTAGTCTTCAGGTTCTCTCTGAACATGGCATCCCAGCCCTTTTCAGTGATATCAATAGTATCCCAATGGGTTGGAGTACCGACGTTGTTAACCCAGATGTCTATCCTGCCGAATTCATCAACTGCTTTTTGCGCCATATTCGTTACCTGTTCTGATTCCCTGGCATCGAATGGAATGGCAATTGCTTTCCTGCCTGTTTCTCTGATTTCGGACGCTGTCTGCTCGATTTGTTCAACCGTGCGTGCGGTAACCACGATATCTGCGCCAGCCTTAGCCATACAAAGGGCTATACCCTTGCCGATATCTCTCCCGCTGCCGGTGATAAGAGCGACTTTATTTTCTAGCGAAAAAACATCCTGATGCATTATTCTTACTCCTGTTTACAGTATTATTTGTACAACGATTATATACCGGTTAGTTATCCTCCGATTTGTATCTTCAGCAGTTCCTCCCAGAGATTAACGATAGCCGGCTGAGAAAGTTTGCCTTTACCTGATGCCCTGGCAGCCTTGAATATTTCGTGTGCAAGCGCTGTAGCAGGCAGCGGCACATCTTCTTCTCGAGCCAGAGTCAAGGCATAAGCAAGATCTTTCCAGTGGATATTAACGGTACCACCCGGGTTAAAATCCCTTTTCAGCATTGCTTCGGCACTGACATCCAGAACCTTGGACTCAGCCCAGCCACCACGGATTGCCTCATAAAGTACACTTGGGTCCAGACCGCTTTTTACTCCCAGAGTAAAACCTTCCGCTATTGCCACAAAGGTAATGCCTACTATCAAATTGTTGACTAATTTAGCTACTTCACCCATTCCGCTTTCGCCGACTCTGACAATGCTGGAGCCGATGGTGTAGAGGACTTCCAGACTCCTATTGAAAGTCTCTTCTTTACCTCCTACCATCAGAGAAAGTGTTCCTTCAATAGCTGCCTTTTCTCCTCCGCTTACCGGAGAATCAAGGAAATCTATCCCCTTGTTTTCAAGGTTACGTGAAATTTCTTTTGTAACACTGGGTGAAGTAGTACTGGTATCGATAATCAGGCAGCCCTGGTTTAAGTTCTCTAGGAGTCCACCATCACCCAGTACTACTTTATGCACTGTCTCTGAGTCTGGGAGTGAAAGGAATATAATTTCGGCAGATTTCGCTACTTCGACAATGCTGGACACTTTTTCAGCTTTGGGTACCAGTTGCATCCTTTCGGTATCTATATCAAAAACAATAATGTCATATTTCGAGGAAAGGTTACCAGCCATCGGTGCTCCCATTACACCCAATCCGATAAAACCTATTTTATCCATAACTCAAACCTCCGCCGTCAGTAAATGTTAATTATAAACATAAAAATCGAATTAAATACTGAGACACGATTTTTCTACAGGTGAGGTTTAATCTCGTCAATCTGGTTTTTATACGAGTTCATCAGCCTGACGACATCCGCCGGACCGCAGTTGGCATAAGCAACACCGAGTTTTTTAAGTTGAGATATGGTCAACGGAAATGCAGGGAGGTTGAGAGGCAAGGCCAGTTTTGCTTTTCCAACCTTCTTCAGCGTCGTTGAAATGTGTTCGATGGGTTCCATAAGACGAGGATATTCATTCTCAGGGATTCCAAGAGCTTGTGCAAGGTCGGTAGGTCCCACGGTGACAAGGTCGACCCCTTCAACGGATGCGATATCTTCCAGTTCATCGATAGCCGTTTTATCTTCTATCATCACGGAAAGGAGAATCTCCGAGTTGGATGTCTCGAGATGCTCTTTTGAAGGTATAGCACCGTATCGGGCTGCCCTGGTCGGTCCACCCATTCCCCGTTCCCCAAGCGGTGCATAACGTACTGCTTTTACCATATTAATAGCATCCTTTTTACCAGCGATATGTGGAACCTGCACTCCCTGGGCACCAATGTCGAGAATTCGGAGAATGGTTTTAGGATTATTATCAGGCACCCGTACCAGAGAAGAAATGCCCGTTAAATCGCAAGCTCTCAGCATCTCCTGAACAGTTTCTAAGCTAAACGCATTATGCTCCATGTCGATAAAAGCAGCATCGAATCCTGCCAGTCCGATTATTTCTACAACAGCGGGGTCTGCCAGGTTTACATAAGTACCGACTGACATTTTACCCTGAGACCATTTTTCTTTTATTCTGTTTTTACGCATGGTATCACCTCAATAAGATAAAAATACCTCACCTAACCAGTATAATCCAAACTCAACGGTCTTCCTTCGAATTCTAACTTCTGATAGACGACCATCTGGTCGTAGGTTTGCCGGTTACCGCCTCTAAGAGTAATGTACCGAGAAGGAGTACTTTTTGACCTGCTTCATCCAGATTTCGACGGCATTCCAGGCATGGAGTGACGATATAGTCAAGGTTATTATCCTCAGCCAGTTTTTTCACATCCTCCCGCCCTTGAAGCGTAGCCTGACAGCAGATGTTATTGGGAAGGTCTATTACCTCCAGGCCTTCGATTCGGTCGATCCAGAAGCGGTAGGTATCAAAGTCGAAACTGAAATTGGGATTCATCGCTGTCTTGAGACCAAGGCAACCACGATAGTAGCCGATCCTGGCTGGCTTTGCTACCTTGAGTTGTTTCACGTTCTTCAGTGGTTCAGTCAGGATATCCAGCCCGTAACCTACCGTCATGCCGGTGCCTTCGGTATCCGCATACTGGGCCAGGGCGCCACACATATGGCAGAACTGGTATACATTCCTGGTTCCCAGTTTTTTTGCTTCCTCAATGTTTTTCTCGGCCAGGCTCTTTACCTTTGATACCGCATCGTCCCATTGATCGGGAGTCGCCCTGCCTAATATCGTCCAGCCACAACAGTACCTTGTCGGCAGCAGGTTATACTCAATTCCCAATACTTCCAGTAACTGAAAATAGGGGCCAAGCGCGACAGGTCCCGAGGCACCTGAATTAGCGCAACCATCAACTATCACATTTACTGCCCCGAAGGTCGGCTTAGCGCCAATCCTCTGAAGATTCATAGCCCTGGTACGGTGGACAGAATAAGGGAGTTCGCCCTGACTTATCTGCCCCCAGATCCTGTCCGGAGACCATGAATCGATCGACTCACCAAACCAGTTCTCTTCGAACCATCTGCCCCATCCCCAATTGTACATCGGTGTCTTCGATAACTCTTCTTCCATTTCAACTCCTCCTTCTTCAAGGCTATGGATAACTCCGCTGGATATTATATCCCGAGGGAAAAACCGGTTTTACCCTACTTTAAGCGTGCTTCCACCGTCGACGAGCAGTGATACTCCGGTGATAAAACCGGCTTCGTCCGATGCAAGAAACAGCGCCGCGTTCGCTACATCCCATGCAGTGCCCATTTTATGCTTCAAAGGTACGCGGGAATCCCGCCCTGCGGCAACTTCCGCACGACTTTTCCCGAACACCTTGGCCCTGGTATCCACCGCCATCGGAGTATCCATTATGCCGGGTAAAATGGCATTGGCGCGGATGCCGTATTCAGCATTGCGTATCGCCAGCTGGTGCATGAAAGCGATCATCCCTGCTTTCGATGCCTTATATGCCACATAAGGATAGTCCTCGTAAACCGCCAGCGAACCGATCATAAGGATGACACCGCTCTGCTGCTTCCTCATTACCGGGACAACGTGCTTGCAGGCCATGATAACGCCACGAAGATTGATACTGAATACACGGTCGAATGTTTCCTCGGTAAATTCCAGTAATTCCGAATCTCCGCCGCCAAGGCTGACGCCAACATTATAATGAAGAATATCGATTTTCCCCCATCGATCAACCGCTTCATCAATGGCTGCTTTTAAAGTAGCTTCTCTGGTAACATCAGCTTCGAAAGCGAAATGTTCCCCGCCTTTCTTCTCCAGCATCGCAACTGTTTCCCCGGCAGACTTGATGTCCCTGTCAACCGCCATTACCCGTGCCCCTTCCCGGGCGAACCGTATCGCCGTGGCTCGACCGTTACCGATCCCTTCTCCCGGACTCTGCCCGGCTCCGATAATTATCGCTGTGTTTCCATCCAATCGCATTTTCTTCCTCCTCTAATATCCGCGGTCTAAAGGGTGAAATTTGGTTCTATTTCATTTACGCTGACTAGACTCCCTCGAAGAATTTTCGAGGCGCGTCTATGAGAATACTGTCGATGACTTCATCGGTAACTCCCATTTCACGTAACATCGGGAATACCACTTTCTTAATATAAAGGTAATCATAAGGATTGATCTTTTTTCTTTTTACAGATGAGCCGATTATAGAATCATTCGCGACGTGTCGAGCCAGCGACCAGTCGTGGGAGACTCCCAGTCTATCTTTATATCCGGCGTCGATCAATGCCTTGAGAGTTTTGGTTCTTGCCAGCGGGCTGACACCTTCCCCGGGATAGCGGTCCATTCCCAGGTAGCAACCTTGTTCCAACATCCAGAAAAGGTATTCCAGATCGGTAGTATCATTCGAATGATCCATCTTTATCCTGTTGAGAGGAACACCCTCTTCTTTCAGGATGGCTATCTGTCTTCTGCCGACCTGACCCGGCGAGTAGGAGTGAATCATAATCGGGACACCGGTCTCATGGTGAGCTCGGGCTACCGCCCTTAGTACCTTTTCCTCTTCAGGCAGTACTCCCGCCTTATCTGACGCGGCTTTGAGTATGCCTGCTTTGATATCGGTTCCAGCGATACCCTCGTGTATCTCTCGAACGAATCCTTTCGTCAGTCTATCGATGGAGACTCCGCTTAGAAAGCGGGGCTTCTCAGTCCACCAGCCGGTGCAGCAGATGATATTAATACCGCTTTTTCGCGATGCTTCAGCCAGCACTTTCACGTCCCGACCGAGATCGAGTGTAGTGGCGTCAACGATAGTATCGATCCCGCCAGCTTTGGCTTCTTTAAGTTTCCTGACTATCATGCTCATATATCCGCGGTCGAGTACTTCCGGGTAATTCTGAGGAATGGCTGTAGACGAACTGAGGATATGTTCGTGAATCAGAGTAGTCCCCATACTGGAGCTATCAAGTGGTCCGAGTACCGAATTAATTATTACCATTTGATTATTGCCTTTCCATGTAATATAGCGGTTCGGAACATTGTTTGTTTAGAAGTTACGCCTTGTCAGCAGCGCTCCTCCGTCCACTGGCAGAACGGTTCCGGTAATCCATCTCGCTTCGTCACTGTTCAGGAATACTGCCGTCCAGCCAACGTCCCAGGCTGTTCCTTCCATTTGCAGCGGAGTTGACTGCCAGCGCTTTTTCCGTTTCTCCTCGTCCATCCCTTCGGCGACCATCGGCGTGTAGACCATACCAGGAGCGATGCAGTTCACCCGGATGTTGTGTTTTCCGTAAGAAGATGCCAGTGCCTTTGTCAATGCGATGACGCCGCCTTTGGAGGTAGAATAGGCATCCATGTTATTCGGCCTCATGGCTGCAACGGACGAAACATTGGTAATAGAACCACCTCCATTGGCAATCATCTGTGGAATAGCAGCACGGCACATCAGCATCATACTCTTCAGGTTGAGGTTCATTACCCTGTCCCACTCTTCGATCTCAATATCGAGTAAACCTCCGGCGCTGTCGATGCCGACGTTATTATGGAGTATATCCAGTTTTCCATAGCGTTCAACCGCAGTTTTCACTATCATCAGGCAGTCTTCATTTGAGGTTACGTCCCCGGTATAAACGCTGGCTTCGCCCCCTTCGTTCACAATCATCTCCAGCGTTTCATTTACCCTGGAAGGAAACATATCTACCAGCAATACTTTGGCGTCCTCTCTGGCAAACAACACTGCCGCAGCCTTGCCATTACCGATTCCCTCTCCACGCGAACCGGCACCGGTCACTATAGCTACTTTTCCTTCGAGTCGTGGTTTCCTGTCTGTCATGAACTCCTCCTTACTCAGCTTTGAAAAAGGAGACGACATTTTTCATTATCAGTCAAGAGTTACGAAGATGGATTTTCTCGGCTGGTTATTAACTGCACGGCTGATGTGTCCTCTGCCGGTGGTATCTTCCGCCAGCAGAATGTCGCCTGGTCCGAGTATTCGGCTTGAGCCGTCACCAATAACAATCTCTACGGACCCTTCGAGGTTGATTACGAACTGGCGGCGCGGCGCATTGTGGTAGTCCAGGTCGTAATCATTCCCGGTCTCCCGGAAGATGATGCCAGTTGTCTTAATGAGTTCGGATCGGCGCTCGGAGTTTTTCGAGTTACCCAGAGAGATATCCATGTCTTCGAAATGGGATTCTCCGTCCTCACCGGTGTATATTCGCGTCATTTTCATATTATCACCCTCTTTTGCACTCATTTAGTTAGCCGTCTCGAGGCTTTGAATATATTTCTTTCAGTACTTTTTTATCCGGTTTACCGATATTGGTTAATGGAATTTTATCAATTAACTCAATTCTTTCCGGAAGTTGAAGAACCGAGGCATCCTGCGCTTTCAAAAATTCAGTGATGTCCGATAGTGAAATGACGATACTTCCTTTGGTCTTAATACACGCACACACTCTCTCTCCAAATTCATCATCGGGTATGCCGATCACAGCAACGTCTTCCACCTGCGGGTGGTTTCGAATCATTACTTCGATATCGGCTGGGCTGATGTTTTCTCCGCCACGTATAATAAGGTCCTTTGATCGGCCTGTTATCCTGAAATATCCCTTTTCATCTATCGATGCCCGATCTCCGGTGATAAAATAACCCTCCTTTGTAAATGCTCTTTCATTTTCCTCAGGATTATCAAGGTACCCGAAGAAAATGCTCGGTCCTTTGACCACGAGTTCCCCTTCGGTGTTGCCTGGAAGATCCCTTCCATCATCATCAATTATCCGGTAATCGTCATGAGGGCAGCAGGGCTTGCCGACGGAACTGAGAATAATATCCGGGTCGTCGTCCAGTCGGGTAGTGCAGCCGGTACCTTCGGACATACCGAAAGCGCAGACATATACGTTCCCCATCCTGTTGTGAACATTACGAATTACATCAGGAGGAGTTTTCGCACCACCCACATATAACGCTCTCAGTGAATGTAAATCATACTCAGCCAAGCCGGAAAAATTGACCAGCCTTGAAAGTAATGTCGGTACCAGTGGAGCACAGGTTACCTTTTCTTCACGGACAGTATCGCAGAAGTCTTCCGGCTTAGTAGAATCCAGGAACACCAGCTTCCCACCGGTCAGTATTGTTCCATTCATTGCAGCCAGTCCGAGATTATGCTCCAGGGGTACCGAAAGAAGGCAGATATCGTCGTTTCCCTGTTCCCTTGCTTCCGTTCTATACCAGGCGTCACAAATAGCGCTGTTATGAGTACGTGGTACCGCTTTTGGCAGACCGGTGGTACCGCCTGTAGGCATAATAAATGCCACGTCCGATGGTTCGGGTCTTTTTTCCGGGATCTGATGTTTTCGATTTGGTACTGTACCGTTCAGGAGGTTTTCGAATGAAACGTAAGTGTTGTTTTCTTTTCCCCGTACAATGATGATGTGTTTTAGTGTGGGATTGGATTTTAAGACTTGATCTATGACAGGTATATAATCGGTTTTATGGTATTTATCCGGAAGTATCCAGGCCTTTGCCTTTGTCATGCGGCTGAAATGATCAATTTCCCGGAAACCGTGCCTTGGCAACATCAGCACAGCCGGGGCACCAATTTTCTGTAGAGCGTAAAAACTGAAAAGAAACTCTGCCCAGTTCGGCAATTGCAGCAGCACGCAATCCCCTTTTTCAATTCCGAGTTCAATGAGATTCGTTGCCAGGCTGTCTGTTGTTTCCCGCAGTTGCGTGAAGGTAAGTCTCAGGTTATTATCTGCATATGCCACTTTATCCGGGTATTTCTCGACAGCTTCATCCAGCACATCACCGAATGTTACGTTCCGCCACCAGCCGTTGGCGATATAGCGTTTTTCATCTTCTATATTCGGTCCGATAAATCCTTCCAGTGGCAATTAAATTTCTCCGTACTTAATCTTTTCATCATCCGGATGAAACAGTATTCTGGCATTATAATGGAAAATCGGTTCCTTTTAAATTCCAAATCCTAAGTGTTCGAGACATCTATACACATGATGCGTGAACTATCTTTACCATACCTATCTATTTAACTCTTTCATTATGCTACAATTTGCATATACGGTTGCTTTCATTTTGAATTGGCTTGGCTTTAATGCCGTGTGTTATATTACTCGACCTCAATGGTTTTACTATTATCGACCATATTAGAAGAATTGGCAGTAGTATCCATGGAAATAAATGATATAAAAAAGGTAGGTGTGGCGGGTGCGGGAACTATGGGACATGGGATCGCCTGTCGGTTTTGTGTCACTGAAATTGAAGCGGATCATTCATTAATTATAGTGGATGAATTACTCGATAAAAAATTTGAGGTTTAAAGTGGATAAACGAGTGGAAATAGAAGTTCTTAACCCCCGTGGAGTTATCGAATCGTCCCCAACCTATGCACCAACTCCGCGCATTGATGACTTGGCTGGACAAACAGTGGGTTTGTATTCAAACGGTAAAGATGGAATGGACAATTTTTACACGGTATTCACAGAGCTGTTAGAGAATAAATACCCCACTGTAAAAACTATCTATCTGTCAGGTGATTACCTGATTAATGATAAAGACGCGAATGAGTGGGCTTCTCAGATTGATACGTTTGTATATGGGGTTGGAGATTGAGGTTCCTGCACCTATACCGGCGTTGCCGGTACAGTGAAACTGGAGAAAATGGGTAAACCAGGTGTGTTTATTAATTGTGACACTTTCAACTTCGATGCGGTTTCTGCTGCCAGTGATCATTCTATGCCCAATTTTCGCCACAGGCAGATAAAATCATCCGAGTTTTATAAACTGCGGGGGACAGTCGATACCATAAGACCACTTGTAGAAACAGTGTTTGATGATCTTATTGATGCCTTAACCACTCCATTAACATCGGAAGAGACAAAAATACCTCCCCAGGAGATTGATGGGGACGGACCACCCGTTTTTACCTATGTCTCAGAATCTTACCCAATGGTTTGCGAGGAATTCGGTCAAGATTACCTTTCAAGGGGCTGGGGTGACGGCTTGCCCCTGGTACCACCAACTCCGGAGCATGTTGAGTGGATGCTTACCGGGACAACGCGTGCTCCGGATGAAGTAATCGGTAAGATGAAACCGAAGTTAGGTACAGCTACTATAGAAAAGGTAGCCATCAATGCTGTAATGGCAGGGGCAAGACCTGAATACCTGCCGGTCATCATTACTGCGATGGAAATAATACTTGATCCTGACTTCGACCACCTTCATGTTTTGACTTCGGCTGGTTCTTTCTCTTTTATGATCGTGGTATCAGGTCCGATGGGAAAAGAAATTAATATGAATTCCGGAATCGGTTTCCTTGGACACGGCTGGCGGGCTAACAGCTCCATCGGACGTGCTGTCAGGTTGGCGACACTCAATATTGGTCGAACCTGGCCTGGCTTGAACGATATGGCGGTTACCGGGAGGGTAAACCCGCATATTTTTTATACGTTTACCGAAAACGATGTAAATCCCTGGCAACCCTATCATACGACTCAGGATTTTCAACCGGATGACAGCTGTGTCACGGTCGCCACGGTATCGAATGCCACCCCCCAGACCAATCACTACGGAGGAATGATCGGGACCTGGACAGCCGAATCGATATTGGATAACATTGTTGCCCGTTTGATACTGACCGATCGCCCGTTATTTCCCCGCTGGGGAATTACAGGTATGGTCCTTCAGAAAGTAACTAACAATCATTACGTGATCCTTTTTCCTGAGCTGGTAAGTGAACTAAGTAAAATGGGTTATAACCAGGATAGCCTTAAGAGTGAGTTATACCGAAGAATAGCAGTGAGGTATGAAGACCTTAATGATGATGATAAAAAAGGTATTCAACAGGCAATCGGTAATGGGGCAATCCCTGTAGATCGTGCGCCTGTTTTTGAAAAAGCGTTAAATCCGGGAGAGATGGTTCCTGTTCTTGTTTCCCCGGAATGTATTCACTTCTTTGTTGCCGGTGGGGCACCCGGTTCTGCTTTCTCCTTTAATTATCTCAGGCAGGCATTATATGCCCCCAAGGGGATTTTAACAAAGCAGGTAACGGGTGCGACGTTAACGAAAGCTGGGAATGTATAGTCTCTTTAACACAGGTAATAACTCAAACGTAATCAAGTAAAGCTAAATACGGTTTTATCTGCTTGACACAACTACTATTGTACTATTAAATATCGGTAATAAAAATTCACAACGGAGGATATCATGATACGCATCGATGCTTCCGTTGGGGAAAGTGCCGGTAGACCCGATTCCTCACGTCGCAGAGGTCACTGGGTCAAATCGAGTATCGCCCACCATAGTGTATGGTATATAGAGCTCTCTCTTCATCCATCTTCAAAATATCCTGCATGATAGGCAATGTATAGCAATGACGGTTATCGTATCTTCCGAAGTTAAAAATACATTCTCAGGATACAGGACGTGATCATTCTACATTACACCGCTTTAAGGTAGTCTGCTTTAATATGAACATATATTCCTGAATTCAGTGCCGCAAAGTAGCCGGTTATTTTTTCTCTACTGTTTCGCCAGATATCTACAATTTCACCGATAAAGTATACTCCGTTATTATCTTCATCTTTGTATATAATCCTGTCGCCAATTTTAATTTCCATCCTCCATACTACCTCCCAAGTTAGTTGTTACTCTATTATTACGGCAAAGAAGTCAATAGTGTTACAGTGACCTTTAGAATCATTCGCAGACTACCGATACTTTTATCTATCAATTTATGCACCATAATGTGTTATACCCGGAGACTGAATATCTAATAAATCATAACCAAAAGTATCACCCATGTATGCTGAATAGTATGATTTATTTCACATCGACCTTACAATAACCAAACGGCTAAAAATCATGATACTATTAGTCCAAACACGGGCCATTAGCCTGTATATTACTTATACACATGCTATAAGATAGTGAAAAATGAACATGATTAAAGATAATGACTGCTTCATGGTTAATAGTTTGGTAGAAAGGCAATTAGAGACGTGCAAGATACCTTTTAAACGATCCTGTTCCCGCTGAAACCCTACCAGGAGGACATCCGTTAATAAAATCTTCCTTATTCGTATATTTCCTTGTACAGTTGCCGTAAAATATCAAATGCCTGTTACTATCCGGTATTTCAACATTCGGACCTACCAGTATCGTAACGTTTTTCAGTTTTTCTCGATCTTTCCCATGAGATCTGAACTCATTACCCAGTTCATTTAAACAAACGCTGCAGGGATTACCCTGAATAATTTCTATATCACCCTGACTGTTTCTTGCATAATCGAATGGATTCAGCGGTTTGGAGAACTTGAACTTACCTGACAGATTATCGAGATTTTCTCCAAGCACCTCTATTTCATTGATATCTGCCGTACCTAGTCCCGCTTTTTCAGCCAACATAATATACTCTATCTCAGATGGATCCAGACCCATTATCCTGGCGCATACGGAGTCGGCAGCTACATAATCATTACTTACAATGATAAGACCTACAGGAAATTCTCTTCCAGCTACCTGATCGTACCCAAAGGTAGCGTCAATAATGGCAATGTGAGGACTTATCGATTTATTCAGATCGACTATCCCCTGATATAAACCATCACAGTGGAACCTGTGCTTCCATTCCGGGAGCATGACACCTTTCAGGTTTTTCATACTGAGAGAAACGGAGCAAATATTTACCATTTTCATCTTTGCCAGGCTGACTATCATGTCTACGTCTAAAGCGTAACTCGATACTTCGATCTGTTCGAAATACAAAGGGTCCTTTACCTGGACAATCCTATGGTTACTCTTGCGTAATTCAACAACCTGAGCCCCGATAGAGTCTGCATATTCTTTCAGTCCGGTGGTATCAAACACATATTTTTTCCATTTCTCATATCCTTTTTTGCTTCTGTAATCGGGGTCTTCTCCGATAAGAACCCTGAAACCTTGTTCAACAAGCACCTTCGCCACGGCATGAGTAACCTGGGGATTCACGTCTGTTCCCTTTTTAGCCGCCCCGTAATTCGGTTTTAACAGTACAGTCCCATTGTCAGGACATTTATCAATAAGGCCTTGAATCATACCTGTTGCGCCCTTAATGGCATGATATATATCGTTAATCCCACCTTGCGGATCAACGTTAATCACAGCAACTTTCGATTTCATTATTCATCTCTTTCGGATAAAAAAAGTCCAGCCAAGGATTGGTAAAAACCTGAAATTCAAGGTAATAATAACACATATCCATTATCGGTCTATAGATATAGCAGTATGGTTCTATTGACGGCATGTTTGAATGGTAAGTCTACTTATTTATTAGCTAGAATGTCTTGATCGATGAAGATTTTGCGGTGATAACCGAATTTTTCTAACCGCTTGGAGAGATTGCCACTCCACTTTTAGGGTGAATCGGGTCCAGTATAATTTCTCATATCTTTAAAAAACTGGGCCATTTGCTCTTCTTCATTCTTTATCTCTATCTCGGTCATGTTTCTGTCAGGATTGAGATTCTCGAAAGCTTTTTCTCTCACTTTCTCTAACAGGTCAGTCAGTATTAACAGTTCATCTTCTTGAACTGATGAGAGTATTTTCTCAATTAATTGCCAGCCGATGAATGTAGCTTCATCGAGTATTTCGTTTCCTTTTTCGGTTATTTCCAACCGTACCGACCTGCGATCGCGAAGATCCCTTATCCTTTTGACTAATCCGTCTTTCTCCATACGGTCAATCAGCATACTGATACCGTTTGGATTGCGATCGAGCCAATTGGCTACATCTGTGGGAGTCACTGGTGTTTGCATGTATCTAATAGCCATAAGAACCGAGTGTTGTTGTGTCGTGATGCCTGCTTTAGAAAAAACATTATCTTCGGATCTTACTATTAAATGATAGGTTTGGTGTAATAAAAGCCACGTTTTTAAGTAGGGATGATTAAATGAGAACTTAACCGGCATTATATCTCCTTGACTTTTAATCACTAATGATATTTTATCACAAGATTGCTTATCGACTAATACTATAAAATCTGAAGAGATATTGCCATTATAATAAGCTGTCTCCGGATATAAAGTCCAGTGGTTTTTGTCGTAATCAAAGAAACGATTCAGACCCTATGTGTAGTTAAGTTAATTAGAAATGTCATTCCAGTATTAAAAGAGTTGACAAACATCAGCAGTATAGTTAGTATGTGATGTAAAATATAGCATATATGACTAAATCACACCTGCTATATAATATCGATATCGGATTCCTGATATTGGTGATATCACTGGTAAATGAGAATAATAAATAATGCAGGTATCTTAGAGGAATGAGAAAGAGAAAACAAGAATGTTACATGTATCAAAAGGTTTCTAATAACTACAGGAGTCTAAAATGCAGAGAACTATTAAAATTCTCTTAGTTGACGACCATGATATTATACGTATGGCACTAAGACGTATACTGGGGCTTGAAGAGGATTTTGAAGTAATAGGTGATGTTTCTAATGCCGAAGAAGCACTCACTCAACTAAAGTTTCTCTCTCCGGATATTGCTGTTATAGATATTAAAATGCCTGGCATAGATGGAATCGAACTTACCAGTCAATTAAAATTAAAAAAACCACATTGTGAAGTAATAATACTATCTGTGTTCAGTGAATACCTGCCCGAGGCTTTAGAGGCCGGTGCGTCGGGCTACTTCCTCAAGGATATTAAAGGCCAGGAACTTATCGAAGCTATAAGAAGAGTCCATGATGGAGAAATAGTTATAGCGGAAGAAATCATGTATCCCACTTTAAACGAACCCACAGATAAATACGATTATTAGATTGAGTTCGATCCTGCTCTAACGTTTAAAGAAGGACGGTTGAGTCTACGTTTTTTAAAGCGGTTAAATGCGCAGATTTTTAGTAAATCCATTATAATAAGGGAACCTGAAAAATTATGATAGATTATATTTAGGATTTTTCAAACATGCTTTTCAGTATCACCAGTGACTGGGTACTGTCTTTTATCACAATAATTGTCTCTGTTATACTTGCTGCAATAGTCTGGACAAGACGGCCGGCTCCTGGTGCTTTCCCTTTCTCTTTTCTCATGTTAACGATAGCCGTGTGGATTATAATCCGCACCCTGGTAATAGCGGCAGTTGATTTTGAGGTTAAGTTATTCTTAGCCAAGATACTGATTTTCACTACTACCGCGGCCGGTATCATGTGGCTATCCTTTGCCCTTGACTATACAGGAAGTAAATGGTGGACACGTACCCGGAATGTTCTTCTGCTGTTAATAATTCCTTGTATCACATTATTCACGGTATTGTTCGGAAAACAATTGAATTGGGACTGGCTAGTAATGCAACCCGTCGTACGTACATCCGAGACACTTATAGTGTGGTCACGTAATCCAATATTCTGGCTGCAGGGATTATATATACTTTCCATTTTTATCACGGGTATAGTGATACTTTGGCGTTTCGTTTTCTTAAATCTCGATTTAAAACGCATGAATACAATAGCAATATTGACCGGGGCAGTACTCCCTATCATAAGTCACTCACTCATGGTGTCAGGTTTTTATCCTTCCGGAGTAATGGATGTTACGCCATATCTGCTTCTGGTTATGGGGGTTATTTATACCCTGGTAATCTTCCGATACAAGTATATTGACGTAGTACCTGAAGCGAGGATAACGCTGGTAGAAAATATACCCGATAGTATCCTGGTACTGGATGATAAAAACTCCATAATCGATATTAATCCTGCTGCTACGAAAATAATAGGGCGTGAGAAATCCTCAGCACTGGGAGAAAGAATCGATGCTGTGTGGCCGGAACTTGAGAGGATTGTCTCACAGACTGATTGGGGGAAAAACAAAGAGACCTTTCTCGATACAACGGAAGGAAAGGTATATGTTGATATCAGTCTCACCCAGATACGTACCCAACAAGGACTGGTTACAGGCAAGTTAATCGTCCTTAGAGATATAACAGAACGCCAGTTAACCCGACAAAAGCTTGAGGTCCTCTATGAAGAAGAACGCCAGCTAACCAGTAACCTGCAGGATGAGATTGAGAAAAGGAAAACGTACACTAAGGCTATAGTACATGAACTGAATACACCGTTAACGTCTATTCTTGCTGCGAGTGAATTGCTAGAATCAGAGGTAAAGGAGAAAAGGTTAATAGCTCTAGCCGGTAATGTGAGACGTTCTTCTCTCTATCTTGCACAACGGATCGTGGATTTGATTGAGCTGGCGCGTGGAGAGACAGGTAGCCTTGAGATATATACGGAGCCACTGGATATATCTAAGCTTGTGCATGAAGTAATAGATGAGGTAAAAAAGGATGCTGATGACAAGGGGATATCTATACTATCCGATATCCCTGAGTTACTCATGGTATCGGGAGACAGAAATCGTTTACGGCAGGTGCTGATGAATCTGATCGGTAATGCCACCAGGTACACCGATAAAGGACACGTTATTGTCAAAGCAGGTATGCATGATCATGCTGCCATATTAGTTCAAGTCGAAGATACCGGGCCTGGTATTGATGAAGATAAAATGGAAAACTTATTTGATCCATATAAACGTAATGGGAACGAGGGAGAGGAACTCGGTGGTATTGGTATAGGATTGGCGCTAAGTAAGATATTCGTAGAATTGCACGACGGTAAAATCTGGGCTGAGAGTATCCCCGGCGAAGGTTCTTACTTCTATTTCACCATTCCATGTTCCAAGGATATTTGATCGAAAACCTGATATATAATATCTCATTAACATTTGCTTTACCGACAGTGGCCTGGATATTTTCGGCATCTCTTGCCTCAGATTATCATTGTATATCCGTAATTTTTCCTTTATCAGTCTCGATTCAAGGTTATAATTTATCATTATTGTATATTTTCTAATGTGACATACCTATGTCAGTTATGAGTATGTATACTATTCTTGACTCATGCGTTTCATGGCATAAGACTGGAAAATCCAGTTTGATGGCGATTGTTGTTTGATAGGTAGAAAATGTCATTACTTTACCGGATAAGGAGGTAGGCCATGAGTGGTGATGGACAGTACAAGTTCCTTTTCTGGACCGAATATGTATCCAATAATATGGAACAAACAAGCAAGTTCCTGAGGGAAATGTTTGGCTGGGAGGGATGGCCGATACAAGGCGAGGACGAGTACCTCATGTCCAGTGGTCAACTAATAATGAATATCGTTCAGAGAACTGAGGAGATGGAGCAAGAAGGTGTACCCCCGCATATCAAGAACTATATAGATGTCGAAGATTATGATACATCATTGAAAACGGCACTGGATAAAGGAGTAAGACTTGTGCATGAAGCCGTAATTCCGGATTTTTGTAAACTGGGAGTACTGAAAATTCCGGGTGATTTATACCTGTCGATAGTACAGTATTACAAAGGACAATCATAATAAGGAATGATAAAGCAAATCCGGGCTATTGGATACAGGGGTATATCCGACCTTCAACGAGTCGATCCAGATGACTACTATGCAAGGTGCTGGGAATATTACACAAAGAACTATAAAGGTATGCCGTACGATTTCACTCGCGAAGGAGCGTATAGTATCATAGCTCGAACGAAACAGGGTCCTGACCTGATAGAAGAGAAATGACTTCCGTTTTGACGATCAATCTCAGCCTGTGTAATTGAAAAGGAGAATAAAATGCAATCGGATAAAATCGAGACAAAACGATTAAAGCTTGTAGGGATTGAAATGTATATCAGCCTTGAAGAAGATTTCCCTAACAAGATCCATGCTATGAGAGCTGAAATCAGAGCCCGGCTGAGTGATATTCGGAATAAAATCAATAATAAACATGTCGGCTTCTGGCAATCACTGTTCATACCCGGAGAAGGCTATAATCTGCACCGGAATTATTTCTGCGGAGTCGAGGTTAGTGATTTTCAGGATATCCCATATGGGATGGTAATTAAAAATCTGCCTGAAAGTAAATTTGCCATATTTGCTGAAAAGAACGGTGAAGAGGGAACGGTAACGGAGAAGAACGGCGTTTATATTAACTGGTTGCCGAACTCAGGATATACTTTCAGTACTAAAATATCGGGCGATTTCGAAGTTTACGATTTCGATGAGCAGATAGAATATCATGAAGTATGGATACCGGTAGATGATAAATAATCCAAGAGGAATCAAAATGGAATACAAATTAATCAATAAAGATCAGTTTATTATCATTGGAGTCAAGAAAAGGATTAAATCGGAAATCCCGTATTTTACCGAAGTCTGGAATGAGTTCATGGAAAACTATGATAAAGTAAAAGATAACTCTATCGATGATGGTTTTTATGGACTCAATGATGCGCCGAATGAGGATAACATCCAGGACTATATTGCAGGAATTGCCGTAGATGAGAGGGTGCTTATCCATATTCCTGTAGTCGAAGGTTAGGCAGTTTTCCGTTTAGTTTCTCGTTATCGGTTTGGTTTAGCTAAAGAAAGGATTTTCTCAGGTGAGATCATGAGGATTTGCATTCTGTGTACATTTCTATGCGTATTCGTCCTTATTGGTGGATGTATGCCAAAAGGGATAATAGAAACAACTCAATCAGAGCAAAAACAACCCCCAGAGGAAATTCCTAAAGGGATATTCCAAGACCAAATACCTGAAAACGCCGATATTATTTTTACCTCGATCAGGTATGTACTGAGTGACATTGCCTGCCTTGATGACAACTATGACCTGAAAGAGAATTTCATCAACGATCCGGAATGTAATAAGACAATCTATTCTCCGGAGGGAAGATTAGCTTCGCCTCGCCAGCTTTTCACAATGGACCTTGAAACCGGGGAGGTTGTACAAATAACTAACAATGATTGGTACTTCATTACCGCCCAGGTAGTGGATGCCACCACAATCATGACTCTGGCAGCCTGCTCGGATACGGATGGCAATGGTCTGATCGATGAGCAGGATGAGTTAGAACTCTACTTCCTGGATCTGGAGACTCAAGAAATGGATTGTCTTACCGCAGATCTGGAGTTTGCAGCTATTAATAATCCTGATTATTCTCATGTAAATGAAAAGATACTTTTCTCCGCGCAACAGAGTGGAGTTTTTCATAATTATCTGTTCACCATAAACGCGGAAAAAGAACTCGTTCAGATAACTAATGATAATAAGTATATGGATTTTGATTTTGCCTGGTCAGAAGATGGCAGTAAGATTGTTTTTAACCGACTTCCTCTGCCTGTATTCACAAAACCCTCTCAAGTATGGCTGATGGATGCGGACGGAGCGGGCGCTGAAAAGATAACCGATGGCGGAGATGATGCGGATCTGGAGGATAAGCACAGACCGTATCCTATCGGGACTGATGCTGATCCTGATTTGAGTCCGGATAACAGCCGGATCGTCTTTTCAAGGTTAGTGACCGGTAAGCGGAACGAACCTATCGGAGTCTGGGAATTAATAGTTATTGATGTACTCACTAAAAAGGAAACGATTTTGGATTCCGAATACGCTAATATGATACCGGAATGGAAATCAGGCGGTATTTTATTTATACGGCAGCAGAGTGTTGATGATTATATTTCAAATCCTATGGGAGTAAAACAGAGCCTCTATCGCTATCAGGACGGAGAATTCACCGAACTGGAACCATATCCCTATAATGTCTTCCCCATAGGAGCTAATGGAGCAAGCTGGATTACCTGTATTTCGGTAGACTAGATTTCACTATTGAGTTTTTACTGAAACGTGTATCAGCCGGAAATCCATATCGAGTGAGAGGCTGGCTTTTTTCTCAAACCGGAGTTCAGTAACTGTCAAGCATCAGTCGATATCCAGGTGTTCTTTCATCGCTTCACTTATTTCTGAACGGAGATTTGCATCGTTGAGATAGCCTATCAATTTCCCCAGTCGTTGTTTTGAGATTGTTCTAATCTGGTGTGCCATTACGATGGAATCCCATGGTTGCCCGGCTATTTCTGAATCTAATAAAACTTCGGACGGGTATAATCGGCGTTGGGTGAACGTGAGAGGTAATACTGTAATATTCGGCATTTCCTGGTTGAATTCTTCATTACTCACAATGAGTACCGGACGATTTCCTTTCTGTTCAGCTCCTGCTGCAGGATCTAGATTGGCTTCATATACTGCCCATTGAAAATCAGGCATCAGCCTATTCTCCTGGCAGTTTCAGCGTCAGCCTGGTAAAAGGATTTATCTGTGTCCTCGATATCCTTAATCAATAGAGGATCTTCAGCCCCTTCCTGCCACTGTTTTCTCCGAGATTGTTTTTTCAATTCATTCAGTTCTTTTATCAGCGCCTGTTCAACAAGGGCATTTTTACTCGGTACAAGCCCTGAATCCATTATTTCATCCATTGCTGCTAGAACATCAGTATGCAAATTAAAAGTAGCCTTCTTTGTTTTCTCCCGCATAATATGCTCCTCCCAAACAAATTACTATCATTGACTTGTAAAAATAGCAAGCAAAAAAAGGAAGTATAAAATACTGGTATCGATGTTTACTCTTCCAGGTATTGTCGTGAAATAATCAATACTAGTCACTCATCTTACTTTCAGGATGAAAAAAACAGGGAAAGGAGTAGATACTCCTTCCCTGTTCTATCGTCTATTTCTTCTTTATCGGCGCCCATATCTGGCACCTCATTTCTTCGTCAGCCTAGTCTTTTCGTGCCTCGAACAAGTACCTTTTTTGCGTGAAGGTCAATGGTTCACAATTATCAAGCCTGTTCTGTAGTCGTAACAGGTACTTTGAATGTGTTTCGACTGAAAATTCCGGCACCGTCCAGGGAACGGCTTTCAGAAAGTACACCAACGCGCCAACGTCAGTAAAGGTAATATTACCGGACCACTCGCGGCAATCCATGATGGTCATACCTGCTGATTGCAGTTGAGGTAAAAAGAATTCCGGTATTGCAAAAGGCCATTGCGATTTTGCTTTGAATGCGGCTTTTAAATCACGCCAGGACAATCCATGTATTTGCTGGGAAAGGAAAGTTCCGCCGGATGATAGAATCCGGGCTACCTCTCTGGGATTAAAACCGGAATGACGGTTCAGAACAAGGTCGAATTCACCATCGGTAAAGGGCATCACGGTAAACATATTTTGTGAAACATCCACAACTCTGACACCGAAAGGTAAGAGTCGTTCTGATGCCAGTTTGAAATTCGGTGGATATTCTTCGGTTGCAATAACTTTCGCAGGCCAGCATTCTTTAAGCTTTAGTAACCTCTCACCTCCACCCGTACCCAGGTCGATTACCGATGTTGACTGACGCATCAATTCGGCGACTCTTGTTGTATACGACCAGGGTGCCTGTTCTTCGAGCATTCTTCCCTCCAGGTATGAAAAATCCCATCCTGAGAACGGCTGTTGCTCTTCACGTTTCCATATCTCGATATACTTATTTGTATTCATAAGTCCCTCAATAAATTGTTATTTAGTGTATCTTACTGGTACTTTACAAATAGATCCGAGACATGATCATGCCATATACAACCTCCATCTTTACCGAACTTAATAATATCATATCCGACCGGCATGGAGCAGGTATCGTATAGCTTTAGGGATAAAATGATATATCAATCTTATAGTACGTTACAACCTGTGAAATACGTAAAACGAATTAGAATTGAAGTCCCGGTGAAAAGTCAATATAATTTCCAGATATATGAAGACCAGTAATAGACGGAAAAGACTGGTATTATACCCAATCTTCTTATTAATATTGCTGGCGCTTTTTTCAGTTTACGCATTGGTGCCTGCTGTCTGTGGGCAAACTGGAGATGATTCAGAGAGTGTAGCAGACGCGTATATTCGTGAAAGCATTTCAGATCAAGGTATACCGGGTATTGCGGTCATCATCGTTAAGAACGGTCAAGTAACGTATCTAGCCGGTTACGGGGTAACCAATGTAGATGATCCATCCCCGGTGACACCTCAAACGATATTCGATCTTGCATCCTGCAGTAAATCATTCACTGCGCTGGCGATATTGTTACTGGAAAATGATGGACTCTTAGGTCTCGATTCACCTATAGGCGACTATCTTCCGGAACTAAGGTTTGCTGATCCAGAAGCCGAACTATTAATAACGGTGCGTGATTTACTGAATCACACAAGCGGTTTGCCCGGAGTGTTTTCTGAGCCGATGGCTTTCCACAAGGGTGATGATGCCATGACAAAATTAATTGCGGCTATGAAAAAAGTCCATTTGAACCGTCCTGCGGGATCATCGTTCGAGTACAGTAACATGAACTATTCACTCTTAGGAGTGATTATAGAGAATACGAGTAAAAAGAAATTCGAAGACTTCGTGCAGGACAGGATATTTACTCCACTCGGTATGAAGAATACAACATTGTATCCGGAGGTAGCCGCAGCTAAAGACAGGGCATCCGGACACCAGTTAAGATTCGGTAAAATCCTGGCAAGTGACATTGAGATCTACCGGAGTGCTGCCCCGGCAGGTTGGGTTTTGTCCACGGCGGAAGATATGGGGAAATGGCTGCTCATGCAGCTTAATGATGGAAAACTTGATAACCGGCAGGTGATTTCTCGAGAATTAATTCATAAATCTCATGAACCGGCAGTCGAGTTTATCGAGAACGACGAACGGGTCGCTTATGGTATGGGATGGCTTTCGACTACCTCTCCCGACGGTACAAAGGTAATATGGCACGGAGGAGATACACCCAACTTCGTCGCGGAAATGATTCTGGTTCCAGAATACGACTTCGGCGTATCAATTCTTGTGAACGGGCAAACCAACGACCATATCCACGATATTGCGGTCAATATCGTTAACCTGGAATTAGGCACGGAAGTGGTACTTCCTGATGCACCGTGGTGGGCTTCGTGGGCTGCCATCGATCGTCTTGCTGCCGGAGCTCTGGGGCTGTCATTCATTTTTCTGATCAGCATGGTGGTTTTTATTTACAGAAACCTGAAAAGTCGTCATAAAGTCCAGGAACCGATAACTGATGATTCGGTAAAAAATTCCATTCTGAGAATCTGGAAAATTGCTCTGCCTACCGCTCCATTAGCTCTTATATCAATCGGCGTGGCAGTAATATTTGTGTTTGTTCAGGTGTATCTTGGATTTAATATTTTCAAGGTAATTACGCGTTTTGGCGGCTACGCACCACCCGGGGTGATGATTTCCGCGATAACACTGCTGACTGTTATCTGTCTGTGGGCACTGACGCTTGCAGGTACGACTTTATTAAGACTGCCGTTTAAATCGAGAAAGCATGATAGATGATATGATAGGCTGGTAATCGTCAACCTAAGCTTACCATATCACCGATTAACGCCATGGCAGGTCAGTGATCTTCTTGACTCTGTCCCGTTCTCTACTATACCTGTAAATCGGCTCTGCCAGAGCTTCGACACTGCCATCAGGATATACTTTAATACCAGTGCCGCTGGATAGACCGTAGCCGATAGTATCTATCTCTTTGAGTTCAAGAGCCGCTATGAGCTCCTGCCAGCCGCCTTCCTCGTCGTGGCAATCGCAGATGACAAGAGCGAAATTCAGGCAGGAAAAAAGTTCTGCGCTGTCGGCGTCATCCGGGTCCGTCCATCTTACCCATTCCTTTGCCAGCATGATCGCACCGGCGGAGGTGCCGAAAAATACCTTCCCCTGCTCATATAATCCCTCGAGGAATCCTGTCATATTCTTTTCCCTGAGAACTCTCATTCCCCCGTCTACGTCACCACCGCCGACGAAAATGATATCGGCTGCCTGCAGTACGTCCCGGGCTTTATCAAGGTCGGCATTTTTCGGAGCTATCACTGCATGAGTTATAGTGCCGGCCCCCGATGTTTTCAGCATTCCGGCCATACGACTGAAGAAGTTTCCGTCATCGCCGCTGGCAGTTCCGGTATATGCGATCGAAGGTGAATCTTTACCACTCTCATCGAGGACAGCTTTCATCAATCGATCGGTAGTGTCATTTCCTCTGGGTCTACCGCCGGCAAGTAAAAATACTGGCTTTTTCATCTTCGTGGTCTCCATACATTGTAATTAAGATCCTTTAACCAGGTACTCTTCATCCAGATAGTCTTCAACATTGATTGGGAAAACGGCCCTGGCGATAGTATATTTACCGGAATCTTCCGGGGATAATGATTCCGCGTATTGTACGGAGATTTCTGCTTTGTCTCCGTATACATTTCGTAATATATCTCCTGCGTTTGCAGCAAGGATATCTTTAGCAGGATTTTGACTTACCAGCGTCAGGATATACCTGGTTGAATCGACCTGGTCCAACCGGTATTCATTGATATCGGTCAGTGCACCTATGGCATCATCCAGAGTGCGTAAAGTAACCGGTTTCCCATCGCAGGTTAGAGTCAGACTTATAGCCCTGCCTTCTATTGCCGAGAGAATAATCCCAGAATTTCTGCCGCAGGCGCATTTGCCTGAACTATCTATCCGGGCAAGGTCGCGTATATCGAATCGCAGCATATAATACCATGGGTTATTAAAGGTGGTAACGATAATTCTGCCGATCTCGGAATCGCCGTATTCCTGTTTCAAGGGCTGAATATCGACGCGGCAGAATTCGGCATTCTGGTGGAACTTGCCTTCTTCGCACTGCATAAAGACATAACCTGTCTCGGTAGAACCATACGAACTGGCTGTTGGGGAGTTAAAAACCTGGCTGATCTGGCGATAGTGGAACCTGGTCGGATATTCATAGGTAAAGACGATCAGACCGGGCTGGTACACTTTTTTGTTATGTTTTGTAGCGTAACGGCATAGCCTGGCAAGAAAAGACGGATTCGCTTCGAGTACGACAGGCCTGAATACCTCGAGTTCTTCTATCATCCTGTCCATATGCTCCGTTGTCCATCGTGCGGGATCTGTCTTCTCATTGAGAAAGAGGAATCGTGAAAGGCGTCTTTCTTGCATCGAAAGATCTCCGTTATCCGACGGCATGCCTACATTCAGAGGATTGGCCAGGATAGCTTCATGATGAGTGCCGGTAGCAATTTCACGGGCTACCGAATTGAGTGTCCACGATGCACGTTCCGAGGCGTCCCACCATTCCTGGTTCCAGATATTGACCACGCTTATATCACTGGAGCCGCTGGTATGAGCAAGACCTATTTCTCCATCTTCCAGGGCATGTGTTACGTCACGATCCGGTGGCACCAGTCCTTCGGGAAAGTTTTCACGGATCTGGGTTTTATAAAGCACCGGCAATGACTGAAACCGGCTGTCGATATCGTATTCCGGACCGGGATCGTATGGCTGCCATCGTTTATAAGCGGGGATAGAACTGAGAGAAGTATTTAACATATTCAGGGATTTTTGATAGTACTCTTTAGGAAATTTCCATTTTTTTTGGTGCATTAACACTGCCTATAATTATTCTTTATATAAATAGTATACAGGGTTACGGGAGGGTTAGTCATTTTCGGCTTACCATATTTTCGTTCCCTCACTATTGTCATTGTGAGATTCGCGATGCGAAACTGCGAAAACATCATGTGGTCAGCGTTCAAAAATCCCTCTTCAGTCTCCCTTTACAAAAGGGAGATGGTGACCAGGTTCGATAATTAATAAGCATTGAGAGGGATTTTTTTAGACAGGAAGGACGAGAATGACAAAAGAGGAAGTATGTTATTCCACTCCTCGTAATGTCTTTTCTGCGGTCCATCCTGTCTTTACTGCGACCCATCCTGTCTTTCCCGCGAAGGCTGGGATCCAGAAAATTCCTGTTAAAAGTAAATTACCGTATAAATTTGCTGATCTTTCTAATTTTCAAAGCATAGTATCAACCCATCCCTCTTTTGTCTTCCTCCTACATCCGCTTGGGCGGATTGCGGCGGACCTACAGCCCTTTCCCTTGGGAAGGGAGAGACCCACAAATAGGATTGTCGGCAGTTAAAGATCAATACGTAATGACATGGAACGGTTGCTTGAACGGTCAAGGGGTCGGGGGAGGGAAATTTGGATTTAACGGGTATTGATGGCATGCCCTCTTGTTATTAGGATGAGTTCCGATGGAATCGGGACGACGTGGTAATCTCTATAAATCGATTAGCTGTCATCCTGAGGATGACGGAGGAGGACGAAGGATCTCCTTTCTTAATCGAATGAGATTCTTCGCTTCGCTCAGAATGACTCGTTCTACTGGTTTCCCTTCCTGTCATACGCGTGTTCTCTTAATCATTCCCGCGCAGGCGTGAATCCGCTCCTTGATAGATTTTCCGGCGGGTTATGCTGCGTTTCGCTCGCCCTACCTGGCTTCTGTCGGGATGGTTGAAAAGGGAGATGTAATCCTTAAGTATGATTTTATACCAAAAGTATTTATTCTTGAGCCGAAAGTAAAAATACATGAGCTAAAAGTATTGACTTGTCTTATACGAAATGATACAAATCATGTACGTATTTTCATTATACGAATTTTTATACTTATTAACTATTAACAATCATATTAATCAACTTCATATACTGTGATAATGGTCATTTTTAGATTGATGTTATTATACTCATCTTGCATCGAATCTAATTAAAAAGAATGAGTAAGTAACATTATCTAGTGAAGGGGGGTGATCGATCTTGCAGGACTGACGCGTCGTTCAAATTCCACACATAAAACTGATTACTTAATTATATTCATAAAAGAATAATATATAATGGGTTTACATAAATAATAAAGGGTTTCTCCCTCAGCCTGGTCGCGGTCGGAAGAAACCCTGGCGACGGGGTAAGCCGTACACCATTTCCATTATAACACGTTGAGTCACAGGCACGACACCCAGGCTTATCCCCATCGTAAAGGAGGTGAATAAGAAAGCCAGAAGAAATGCATCAAACAGGCTGAAACGGATTCAGCCACGGGAACAAAGTGACACCGGGGAAGAGACTCGGTGACGGACGGGAACAGACCGTTAAAAATAGTAAAAATATCCTTACAAAGGAGTAAAAAGTGAAAAAAATATTATTCGTTTTAATGGCATGCGTACTCTGCATAGGCCTGGTAGGCGGGGCTTTTGCTTACTTCACCGACACCCAGGCCAGCACCGGCAATACGTTTACTTCAGGTGTTGCGGTGATCGCTATTTCTAATAATGACGTGGATTATAAAGCCGTGAATAATGTAGTAATTGGTACTGCCTCCAATATGGCTCCGGGACAAGAAGTAGGGCCGTTTTTGGCGTGTTTTAAAAATGTCGGTACGGTCTCCGGTGTAGTCACTGTTGATATCGATTATGCTGCTGCAACCGGTTTGCCAGCCGCTCCGGCGGGCGCTCCTGGCGATATCAGTACTGCAACTATAGATCAATTTGCTAGCAAACTCATTGTGACACATGCTGAGTCAGATCATACTCCCGGGCATAATATCGCGGACTACTGGGCTCGTCAAATAGCCGAAGATACCGGTCTTGGTACATGGGCAGACGCAGTGAGTAATGGTTATATTGTCGCGGCTACCACTGGCTTAACCTATAACTACCTGCCAACTATCCTTGGACTAAAACAGGTGACTTTACATTTCTGGGATAGCTACAAAGGTGATGACGTACCTCTAGCCGATGGACAAAGACATTGGGAGAAAATGAAACTCGCACTTGATTCAAGTGCAGACAACACGTATGCGTGGACGGGCATCGAAATAATTGTAAATGCAACTATAACATCGAATTAATTCAATATGAGGAGGCAGGGCAGTTACCTAACTTATCCGCTTTGCCTCATTGCTCCTGTGGCTTTTGTTATTTCTGCTGTTTATAGGGCGCCCCGGTAAGGGGCGTCCTCAGGTAGTACCTAGTTGTGCAGAGAATATTCATATAAGCTCGAGCGTCCTGAGCCTGTCGAAGGACGAGCCGATGGTTCGACAGGCTCACCATGATCGACTAGTATGGATGGATATTCTCCTGGATACTAGTTTTATGCCCTCCGGAGGAAATTGACGGATTATTGAGGTTTTCCATGACGCGGTCTATACTATAGCAGATCATAGAGGAAGCACAGTATAGCATGCTTAAAAAGATAATAGGATGGCTCGGCTGGGCAGTACTCGGCCTGGTGATGGCGGCAGTCGCATTCGTAATAATCGCGGCACAACTCGGCTGGGAGTTCGACGCCGTACTTTCCGGCAGCATGGAGCCGGAGATCGGGGTAGGGGGACTCGTTGTTATCAAGCCAATGGATGGAAATGATGTCAGCGTCGGCGACGTTATTTCCTTCAAACTCCCTGGTATCGATACGCCCATATGCCACCGCGTGATCGAGCGTACGGAGACTCCGGAAGGCGTTAATCTGCAAACCAAGGGAGACGCCAATGAAGAGCCGGATGAATACATCGTCCAAGCCGGTGATGTTAACGGAAAGGCGGTCTTTTACCTGCCCTACGCGGGTTACCTCGGTCGTCTCTCGGAATTCGGAAGGACAAGAGTACATGTATTGGGCGTAAGTGTTCCGGCAGCCGCCCTGTTCGTCACCGTGATGGGGCTAGTCTTCATTGTTTTTATCTTCAAGGACGCGTACCAGGACCTGGCTTATCCGGAACAGAAAATTTACAAGGAGATGAGAAAAAAACGGGAGTCAAGACGGGTCGAACAGTATAAAGCTCTCAATATTAAAAAGAAAGGTGGGGTTCACTAACCGATGTACTGATTGCACAATTTCGTTAGTAAATATACCCCATTCCGGCGAAGAGACTGTGTCAGAACAGCCAGACTGCATGTCATACTGAGGAGTCCGAACGTACATGGAAAATATTCATCTATCAAGTCAAGGACGACGAATGTATCTCCTTGCTGATACTCGAATACTCTTGATCATTTAAGTCTACCGTAAAATTATCTGTATAAAGAAAGGAGATCCTTCATCCCTGGAACGAGCTTGAATCGGGAAATCCCAATAAACATCGGGATTCAGGATGACACCTTATCGTGTTATGATGGATAACTAATTAAACGCCACGCTGGAAATTAAAGTAAGCAAGAAGTCATTGTATTCATGAGACGTAAAATCAAGGTTGTATTTTTTGGTATCCTGAACATTTTCATAGTGAGTACTATGGTCGGGACGGTGTACGCCCAAACCAGTAATCCGGAACATGTATACTGCGTTCCTCCGGGCGGCCATACCGACCTTAAGATTCGTGACCAGGACGAGACCTGGAGTGATGGTGTGTTCAATACCTGGACCGTTGAGAATATGGTTCCCGGCTCTGTTTACGAGCTGGATGGTTCTTTTATCGGGTTGAAGGCACGCCATGCCGAATATATCGGGATCAGCTGCGACTACAGCGTCCTGGAAGCACTGAATCCGGTAGAGTCGGATACCGATCCTTTCACAGACCACCATCCCGACGCCATGGCCAGGGAAATTATCATTACGAAAGCGGTGTATAAGACGGGCGAATGGAGTATCGACCTGCTGACAGGGTATATCTCGCAAACGTCACTCAAGGAACGATGCCTGACCTGGTATCCCCTGTACTGCAACTGGCGAATCCGGGATATCGATGGAGATATGAAGATTACGTTTTACGACTTTAAATACAGTCCGGTATATCGCCTGCCGGTCAGAGAACACGGGAATAAAGAGATCGCTCGATTTCTCATGAGCGTCAAGTTCGCTGAATCCGCCGGCAACGATCTGCAGGGTGATACTTTCGATCTTACGATGTCGTACAGTATAATGCAGTGATACATGGCGCGAGTCAATTTCCTTAAGAGACAGGTCAACTTGCTGCAATTGATTAATGAATAAAGGTGGCTATTGATAACATTCTTTATGAATAAATATTTACTGATAATTGGGGCACTTATCCTGGTAATTTCTATCATTGGAGTTATCAAATCATTCACGATGCCTGCCAGCATTACAACTCAACAGATCGTATCGGAAGCTGAATACACCCAGACGGGTGACTATGATTATACGGTTGGACTGTTACCAAGTTACCTGTATGATGACAGGCTTCCTGGTACTGACGGCGAGATTTCGCACGTACCGCTGGCGTTTATCGACGATCTAACATTGTACTACCAGGTCAACTCGCAAGACTATCTGCCATTAAGTGTCGGAATAAACGTCATTATTGAAAATCCGGGTTACTGGCGAAAAGCTCTTTCCCTCCTCCCTCCGCGAAACGTACAGAATCATGAGGAAATGTCGTTTTCAGTGAACCTGACCCATTACCAGGAACTCGGAGAGACCCTGGAGCAGGCAATAGGCTCGAGATCATCGTCTTTTCGGGCCACCCTGGAAGCAGTGGTGTACGATGGTGATGATGTACTTTTCACACATGATTTTCCATTAACAAAAGACAGGTACTACCTTGAGTTGAACCAGGAACTCCAGTATAAGTCAGGAGGAGTGGCAGGGCAATTCAGCTACCGTATACAGTTGAGTGAAAACGATCTGTTCGATATGACAACCATTACATCTCCTCAAACCGCTGAAGGAACCGGGACGGTTCTCAGCCCTGGGGATATTATCGTGTCACAGTTTATCGATAGCTTTAATTTGAATTACAGCTATCATCTGTCTTCGGACCAGCCGGCAAAACTGCTGCAATGTGAGGTAAAAGTAGACGCAATCCTGGAAAATCCGGGATACTGGTCCAAGGTGATTAATCTTGTTCCGATAACGGCATATTCCGGAAAGTTCACCATAGATATTCCGCTGGACATGGACTCGATGAAAAACGTTTACACAATAATTCAACAGGAAACCGGTATCCCTGTCTCGACTCATCAACTCACCGTTCAGACGACCGTCCGGACGAAAGCCGAAACGGATCTGGGACTGATTGACGAAGAATTCAAACAGTCGATAAGAACAGAATTAAATAAAAGTGTTTTGTCCTGGGAAGGCGATTTACATAAAAGTATGGCGGGGAATCTTACGGTAACAGAGCCTGTTGCTGAAGCAAACATATTATGGAGTCAACCTGTTAACACGATAAGAATATTATCCTCTGTCCTGGCGGGTGTATTTTTAATATTGCTGGTTTCAATCCCATTATATTACTACTCTCGAAAAGATGCAGATATGGAATACCAGGTCGAAGCGGCGCGAATAATGAAGCAGCATGGGGAATATATCGTTGAAGTTAAGAATAGTGAAGCGAGAAATCAGAATGAAGAAATAATCCTGGTGCAATCATTTACGGATTTGCTGAAAGTATCTCATAGCTTATTGAAGCCGGTTCACCATTATGAAGATGATAATGGCCACGTCTACTGGGTTAATGACGGTATAAAAAGATATGAATTCCAGTTAAGAAATCGGCGGTGGCTATTAACACTTAAAAAGAAAGATTGAAGTTCATTATTATCGATATTATCCTTATGTATGGTGGAAGCTTTAAATCCCCCTTAGTCCCCCTTTTTCAAAGGGAGAGTTAGTTACTGAGAGGTTTTTGAATCATCAAATACTAAAGAGCCTGCCCCGAATTAACGGGGCAGGCTTCTTTTTTAAAAGAGAAGGAGCACCTGATAGAGGGTACTTAGTTATGAATACGTTTCCGTCTGAATACCAGCATTGTACCGGACAGCAGAAGGATGACTAAGGTAACAACCGGTATCAGCATCATGCCTTTATCGGCTGGGTATATTGTACCTCCGACCTCTACAGGAGGATCTTGAGGAGTAGAATCAGGCATGTTCAGGAAATCGATATCTGTTATATTTGCAGCGACTATGGTGACATCAATACGTGTCGGGCTAACATTGGTCCAGCCAGCCCTGGTTTCTTCTTCAACCCAGTAATCACCAGGTGGCAGGCCACAGAATTCGTAGCCACCGGTGGAATTGGTGGTGGTTGAGGTTATTGCCTGTTCATTCACGTCAAGGAGTGAGATAGTCCATCCTGCAATACCTACACCGGTATCACTATTAATCTTATTGCCTTCAATACAATAACGTTCCGGTTCTTCTAATACGATGGTGGTTTCTACCTTAAAATTAGACTGTGTTGTATGACGTTCGGCAAAGAACAGGTCGAAATCGTAGTCATTACCTGGCGTAATCCCTATTGAGGACGCTATACTATCAAGGCTGACAGAATCTGATTCCGCTCCATGCACACCACCCAGATCTATCACCAGCTTGTTATTTATAAAAAGCCAGAGGTCGTCATCGCCCGTGAATCCAAAAGTTTCTCCTCCCTGGTAGGTGAAGCTGGTATGCAGTTCCAGGGTGAAATGATAGTTATGTGATCGACCTTCATTGCCAAAAAGCTCCCCATCAATCGGGAAGAAATTAGAGTTAATGTATTGATATATGTTACCAACCCTGGTGAAGATGATGGTAGTGTCTTTTCTCATATTAGTACCAGGTGTATCGCGATACCACTGGTCAAATTCAGTCTGTCCGTGTGTTGTTACAGTTCCAAGCCCTCCAGCATACACCGGTATCTTATCTCCACCAAGCGTAGTGTCGACAATTCCCCGGTCGTCACTAATAACATATTCGAAGTCCGGATGTGATGAATTAAAATCACGTATCGTTACGGGAATTTCAATGGTAGCAGGGGGGTCGGCAGCAGACACCGGTAAAGCCTGACTTAGGCTTATAGTCATAACAAGTATAAGCAATATAAACAATATCTTTTTCATTTATCACTAACTCCATATACAGGTAACATCTCACAGGTGATCTGATTTCACCTATAATAATTTAACCCACGGAGGATCTACTGACAATTCATCGTTAGAATGATTTTTTATAGATATAAAGGATTAGATCTTGTTAATACATGTATTAAAGACTATAGTAGTTTACGTTAATAAAATCTATCACTTCTGAACATATTGACAATATTTCCAATATTATTATAATATTCATTGATGATTTAAAATCCTATGCCGGAGGAATAGTAAATTGATCGTAGTACAAACTCCATTAAGAGTGAGTTTTCTTGGGGGCGGAACAGATTTTGACGATTATTTCATGCGGTATGGAGGAGCAGTCCTTAGTACTACGATCGATAAATACGTCTACATAGTGATAAAGGAACGTTATGATAATTTGATTAGAGCAAGTTATTCGAAACAGGAAGTTGTTAAGACGGTAGATGAACTGGAACATGAAATCATCAGGGAAGCGATGAAAAGGACCGGTGTCACACGAGGTGTTGAGATAATTACTCTTGCTGACGTGCCTTCACACGGCAGCGGCCTTGGGTCCTCCAGCAGCGTCAGCATCGGTTTGTTACATGCTCTTTATGCATATAAGGGCGAGAGTAAACCGCCGGAGGTACTGGCTCAAGAAGCGTGCCGGATCGAGATCGATATACTCAAGAAGCCGATTGGCAGGCAGGACCAGTACATCGCAGCGTACGGTACTATGCAATTTATAACATTTGGCAATGAAGATATTTATCTTGAAAAAATCAACATTCCTGATGAAGATAAGCGGAGATTTGAAAAAAACCTGCTACTTTTCGATACAGGGCTGACGAGAAATTCAAATGACATACTTGCCGAACAATTGACCAACATAGATCTTCGACTCGATATTCTCCATGCTATGAAAGATTCAGCTTACAAAGCGAGAGAATTGGTAGTTGCCGGAGCTTTCGACGATTTAGGACTACTATTGGATGAAAACTGGGAGTTGAAAAAACAGCTTTCTTCCGGGATTAGTAATCCGGAGATCGATAATATATATCAAGCTGCTCGTAATGCAGGTGCTCTAGGCGGAAAGATAACAGGTTCCGGGGGTGGCGGATTTTTGCTGTTATGTTGCCCCCAGGAACAACAGGACAGAGTAAGAACAGCCTTAGGTAATTTAAGAGAACTGCCTTTTCACTTTGAACGTTTCGGGAGTAGGATACTCTATTCTAATACTTCGCAATAGATAATCTCATGTGCTAGGGAATTCTATCCTTACTTGTATTAAATTCGAAAGGCTCTGCCAGGTGACTTTACTAAAAATATACAGAAGAAGATTTATACCTCTAAAGAAACTCATATATGATTTGATGGTAGGCGTTAAAGAGTAAATGAAATGGGGCATAGAACCAGAAATAAAATAATCGAATATATTTCCGACCTGGATGCACTGCTGGAAAGATTGCCTGTTGAAGATATAGACCGGGTTGTATCCCTGCTCGAAAAAACCCGAAATGATAGGAACCATGTTTTTATCTTTGGAAATGGCGGGTCGGCTGCGACCGCATCCCATTTTGCCTGTGATCTTGCTAAAGGAACGATATCAGAGGGAAAACAGAGGATAAAAGCCTTTGCATTAACAGATAATGTTCATCTGCTTACTGCATGGGCAAATGACACTTCATACGATATGGTTTTTGCTGAGCAAATCATCAATTATGTTGAGCCTGGAGATGTTGTAATTGCGATCAGCGGAAGTGGTAATTCTCCAAATGTATTGAAGGGTATTAATGTTGCCAGGGAAAAAGGCGCAACTACAGTAGGGTTAATTGGCTTTAACGGAGGAAAACTTAAAGATCTGGTAGACATTAACGTTATCGCCCCCATCGATAACATGGAACGAACTGAAGATATGCATTTACTGTTTGAGCATATAATCAGCGCATGTTTAAGGGAGAGTTAATGAACATTCTTGTTACCGGCGGCGCCGGCTATGTTGGCAGTGTCGTTTCCGAACAGCTGGCGAAACAGGGACATGAAGTATTTGTCCTGGACAATCTACAACAAGGCCATCATCCGACTATCGACGATGATCCCGTATTTTTATGGTTTGATATCGATGAGGTCGATGTTCTTGAAGATATATTAGTTCAGTGCAGGATAGACGCGCTGATGCACATGGCGGCGGAAACCGTCATTGAATATTCCGTGACCGACCCCGGGCGTTATTTCAAGACCAACATTATCGATGGCATAACGCTTCTCGATACCATGGTAAAAAGTAACGTGAAAAGGATAATTTTCTCATCCAGCGCTTCTGTTTACGGTGAACCGGAAAGTCCTGTTATCGAAGAAGACCATCCCAAAAATCCTGTAAACAGCTATGGTGAAACAAAGCTGATGTTTGAGACCATCCTGAAATGGTACGGATACGCTTATGGTCTCAAGCATATCTCGCTGCGTTATTTTAACGCCGCGGGCGCAAGTGGGAATCACGGTGAGGATCACAGACCTGAAACACACCTGATCCCGAATATTCTATGGGCTGCGAATAATCCTGACAAGCCGGTGGCTGTATTCGGCACCGATTATCCGACTCGCGACGGGTCGTGTGTAAGAGACTATGTCCACGTAATCGATATTGCCAAGGCTCATATCCTGGCCCTGGAAAAACTGGATGAGTTCAGCGGTAGAGCGTACAACCTTGGCAGCGGAGAAGGTTGTTCGGTCCTGGAAGTTATCGATACTGCCAGAGAAGTGACCGGAGTGGACATCTCTGTTGAGATACTCCCAAGACGCGCCGGGGATCCGGCTATATTGGTCGCAAATTCAAATCGTGCCAGGTCGGAGCTTGGCTGGAACCCGGAATATACCACGTTAAAAGAAATCATTGAAAGCGCCTGGAAATGGATGAAAGAGCATCCCGATGGATATGAATTTTAGTATCGAAAAAGCAATGATCCTGGCTGCCGGGAAGGGTACCCGACTTAGACCGTTAACCAGTGCGGTTCCGAAATGCCTGTTACCGGTGGGTAATACCCCGATTGTCAAGCACTACTTACGCTGGCTCAAAAGCTATGGGATAAGAAAGGTGGCGGTAAATCTCCACCATAAGGGTGATGAGATAAAGGCTGCACTCGGTGATGGATCATCATATGATATTGATATACATTATTCTCCTGAAGAGGTACTTCTCGGTACTGCTGGCGGCGTCAAAAGGATGGAAGACTTTTTTACTCAGGCGTTTTATGTGGTATATGGAGACACCATTTCCGACGTAGATCTTTCGTCGCTGGCTGAGTTTCACAGACAGAAGCAGGCACTCATGACGATTGTGTTATTTGAAGCTGCAAACACCCGTGATACAGGGATTGTTGAAATCGATGAAGACGGAAAAGTTACAGGTTTCACTGAAAAACCCCTTAAAGGCGAAGAACACAGCAATCTTTCGAATGGAGGTATCTATATTCTCGAGCCGGATATATTCAATTACATAACTGATGAAGGTTTCTCTGATTTTGGGTTCGACGTAATCCCGCGATTGATAGGGGAGAAGGTCCCGGTGTATGGGTATCTGCTTGGTCAGGATGAGTATTTGATAGATATTGGCACAATCGAGAAGTACCGTCAGGCAAACATTGATATTGATGCAGGAAGAGTGAAGATATTCCATGAAGAATAAAGCTGTATTTCTCGACCGTGACGGTGTAATTTGCAGAGATGTTAATTACCATATTCACTTAGAGGATTTCGAACCTATATATCCAAAATTAACCGTCATTATTCCTACCTTTAATGAAGAGCACAATATAGGAGTTGTTCTTTCCGGATTACCTGATATGGTCGATGAAGTATTAATAGTTGACGGTAATTCACGCGATAACACTGTTGATAGAGTAAGAGAATTACTACCAGATGCAAGAATTATATATCAACCTGGAAAAGGAAAAGGGGATGCATTACGACACGGCTTTAATAATGCACAAGGCGATATAATAGTTACCATCGATGCCGATGGTTCGATGGACCCGGCAGAAATATCTTCTTTTGTTGAAGCGATACTACAGGGCTATGACTATGTAAAAGGATCGCGTTTCCTGCATTATGGCGGAACGACCGATATGGTCTGGTATCGTAAATTGGCAAACAAGGTGTTTGTCATTCTCGTAAATATTCTCTATGGTGGACACTACACCGACCTGTGTTATGGATATAATGCTTTACATAAACGTGTACTCGATAAAGTTACCTATGAAAGTGATGGTTTTGAGATTGAGACCGAAATGCATATAAAGGCAAAGAAACAAAACCTGTTGATCGCAGAGGTCCCAAGTTTTGAGGATAAAAGAGTGCACGGAGACGGGAAGTTAAAGACATTTTCAGATGGGTGGCGAATACTTAAAACAATTTTAAGAGAGAGAATGGTCGAATAACCATGATCCAACAATCCGAATGATATTCCGCTGCTACATCGCGGTTGTAGAATCAATCTCAAAGATAAAGCTTAGTCTTCTCTGACGACGTACACATTATCATGTACTTTCATTAAATCAGGACTAGTACAACTCTGACGGGTATATACAAGACTGATGTCGTTATCAACTAAGAACGTGCTGTCATGGCATTCATTATCCAGGAATTCGTAGATCTCATAATCGATTTCTGCTGGTGCCATAATGATTCGGCTGGTCACTTTCAGCCCGGATACTGCTGTAAATGCAGTGCCTTTCCAGGGATCAACGAGTGCTTTTATATCTTGACCTTCGTAGTTATCTCTAATCCAACAAAAAACCTGATAATCACTCTCATCTATCATTTTATAGAATTGTGTCGATTGTCGTTGAGGTACAACAGTTATTACAACAAGAATAATCAATGTACCTGCAAGAGTAATTTGTCCACGTCTAACAATTCGATGAGGAATCCTGTTGAAGGAGGGGGTATTTAACTCCATTTTTCTCAAGGCAGCTAATCCCACGCCGGCAATAATATTTGCTACCAGAAGTGCATACAAAAGCCCTCGTTCATACAAACCTGTGATACCATAATGAAACTGGTAGTATATGACAAGCAGCGTCAATAAAACCAAGAATCCGGAAAGCAAACCTAAGTTTTGTCTGTTCGGTCGAATACCGATAAAAAAAATACCAACCAGGCACATTCCGAGTGATATATACCCTAACGAATCGATAAGCCATGGAAAATCGATATATACGGAGATTTCGTGAGGATCGAAAATTCCAGCCAGGATCGGATCAACGAATTGGGATACCAAAGGATACGATATGAGAAATGGTAATAAGAAAGCCAAGCCAAATCGCACACTGCTTTTCCAATTTTCCTTTGTTTTAAAGAGTAAATATGGAAAACAAATAACAACGACAGCAATAGCGGTATAAGCATGAAAAGAAAGCAGGAAGAAGACAAAAATGGCTAATACGACTGATCCTTTCCAGTTATCGATAGTGTGAATAATAAACAATGATAGAGATATAAAGAGCAATCCTGTTGCTACAGGTACTAAGAAAGCCGGTCCTAGAGAACCAACCGTAGTCGGAAGTAAACTGACAAAAAAAGCGGACTCAAGGCCGAAGCCCTGTCGTTTTCCCATGATGTAAGTTGCCAGAATAATCATGACGAAAATAACGCTTGGGATATAACGAAATATAAACAGCCAATCCAGCCCACTGATTATTTGTAATACCCCTAAAAGGAGATGAAAACCACGTTCAGCGAACTGGAATAACCACGGCTGACCGCCATAAAAAGGGTCTGTCATATTAAATGCGGTACCTTGTGTAAGTATTTGTTTGGCGCAAGCCATGTGGAACCATTCGTCCAGGTGGAAAGGGAGAATACCAGTCTGCTTAGGTGTCCAGGCAATAAAAATGCCCAACACTATTATAAGAATCAAAAAGAAATACTCATATTTCGTAGTTGTTATCTTGTTAATACAGCCACTTATTATTTTTGTGTAGGATATCATTTCCACTCAGAATTCTTCGTTGATGCGACGGGCTGGGTATTTTCTCTATCAGGAAGATGCCTATAATACTTCTCTTTGTAATAAACGAATACTCATGCAGAGTATTTTACATGTTGACCAATATATCATAACTGATATACTATAAAATATAAATCATATATTTACAATATGGAGTTCCTGCTGACATGCCCAGAGAAAAATGTGGATCACTCATGGTTTCGGTAATCATCTGTTGTTACACAATGGAACGTCTTAATGATATTGTTGAAGCAGTAGAATCAATGTTAACTCAAACGCTTCAACCTTTTGAAATTATTGTAGCCGTCGATAACAATGAAGAATTATTCCAATACCTTGTTAGAACAAGATTCCCTGATACAAAAATAATCCTTAACACGAAAGCTCGTGGTTTTTCTCAAACGAAAAATCTAGGTATCTTAGAAGCTAAAGGGAATATAGTAGCTTTTATAGATGACGATGCTTTTGCTGAAAAAACATGGCTGGAAAAACTGACTAAATCTTTCTTACTCAAGAATACAAGTCCTGATGAATTATCCCAACAAATAATCTAGTTGCCACAGGAGGAAGGACCATTCCCAAATGGTCTCAAGGTACATCGCCTTTCTGGTTTCCTGAAGAACTTAATTGGGCAGTTGGTGGGACTTATAAAGGACTCCCGCTGCAGGAAAACCAGATGAGAAATGTCATGGGAGGGAATTGTGCAATTCGAAAAGATATTTTCAATAAAACAGGATTGTTCGGGATACACTTCGGGCGTGTCGGAGATACCGGCGTGGCAGAAGAAGCTGAGTTTTGTCTCAGGCTTAAAACTCATTTCCCAGACTCAATCATTCTCTTTGAACCCGATGCTGTTGTTTATCATAAAGTATCAACCTCTCGTTCTACTTTAAAATACCTGAAAAAGAGAGCCTTTGATGAGGGGAAAAGTAAAGGGAGGTTAATAAGTTATAACCATGCGAAATCGTTACGGTTGCTGAAAACAGAAAACTCATACCTTAAGTACCTCCTTTTTTCAGCGATACCTGGACGTTTGAGATTTTTTTATAAAAGAGACAGTTTACCACAGGTATTCGCAATCATCATCGCGATATCCGCAACTTTTATTGGTTATATCTCCGGCAGAATAGAGGGATTCAGGATACGGTAATGCTTATTACTGTTAAAGAAAGACTCGGACAGGTCTGGCGAACTCCGTTCTATCAAAACACCTACTACCTGATGTCCGGCACAATATTTAATTCCATATTCGGTTTTGTCTTCTGGATAATCGCAGCTAAGTTATATTCCACTGAAGTCGTGGGACTAGGTTCAGCTATTTTGTCTGCTCTGAGACTGCTGGCATTATTTGCCGAGCTGGGACTGGGAATTAGCCTGGTATGTTATCTACCTTCCGCCGGAAAGAACGGTAATGATATGATTAATACCTGTTTTACACTAAGCGGTTTGACTGCAGTGATCATTTCGTTGATCTTCCTTTGCGGACTTAACGTATGGTCACCGGCTTTACTCCCGATTCGCCAGGATCCGCTGTATTGTTTCGCCTTTGTCTTTTTTACCTCTTCAATGGTATTACAGCCCTTATCCCTCGCTGTTCTTCTAGCCAGGCTGCAAACCCGTAATATACTCATAGTAAACGTAGTTGCCGGAATACTCGGTATAGCCCTTGTTGTCATATTTTCAATGTTTGCCGACGATGTTTTAGGACTGTTTTCAGCTCTTGGTCTTGCTATCACTTTCACTCTTTTACTTTGTGTTTTCTGGTTCTTGCCGAGGGTGCAAAACGGGTACTTTCCTTTACCTGGAGTGAGTCTGAAAATACTAAGAGAGATGGGAAGTTATTCCATCGCGAATTTTACCAGTAAAGGTTTCCTGCTTGTGGCAAATTTCATCCTGCCACTCATAGTCGTGAATACACTGGGTATAGAGATGAATGCTTATTTTTTCATACCGTGGTCGGTTGGCGTTGTACTTCAATTTATACCTGCAGCCATTTCAAACTCTCTGTTTGCAGAAGTGTCTAATAATGAGACTACTCTTCGTGCAAATACTACGAAATCGTTGAGACTTGTGCTTCTATTATTAATCCCGACTGTTTTTATCATAATGGCAGGCGCAGATCTCATTCTATTACTCTTCGGTCGGGAATATTCAGAAAACGGCGCACTACTGCTTCGGATACTGGCTTTTTCGATTGTTCCGTGGGGTATCAATTATATATATATTGGCATTGCCAGATTTCAAAAGGATATCAAAGGATTAATAATAGTACCGGCTGTTGCATCCGGTTTAAGCCTTGGTATTAGTTACGTTCTGATGGTACAGACAGGTATTGCGGGAGTCGGACTGGGCTATCTTGCAGGACAGGGCGCCGTTGCTATTCCGGTACTGTTGTATCTCTTGCGCTCGCGTAATTCCCTATTTAAACAGGAGGTGTAAATAAGATTTAATCGGAGGTAGAGTGAGTATGGATTTACTGAGGTTTCTATCATTGGCAATACTGCTTCATAGCCAGGTAGTCATGCTGAATTTCCAGGGCGGATAGGACCCTATCATATACCCGAACTTCACCAATTGTACCGTTATAGGGTCCGGTTCCGGTATGGACAGCACCGATACACAACTTGTAATAATCAGTGTGTAATTCGGACGATTTGAATGCCTTAAAATCGCCATCCAGATAAACGGTAAATATCGTACCGTCAGTGGTTCCTGCCAGGTGGTGCCATTTGCCATTGTTGACGATAATGTCAGTTGAAATCGAATTAATTGATGTAGCAGGCGTTATCCAGAACAAGTCGGCTATATTATTCTTTAGTCTGAGTGCAATTTTGCTTTCACCGCCGGCTGCCCTGGCTATATTGACCAGCCTGTGCCCTATATCCGTATCCGGACTGGATGCCGTCGTCTTAAACCAGCAGGTCAGAGTATACCGCTGAGACTCAAAAGCCAGGCTTCCTCCGCAGTCTATCAAGTCATCGATACCGTCGAAACTCCTGCCCCAGGGATTCCAGAAAGCACCGGAATTCATTACCGGATGTCCTGAAGCATCTCCTGATATAAAAGAAGCACCATCCAGCTTGTGTAAAGGCAGATGCAACACCAGACTAGGTTCAAGGATAGAGTTCATTTTTCAGCTCCTTGCCAATAAATAGAACCGGTGTTCTGATATTACGAAAAAGAGAAATACAGGTCAAGAGTAAAATGTCGCCGGTTGAATTGTGGAGATTGTCCTGGAAATAATCGCCGAGAATTCAGTGTAATTCTTGTAGTTATATGAATAAAAACAAGACTATCGATCAGGTTTCAGGAGAAGGACTGTGCACCGGATGTGGTACCTGTGCAGGTGTGTGTCCTCAAAACGCTATAAAAATGGTGATCGATCAGAAAAAGGGAATTTATCTCCCCAGACTGGACAGAGAAAAGTGCAATGAATGTGGAATCTGCTTCAAGGTTTGCCCCGGACACAGTGTTGACTTCAATACCCTAAACCGGGAAATCTTCGGTAGGGAGGTGGAGGATATCCTTCTGGGTAACTACCTTGGCTTCTACACCGGTTTTTCCACTGATAATGCTATAAGGTATCACTCGACTTCGGGAGGTCTGGTAACTGAGTTGCTTATCTTCGCCCTGGAAGAAGGTATCATCGATGGCGCTCTGGTAACCAGAATGAGTATTGAGAATCCTCTGATTCCCGAATCTTTCGTTGCCCGAACTAGGGAAGATATCATCTCCGCTGCCAGGTCTAAATACTGCCCTGTTACGGCTAACATAGCTTTGAAGGAAATCCCGCAGGCGGGAGAGGGAGAGAGGTTTGCTGTAGTTGGGCTTCCCTGCCACCTTCACGGGCTAAGGAAAGCCGGGATTCTGAATAACAAGATTAAACAGGAAATTATGTTTTGCTTCGGACTGTTCTGCAATCACACTCCTACTTTTACGGCAACAGATTATATACTCCACAAGGTTAAGATCAGAAGGGAAGACGTAAAGAAATTGGTATACCGCGGTGAAGGCTGGCCGGGAAAGATGAAGATTAGCCTTAAAAATAAGAAGATACTGCTTAAAGAGTTTTGGGATAAAGGATTTGGTACTTTATTCTATCCATGGCGTTGTTCACTTTGTGTGGATGCAGTTTCTGAATTATCGGATATCAGTTTCGGTGATGCCTGGATTGGTGAGCACTCAAAGGACTCGATGGGCACGTCGTTGGTCATTTCCCGGAGTGGAAAGGGGGAAGAATTACTCAATAATGCATTGGATAAGGGAGTAATTTCACTCGCACCTGTAACGCGAAACAAAGTTATCTGGTCGACAAGGCAGATAACAAGGTTCAAGAAGGATGTGCCGGCACGCTTCTCGATACTCAGAGGGATGGGTAGACAGGTACCGGAATATAACTTGACATTCCCTAAACCGGGAGTTACTGCGTACTTAAGCAGTCTGTACTGCTACTTTCGTATGTACCTGGGTAAAAAACATTTCCTTTGGGGGCTTCTGTGGTATCTGTCCTGCTGGTCCGGCATTCCAGGGAGAATAGTACTCAGAATTATCAAGTCTCTTGGCCTTTTTGGATTAGTTACGAGGATAGTCCGGGGATTCTAAATTGGAAAACTAACGATCTAGACAACATTATTTGTTGCTTGTTCATCAATTAGAAGACTAGTCTATCATTTTAGTACTTAGTATATTCGTATGATTAAGATTGAGTTTTCGCTAAATTCTCAAGTCAAGAGAAAAAGAAATAGCTTTTACTACAGAGGTCATTTTCTCATGTGAAAGTGTAGTAATTCTTTCAACTAACCTGGATTTAGGGACGGTTAGTATTTCATCCAGGTTAACAACGCACTTCTGAGGCATTCCATCTTTTATATCAAGCGGCACTTCCACCGGAATATCTCGTACAGTACGGGTAATAACTCCAACCGTCACCGCTGTTCTTATTCTGTAGGCACTGTCTCTTGACAGTAATAACACCGGTCTTCGCTTTGAAGGTGGTGGCAGTTCAGCCCACCAAACCTCACCTCGTTTCACCTACCATGTCTCCTCGGGTAAAATTTCGTCAGCCATAGTAATCTGGGCTTCTCCTGTCTCTCCCGTTTCCGGGATTCTTTCGTAACCTTGTCGATAAATTTTATCCAACTCTTCAAATTCAATTTGATTTAAATATTGCTGACAAGCCTGACGGATAACTTCTGATCTTGACTTAGATTGCTTACCAGATAGCTTATCAAGCTCAAGTAGTAAAGTCTCATCGATAGGAACCTGTATTACTTTCTTGGCCATGAATATCCTCCACATATAAATACACATATATTATATACATATTATTACACAAGATGATCTTTTGTAAATGATCAGCAGGAAAATGTTTAGTAAATACGAAATGGGGACTTTGCCACATTGTTAAGAATTATCAAACCTATTACGCGTTTCTGCAAATACTACTATGAAGTCGATATCAACATCTTAACCAGTTCAGCATTTTTGAGAGAAGCTTCTTTTATATTTTTAACTTTATAATTCATTTCTTGTCTTATTTTATCCCGATTCGACCAGGCATCTTCCATCTTCGGTATCACGTCATCGAATGTGAAACTTTTACAGACGTATTTTTCCTGCCCAGTCATTTTCATTATGCCGTGATGACGCTGGCTGACAGGTATTAATATCGTTGGTATACACTGAGACATGGCAGCAATCGCGGCATGCATTCTCGAAGATATAAGCGTATCACATATTCCGATAATCCCTTTCAGTTCCTCTGATGTGTAAATATTCTGGACCACCTTAATCTTATCCTGGTTTTTCGCCACTCGGCGGATTTCCTGCGCAGTATCGCTGTCTTCAAATACTCCTTCCTGGCGTATGTGAGGAATAAGCATAATATCGACATCCAGACTATCGATGATATGGTCGATGATACTAGACACTTCCATCTGTGTTATATACCTTGTTTCAAATCTATCAAAATATCCGATTTGCCTGAATATTCCTATCAGGTATTTGATAATGGTTTCAGGAAGGAAGTACCGTCCTATTACATACACCAGGTTTATCAATGCTACAACTCTGGATTTCCTTGTTATTTCCTTCAGATTGGTCGCAGAACTCAGGATTACTCCAATAACAGGATGGGTACCTATTTCAATACCTTCGTCATCCAGTATTTCAGATATTCTCTCTTTAGACGCAGGTTCAAGAAGGAAAGCAGGATCGGCTGTTACAAATACTCGAGGTTTATGCACCCCGAGTTCGACCAGGTATTTCTGGCTGACTTCTTCCCTTAGAGTTATCAGGTTAATCTTATTTAACAGACTCCTGGCGATAATTTTACTCAATATGCTATTGAATGGCCCGATCGATTCGGCGTACATTACAATCGGTTTTATCAGCAGGACAGCGAGTAGAATTTCCTTTGAGTGTTCGATGAATCCTCGAATACCGAAATCTTCACTGTATAGGTTAGTACCAAGGTGGATAATTATGTCGGTATTATGAAATTCTTTAAGTTTTCTGCTGCAGAGTAGGAATTTCCCGTTCATTTTCAATGAATGCAGCATATTCCATAAAATAGCAAGTCCAAGGTTCATAGATGCAAACAGCGACTGACAGAATGAAAATGGTCTATAAGAGTAAATATTTCCCTTTACAACTCGGATATTATGATCATTGGCGAATTGACCTGAAAACTGAATGAGTGTCGATATTACGGCATGCGGTATCACTTCCTGCAATGACTTGATTGTACAACTCATTATCGCACGCGTTCCCCGATTACCTTCACACTCATAGGTATGTTCGAAGGTGGGATTAGTAATCAAAATTTTCACCAATTTGTAAGTTCTGCCTCCTAAAGCTCGATTCCGGAAGCCGTGAAAGCTTCATCATATAGTTTTACGTAATCATATCTGTCGGCGAGTTGGTCGATATTCTTACGGTATTCACGCCACAATTCGTCATCGGTCAGCAGTTTCAACATTGCATCAGCCATTTCTTTCCTGTCGAAGTTTACTGCGAAGCCGGCTTTCTTTTCCTCAATTTCGCAGGCCAGTTCAGGGACCTTTGTCATTATCACCGGTGTACCGCATTCGATATACTCTTTAACCTTTGCCGGATCGGTGTACTGTATCGAGTATGCTAGGCCGGGAACATAAGGAGCGACGGAAACTGCACAACTGGAGAGAATTTCCTTTGCTTTATCACGATCAGACAAGAATCCGTAAAAAACGGTGTAATCATCCAGGCCTTTCTCGTGCACCATTGCCCTTAAAAGCTGTTCGTTATCACCGGAACCGATAATTTTCAATGATATACCAGGAACAGTATTGATTATATCTTCCATTGCTTCCAAAACTAGTTCGAGTCCTATCTCGTCATCCAATCTACCAATATACCCTATACTAGTACGATCTATATTACTCTCAGGTTCATTATTTCTATTCTCCAGGTCAATCCCTATAGGAACGACCAGCCTGTGAATCCTGCCATTTTTTATAATACCCTCTTCCCGGTTGATTTCTATTAACCTAGAGGTGAAATACCAGACAACCTCCGAATTATTCTGGGCAAGTTTATCCGCATACCCATAAAACCAGGAAAAGAAAGTACTCAATTGTATTCTTTGTTGTGGAGGAAAATGGTCGCCGATAATTGAGAAAATCCTTTTTACCAGACGAAGTTTGCGTACTACCAGGCCTGAAAACGGATAAGGAGAATCGATTGCAATGAAAAGATCATACCTAATCCTTAACCTGAGTACCGACAGCAGAATGCCGGACATTACCAGGATGTAGTAGAGAATCCTGCGTGTCTTTCGCCATTTCAGCAGAAAACTCCAGTTTGCGCCTGCCTTGAACGTTCTCTCCAGATTGCCGCTCCTGTAATGTGAAACATGCAGAAAGTCCATACCAGGTTGATAATAACGGGTGTGGAGGTTTTCAATGAATGTGAATGATTTTGCTCTTTGGCGGAGATATTTTGCTAACAAGGATTCCGGACCTCCAGCTAAAACACCTATCTCAATCACCCTTAATTCCGATAAGCGAAGAGTTTTACTGCTACTCCCACCCACTAACACTCTCCTGACAATTCTGAATAACCGATAGGCCTTTTTTCAAGAATACTGAGTTTAGCCGCTTCCAGCACGGTATTAGTCATGACAGCCTGGTCTACTGTGACCGGTATTTCGCCCTTTCCTCTGATAGCATTCATGAAATCATTTATCATGGGTTTGTAATAGGCATTGGCTCCATGAAAATAGGAGCCTGATAAAACACCTGTCCCGATTTTCCACATTTTGCCGAAGAAATATTTGATATCATCAACAGGGGTAGAGAATCCATGAACCTCCGAGAAAGCATCGTTCCTGATATCCAGAAGAATATTCCCGGCTGTCCCGTGAATATCAAGGGTGAATTTCAGCACTGATGCAGTCATCCATGATATATCGGTAGTAACGACCGAACCGTGTGTAAATTCAATCGTGATTACCGCATAGTTTATAAAGTCCATATTACCCTTACTAAAATCACCGCCGGCAGCATACACTGTCTTAACAGGAGAAAAATTTTTCATGTAGAGTATCATGTCTATCACGTGAGGTCCGAAATCATACAGCACTCCTCCCTGATGATATAACCATGTATTCAATGTCCAGCTACTGGGAAAGCTGGTAAGTCCCTGGCCATGTATCGTAACGATATTTCCCAGGTATCCATCGGATATTCTTGTTGCCACTCTTCTCACTGATGGGGCATATCTCCAGTTATAAACCACACAAAGATTTATATTATTAGTTTTTACTATTTTTTGTATCTCAAAGGTATCTTCAAGGGTAATGGACAACGGTTTTTCAACAAGGATATGCTTACCTCGCTCTGCAGCTGTTCTTATTACTTCCAGATGTGTCTGTGTCGGCGTACATATGTCTACAAGTTCAATAGAATCATCTTCAAGGAGTGCTTCACAATCCGGAACATACCTGGGAATGCTGTATTCATCAGCTACTTTCTTCGCCAGAGGCAGATCGAGATCTGCAATACCGGCTATTGTTATTTCAGGAAAAGTCCGGTATACAGGCAGGTGGCCTCTTCGTGAGATTGCCCCGGCCCCGATGATACCTATCTTCATCAGGAATTTCCTCCGGCGGTTCTGAATTCTTTCCGACTTCTTTTTTGAAGAAAGGTACCAATCTTGTTAACAAGAAATGTTTCCAGTTTATTGATTTCAAAATCCACCTTTATAGGAGTGTCACCCTTAAGCTCATATCCCATCGAGCCTACGCCTGAAGAAGCACTCTTCCTGATATGCCCGATCAGCCACGGATTGAAACCCATCAGCCTGGCTCCGAAAACATCCACTGCTACGGGATCCTGGCTGCAGATTATGGTGTTCAACCGGACGGGAACTCCGAACGCAGGCCCCCACGTACCGCCCATCGCAATTATTCCATCGACAAGACATAGATCGGGACGTAACGCTTTATTGACGTCGGCAATCACGTCATCGAGGTGAGGGTGATAGATATTCTTTTTCGGAGTCGGCAGACAGCCGAACTGGTTTTTAAGGCAGCAGGTAATCGTTGGCAGGGGATTGGTCTTTAACTTGGGCAGGGTAATGAAAAAGTTAAGCTTATTAAAAATTTCAGGAATGGGAATATTCTTGAAATACCTGCCATCTATATTTCTGTCTATGATTTTCTGCCTGCTGAGATTAATAAATTCTGCATCCCATTTCTGTATAATCGGTAAATACCCAAACCATTGTATAAATTTGTCGGCAAGGACTACGATAGCGTCACTCTCGACTACAAATATATTAAGATTTTCATAATGCGTCCTCAGATATTTTAAAACGGCATCCAGGAATAATGGGTGAGTAATTGCCCCGGTTTCAGGCATTCGTGCGTCGCACATATTGATTTTGATAATGACCGTATCGCGATTCGAGAGATTTAATGGTGGAAGGTGAGTTAATGCCCGTTGTATATTCTTAAAAGCATTTTCATATTGAGATAACGATATCGAAATAGTACTTTTCATTCGGTTTCACCAATAAATAAATCCACATCCCGGTTGGTATAGATAAGATTATAGTGAGTGGATTCTTCCAATCGAGCACGCGATTCAGGAATCACCTTCATATTATCGTTGATAAACTCCTGTTGTGATTGTTCATACCTGCCGACATTTATATATTGAGGTTTATCACTCTTACTATACTCACTAGTGAATACATTATCGTTCCATTCCAGTTGCTGGAAATCGACCTTATAATAGCCTGCATACGAGTATTCCCGCGGCCTAAGACCTCCTATCAGGTACCCCTCCCTGGTGTTATCCTGGATGAAATGCCAGAAAGCAATCTCTCCGCGAGGTACAGTGTCTCTGACAGTATTCCCGTAATGAGTAATTACATACAGAGGAAGTGAGATCAGCAACACAAGACAGAGAATGCCGGAAGTTATCCTGGAATTGAGTAACTTTACTCCGAAATATCCTATGGGAATCAGGACAAACATATAAGTACGCATTATTAGCTCAAAGGTGTACAAGCCGGTGAACGTCATAAGTATGGCCACTATTGCTAAAGCCAGGATAGTGCTGTCGGCTTTTTCTTTGAATTTCCGGGAGAGGATGACTCCACCTAAACCGATTACACAAAATAAAGCGCTGAATAATATCCGGAGAGTATTAATACTGGTGTGAGAGGGACTGGTAGTAGTGTTGGATCCGGAAAAAAAACTGGTAAACAACGTATCGAGCCTGAAAGCACGGTCGAGAAAAATCGGTAATTGGTATTCGAACTGCGTTGAGGCCCCATACATGGTCCAGGCAATAATGAACACGGCTGCGATAATCAGTATGCTTATTAGTTTTGTTTTTTTTGTAACCCATAGTGCCGCAATACTGAGAAATCCGGCAATAGAGGTTAGTATATGTGTTACCGCTAAAGACGAAATTAATATGATAGCTTTCAGTCTTTCGGCGACCGTTATGTTTCCTTCTTTTGCAAGGCCTGCCTTGATAAGTACCGCAATCAATAACATAAGAAGGAAAAATGCCATACCCTGAGGAGAAACATAGATTTGACCAATCCAGTTACCCAGATAAAATATCCAGAGAGCCGCCCAACGATAATTATTCCTGCCGATGGTATATCTAAAAAATAAATATAGCGTCAGTAATACCAGAAACTGCATCAGAAAAGTTCCGAATAATGCTACCACATCAAGATTTTTTATCCCTGTGATATCAACAAACATTGACTGGAAAATACACATACCCGGCCAGTTATGATACCAGAGTGATGCCGGATTAAGATGGCCGAATTGATCGATGTAATCTATGTAACTGAAGTAGAAAGAATAGGTCATATCCATAAAGACGGAGTTACTGCCAATCAGTACCGGGGTTAACCATAACATAACGATTAACCAGCATAACTGGAAGCATAATAATGTGTTGTGATTTTGGGGTGAACTCCATAATATGAATGAAGCGAGTGTGAGTAAAGAAAGAGCTATAAAAAATAAGGCCGGGAAGCTATGTATGAGCCCGTAAAATCCTATATTCAGTTCAGCATAGATCAGGCTTAGAGACCATAAAAACAGTGCTGTACCTGTAAGAATCAGGGAAATCCTTTTGCCAGAAAACTGCGTTATCATGGATGTGGAGACTATTTCAGCAATTGCTGCCATAAATACCCCTTGATTTTTAAGATATTAATATCTTCCCGCTGCAAATACACTCCCGGACTCTTTCAGGTATATCAACTAGATTCATAAGTGAATACCTTTTCATGTTATATCATACGTGATATACTGATTGCAATCTTCACCTGATAACAGATCAGCTTATGTCGATAAAATTTAAAGACGACCTGATAGCGCTTAATCTTCTCTCATTCCTTCTTCTTCTCTGTATTTTATTTCTGCCTGATAATCCACTTCGTATCATGACTGGGATTACTTTTGTCCTGTTTTTACCCGGATACTCACTTATTGCGGCTCTTTACCCGCGAAAATCCAGCATTAGTGGAACAGAAAGAATTGTGTTGAGTGTCGGCCTTAGTGTAGCGATTGTTTCTTTAACAGGTTTATACTTGAATCTTATTCCTCCAGGCATAAGTCTCATACCTGTGGTAATCAGCTTGACTTTGTTTATATTCCTCATGTCAGTTGTTGCCTGGTATCGCAGGCGAAGTATTGCAGAATATGAACGGCTCTCCGTGTCTTTTACCTTGAATTTACTTCTGAAATGGCGGGAACAAACCACTCTGGACAAAATACTATTTATCGGTCTTATTCCGGTGATCTTATGTGCGGTTGGTGTAATCGGGTACAAAATTATCTCTCCTGTATCCGAAGAAAGAATTACCGAATTCTATATTCTCAATGTCGAAGGCGATGCTGTCGATTACCCCGGTAAGTTAAAAATCGGTGAAGAAGGGCAAGTGGCTGTTGGCATCAACAATTCCGAACATGATGAAATGACCTACAGATTAGAAGTGAAGGTTGACGGTGAATTGCGTAACACGATTGGAGAAATAACACTTAGACATGGTGAGATTAAACAGATGGAAATCTCGTTTATTTTTTCTCGTGAGGGCTTAAATCAGAAAGTCGAATTCGAACTTTACCGTGCAGATGAAACCAAGCCCCTGGTTACTCCCCTGCACCTCTGGATAGATGTTGTTGAATAACCGATTGGCATATTACCACTCAGTTATTCGCGTATCCACTCTTTCGTTACTTTCGTATCGAATGTATTATTTCCGTCGCGAATTAATTCGCCTTTAATTACGCCTTCAGGCAACTCCATTTCACCAGCAACCCTTCCTCTCACTATGCATTTCGCAGTTCCTGACAGTAACGGCGGAGCACTGGTTCTTACGCTGAAAGCATGTTCGATATCAAGAGAACTATCAGGAGCAACTCGTTGTATGCCTAAATCTTGCGTAGTTAATTTGTAGTAATCTCCCGCCCTGCCTGAACCCATATACGGGATATGCATCACAATGTCGGGAAAGATGTCTAACGGGCATCTGTTATCGGTATTCGTATAGGTAATCGTCGTTGATATGGAAGTAATGTAACTTCCCGAGCTCTCTCTGGCTACAGAAATAATCCCAAAATTATTTATTGCCCAGTTATATCGTTCGGATTCCCAGGACCTGTAACTCCTCCACCACGTTGCTATGATACGCCATAAGCTTGATGGGTAGTGAGTCCATTTTCGGTCGGTATCAGATGATTGGATATCGTTTCTTTGACTATCCACGTCCCAATTCTACCACATTGTTTAAGGATTATTAATAATACGTAATATTTAATCAATTTACAAGTAAAAAAACCTCCATACGGAGGTTTTTTACTACTGCATAGCTATCCTAGTGTTTAGCCGACCGTCCGCCGTCTTGGGTAAAGATTTGACCGGTGATGTAGCTGGAAGCGTCCGAAGCCAGGAGTATGGCCAGACCTGCCAGGTCTTCAGCATCAGCTCCACGTCTTAACGGAACGTCCTCCATAAATTTCCCCATCATTTCCTGCATGACTTTCATTTGTTCAGGATCAGGAGGAGCAGCTGGCCTGGGCATATCGTGACCGAGTTCCGAACGATGACCGCCAGGGGCGATGCAATTGACCCGGATATTATACTTGGCATATTCGACTGCGGCTACCTGGGTCATAACGTGGATTCCTGCTTTCGCTGCGGAATAAGCCACCGGTGCCACCTCCGGGACTTCCGCTCGGAGACCAGCGGTAGAGGAGGTGTTGATGATGGAGCCTTTGTTCTGTTTAATCATAACCGGCAGGACGGCCCTCAGTACCAGGAACGGTGCCCTGAGGTCGGTACTTATGATGATATCGAAATCTTCAATCACCTCTTCGTGTATCGGGCGCCGCGGCCTGGCAATGCCGGCATTATTGAACAGGATATCGATCCTACCGAACTTGTTTACCGTCTCATCGACCATTCTTTGCACATCTTCTTCTTTTGTCATGTCAGCGGATATTCCAAGAGTTTCAACGTTATATTGTGAGAGAATATCCAGTGTTTCATCGATCTTGTCTTGGGCGCGGGCAGCGATGGCTACTCTGGCTCCGAAGGCAGCAACGGCTTCAGCGTATGCCCGACCAATACCGCGACTTCCTCCTGTGACGAGTGCCACTCTATCTGTAAGATCGAAAATTCCTTTATCTATCATATGATTCTCCTTTTTTTGTAGCTTATTAAAGTAAGTACATAAAAAACACCTCTTAAGGAGGTGCATAATAGACGCTTTGTCTCTTCCTCCTTTCCAAACACGGGAGGTATTACTGTTTCCGGTAATGCCCTTGGGTTTCTACAACCCGTGGTTACTAACCTTGTCCCGTTATCTACGGGATTTAGGTTATGCAACTCGGAGAGTATTTTTATTAATTTATATCGGAAAATATATCACTTGTAACTTATAAATGTCAACGAAAAATGATTCATGATGTCATTACAGACGATCTAATATGAGTATTCCGGACTAAATTGAGCCACAGTTCCGGAGTTTGAGAGCCACCGTTCCGGTAAAAGAGAGCCAGGGTTCCGGCGATAG
>JAFGCW010000031.1 GCA_016932435.1 Dehalococcoidales bacterium | reverse complement strand
AGGTGTCCGAGTGGTTTATGGTGCTGCTCTCGAAAAGCAGTCTCCGGTGATTCCGGAGCGTGGGTTCGAATCCCACCCTCTCCGCCAGACTACGCTGAAGCTACGTCTGGGAAGCCAACCTGAATTAAGGTGCAATTGACCGTCCAGTTACAGTTAATTCCTTATATCACGTGCTGTATACGGGCTTAACATCTGGTATAGTATATAGTAGCGCGGAGAGGTGCTAGAGTGGACTATTAGGCACGCCTGGAGAGCGTGAGTAGCGTTTCGCTACCGTGGGTTCGAATCCCACCCTCTCCGCCAGACTTCACTAAAGCTACGGGAGAATATTCCAAGGCTATCTTTTCTCAACTTACTATCATTAAAGAAAGTTTAAGTATATGACGTTTCCAAATCACCAGGAGAAATATAACAGCAAGCCTGTATTTTCACCTGAAGACCTCCATAGCCACCAGAAATCTACAGGTTCCGGGAACATATTCAGATGCCCGGAAAGCATAATCCTCTGCTATTCTCCGGGTTTGATGATATATATCAAAGATACCTATGAGATTACGGAGAATCGATTATCAGGTGGAACATTGTACAGTCTTACTGAAACCCCGGTTCCTGTAGGCGTGATGGGTAATTTTGGATTCGGTGCTCCGGTGGCTGTGACGCTTTCCGAAGTTCTCATTGCGATGGGTGTAAAAAGAATTATCAATATCGGTGTAGCCGGAACATTACAAAAACATATCGACATCGGTGATATCGTAGTCTGTGAAAAAGCTATAAGAGATGAAGGAACATCTTACCATTACCTGGAACCGGACACATACGCTCATCCACACTCTGAACTGACAGACCGGATCAAGAAAACCCTCGATAAAAACGGGACAGAGTACTTCACCGGACCAAGCTGGACGACCGACGCCCCATACCGCGAAACTATCGCGGAAGTTTTAAAATACCAGGGAGAAGGAGTTCTCACGGTAGAAATGGAAGCATCAGCCCTGTTCGCTCTTGGAAAGCACCGAAATATCGAAGTCGGGGCGATATTTACCATCAGTGATTCGCTTGCCGACCTGAGATGGAGACCGGAGTTTCAATCTGACAAAACCATAAAAGGCCTTGAGGCGATATTTGAGGTAGCTTTAAATTCTCTGTCCGGCAATTAGGAAAATATTCTCTCAAGAACAACCGCCACGCCGTCTTCCTCGTTGGATGCAGTATGGTATTTACACGCTTCTTTCAATTCAGGTAATGCATTGCCCATCGCTACAGCTATCCCGCACTCAATAAGCATATCCATATCCGGAAGGTCGTCACCGAAAGCTACCACGTTTTCGAGTGATTTTCCTGAAGGAGATATCATCTTGTGAATTGCCGACGCTTTATTGACGCCAGGGCAGGTAATATTCAGTATAGGACGCCATGCTAAAGCCGGTACTATAGACACCGAATCACCCATATTCGCGTTAAGAATATCCATTAAAGGTAGGATTTCTTCGCCAATACCGCTGAAGGCTAATTTACTCGGTTGTTTCGGTATAGCTTCTTCAACCGACAGCAACATTTCGGGTGTTGCCGAATTTCTTTCCCAGAGTGTATCGGGATTGGTTGTCCAGTTTGCACCGAATTCGAAACCATCGATCTCAAGTACAATATGTACTTCAGGATAATGAAACAAGGTCACATCAATGGCTTTTCTTAAAATATTTTCTGGCAAAGGTTCTTTGTAATAGCCGTTCAAGGGATGATTTCCAGCTGCTACTGCCCCGTTCATAACAGAATACGAACATTTGCCTGCAAGGTCTTCCGGAAATACCCGGTGAAACAAACGAGCCGGACGTGATGTTGCCAGGATGACGGGTATTCCCGCTTCAATACAACGTTCTAGAGCTGCACGATTGCGTGGTGAAATTTCCTCATTGTCGTTGAATAATGTACCATCGAGATCAAGGGCGACGGCATCGGGTAATCTGTCGAAATCAGGTAAATTCATAAAAATTATTATAACATGTTAATTTAATAATATTATTGTAAATTGTCAGTTAGTATACCCTATGCTAGAATGAAACTGATTTACCTATGATTAAGAACGACGTAAAATACTGGGTAGGATTCAGTCTCATATCGGGAATCGGACGGGTTAAGTTCGGACTGCTTGAACATTACTTCGAGAGTATGGAAAACGGCTGGAAGGCTACTTCCTCCGAGTTAAAGCAGGCGGGACTGGACAGCGGTTCGGTAGCATCGATCACCGGTTCCCGTGAGAGTATATCACTGGACTCGGAAATGGAGAACCTGGAACGCCTGGGTGTGAGTGTCTTCACGTACAGGGATGATGGTTATCCATCACGCTTAAAAGAAATATATGATTATCCTCCCATTATCTACGTACGAGGAGAAATCTTACCCGAAGACGAGTGGTGCCTGTCTGTCGTCGGTACACGGGGAGCGACGGTCTATGGAAGGCAGGTTACCGAAGAAATCACCACAGACCTGGCCAGGAACAGAATTACCATCGTCAGCGGACTGGCTCGTGGTATAGACTCGATAGCGCACCGGTCGGCACTCGATGCCGGCGGTAGAACGATAGCGATATTTGCCTGCGGTCTGGATACGGTTTATCCGGCAGAAAACGCGGACCTTGCCCGGCGTATCATCCAGAACGGGGCGATAGTGAGTGAATATCCACCGGGTACAAAACCGAGACCTGATTATTTCCCGCGGCGTAACAGGATAATGAGCGGGATGAGCCTGGGAGTTCTGGTTATCGAAGCCGGTGAGTCAAGCGGTGCAATTATCACCGCTAATATCGCTCTGGAGCAGAACAGGGAAGTATTCGCGGTACCGGGAAGTATACTTTCTTCGGTAAGTAAAGGAACCAATCACCTGATACAGGAAGGTGCGAAACTTGTCAGGGACTATACAGATATCCTCGAGGAATTGAATTTAACCGCTGTGGCCAGGCAGATAGAGATGAAGGAATTGCTGCCTGAATCAGATACGGAAGCTGTTTTAATCAAGCAGCTTGGTGCTGAGCCAGTTCATATCGATGAGGTATGCCGGTCGAGTGGACTGCCCGTATCAACGGTAAGCAGTACTCTGGCAATGATGGAATTGAAAGGTATGGTAAAACAGGTAGGAGCGATGCATTATTCTCTTGCCAGGGAAACCAGAGAAGAATATAAGGTGAAAATAGAGTGACTACACGAAAAAAGAAGAATACCGGAAAAAGCCTGGTAATTGTTGAATCGCCTGCCAAGGCAAGAACGCTCGAGAGAATACTTGGCAGGAAATATGAATTGAAAGCTTCCCTTGGTCATGTAAGAGATCTTCCAAAGAGTAAACTGGGAGTTGATGTCGATAATGGCTTTTATCCCGAGTACGTAGTGCCAAGGGCAAAAAGTAAGATTGCGAAAGAACTGAGGGATGCATCGAAAAAGGCTTCGACTATTTTCCTGGCAACAGATCCTGACCGGGAAGGTGAAGCGATCTCCTGGCACCTTCTGGAAGTAATGAAAAACGCCAAAACTGAATACCGGAGGGTAGTCTTTCACGAAATCACCGAAGAAGCCATAACGAATGCTTTCAAACATCCCCGGGATATCGATATGCAGCTGGTTAATGCCCAGCAGGCCCGGCGTGTTCTCGATAGACTGGTCGGTTACAAACTCAGTCCGCTGCTGTGGAAGAAAGTGCGCAGGGGACTTTCCGCCGGAAGAGTTCAGTCGGTTACTTTAAGAATTATCGTCGACCGCGAAAGAGAGATCGAAAAATTTATACCGGTCGAATACTGGTCTATAGAAGCCGATCTATCCAAGAAAGTGAATGGAAACGGTAAGGAGTCGTTCAGGGCTTCGCTGATCGGCCTTGCCGGAGAAAAGAAACTGGATATATCTGACCAGGAACACGCCGATATAATAAACGAAGAACTTAAGCAGGCAGCCTACAGCGTCAATACAACAAAGACAAAAAAAGTAACAAGACAACCGGCACCACCGTTTATCACGAGTACCCTTCAGCAGGAAGCGTCACGCAGGCTGCGATTCAGTGCAGCACAGACGATGGCGCTTGCGCAGCAGCTTTATGAGGGGTTAACTGTCGGCGATGAAGGCAGCGTTGGACTCATCACTTACATGAGAACCGATTCTACACGGGTTGCACGATCTGCAGTGGTCGAAGCAAGGGAATATATAGAAGAAAAATATGGCAAGGATTATGTGCCGCCTCATGCCCGTACGTTTTCAAGAGTGGTCAAGGGTGCCCAGGAAGCCCACGAAGCTATAAGACCTACAAGAATAAATCGAGAACCATCTCAGGTAAAGAAATATCTTAATAATAATCAATACCGTTTGTACGATCTTATCTGGAAAAGAATGGTGGCAAGCCAGATGGCCGCTGCTATCAACGATAATACTACGATAGATATCGATAGTTCGTGCAGGAATACGAAAAAGACCTATCTTTTCAGGGCGTCTGATTCTGTGAACAGGTTCCCCGGATTTACTAAGTTATATATCGAGCAAAAAGACGACGAGGAAGAAGAAAAGTTATCAAAATTACCTCCGTTGGGAAAAGGTGATCTTCTCGATCTTCTTGAGTTGTATCCTGAACAGCATTTCACTCAACCTCCTTCACGTTTCACCGAGGCCACTCTTATTAAGTTGCTCGAACAATACGGTATAGGCAGACCGAGTACTTACGCACCGACTCTCTCAACCATCCAGGAACGCGAATACGTGGTGAAAAACGGGAATTATTTCCAGCCGTCTGAACTCGGTATTGTGGTGAATGATCTGGTCAGTGAATATTTTCCTGCGATAGTCGACATTAAATTTACGGCAAAAATGGAGGATGAACTGGACGAGGTTGCCGATGAAAAAAGGGACTGGGTCGGTGTCATACGTGATTTCTATACACCCTTCGAGAAAGACCTGACCAAGGCTGCCGAAACTATGGAAAGAGTAAAACTTCCTGATGAAGTGACCGAGGAGATTTGCCCGAAATGTGGCAAGCCTATGGTAATAAAGACCGGACGTTTCGGGAAGTTCCTTGCCTGCAGCGGATATCCCGAATGTAAGACAACTCGTTCTTACCAGATAAAGACCGGCGTGGAATGCCCGGAGTGCGGTAGTGAGTTGATAGAGAGAGTAAATAAAAAGAAGAAGAAATTTTACGGGTGCAGTAATTATCCGGATTGTACCTTTGCCACTAACTATAAACCTCTCAAACAGAAATGTACGAAATGCGGAGGTTTGACCACCGCATTCAGGCAAAATTTTGCCAGGTGTATTAAATGCGGAAACAGGGACAAACTACAGGAGTAACTTTGCAGACGCAGAGTTTATTTCAAAGATACGTTGCCTACCTTGAAGCAGAAAGGAATTTCTCTCCGTATACAATACGGAATTATGTTACTGATTTGAAGGGCTCAAAAAATATAAAAGGATTGATACCTTTTTTAAAAGAGAAAGGAATAGAAACTCCCATAAATGCAGGCAGATTCGATATACGCGATTATCTCACCTACCTGGCGGAGCAAAAGATTGTGAAAGCGAGTATTGCCCGGAAAGTATCGTCGATGCGTTCGTTTTACAAATATCTTGAGAGAGAAGGTATTATCTCGGTTAATCCTATGCAGTATATATCCTCACCCAAGCTGGACAGGCGCTTACCTTCTTTTCTTACCAATACCGAAATTAATCGTCTGCTGGACGCACCGGATGCCGAAGATGCTTACGGAAGACGTGACCGCGCCTTTTTGGAGTTACTCTACGCCTCGGGACTAAGAGTCAGTGAACTGGCGGGATTGAAGTTAGAACAGGTTAACCTTGAAACACGTGAAATAAGAGTCATAGGAAAAGGTTCCAAGGAAAGGATCGTCCTGATGGGTGAACCCGCTGCCAGAGCACTCGAGGTATATATAGAGGAAGCGAGAGACCTGATACCCAGGATAAAACCAACCAGCAGGACAAACAAAAGAAAAACCAGGGCGATATTTATCAACAATGATGGTTATCCTCTCACAGAGAGGAGTGTCCAGGAAATTGTACAGAAATACGCTGATCTAGCCGGTATCGGTAAAAAAGTCCATCCGCATATGCTCCGGCATACCTTTGCCACACATCTTCTTGATGGAGGAGCGGATTTGCGTGTCGTCCAGGAACTGCTGGGACATGCGGACCTGTCAACGACGCAGATATATACACACATCAGTAAAAACCAGGCAAAGAAAGTTTATCTTTCAGCTCATCCCATGGCACGTGAAACAGATGATAAGGATGGAGATGAGAATGAATAATCGGCTTGAAAGATTACGAGGAGCTATGGTCGAAAAGAAGCTTGATGGGATATTCATTTCTCAGCCGGACAACAGGTTTTATCTCTCCGGTTTCGATGGTTCGGCCGGATATCTTGTGATCACTTCGAAGGACATGTTGCTGGCTACTGATTTTCGTTATCTTGAGCAGGTCAAGATGCAAGCTCCAGAGTATACCCTGTTCCGGATTACCGGCGGAGTATCGGAATGGTTTCCTAAATTAATCGGAGAAACAGGGGTAAAAACGCTTGGATTCGAGTCAGGAGATATTACCCACGCAGTGTATCGACAATTAACCGATGCGCTAAAGAATAGCGGTTCGTCAATTCAGCTTATACCTGTTGAAGGACTTGTCGAATCACTGAGAACCGTGAAAGATACGGAAGAAATCGAGTTAATCAAGCAGGCAGTGGACATTACGGACAGGGCTTTCGAATATATCGAAAGAACTATCGAGCCGGGAATGACGGAACTTGAGGTAGCCTGGCAACTGGAACGATTTCAGCGCGAAAACGGCAGCCAGTCGATGCCATTCGAAATCATTGTAGCTTCCGGTCAGAATTCCGCTCTGCCCCATGCAAAGCCTACTGAAAAGAAAATACAATACAGTGAACCGATAGTCATTGATATGGGCGCGCGGGTCGGTCATTATTGCAGCGATTTCACCCGAACTCTTTGTCTTGGTGAACAGGATGACACGTATAAAAAAGTGTATGACACGGTACTTGGCGCCCAGCTGGCAGCCATAGCCTTAATAAAAAAAGGGATAACCGGTAAGGAAGCTGACGGCTTTGCCCGGACGGTAATCGAAGAAGCTGGATATGGCGAGGAATTCGGTCATTCACTCGGTCATGGAACGGGTCTTGCCGCACATGAAAATCCGCGTGTCGGGCCGAATTCAGAAGATATTTTGTCTGATTGCATGGTGTTTTCAGTAGAACCCGGTATATACATACCCGGTTGGGGTGGAGTGAGGATCGAGGACCTGGCTGTTATCGAAAACGGAATTATTAATGTCCTTTCAAAAGGCAGGAAATAAATAGTAATGGAGTAAAATCTATGATCAGCGGAAGTGAACTACGAAAAGGCGTGATTATCGAACATGATGAGAAGCTGTATCAGGTTATCGAATATCATCATGTCAAAATGAAAAGAACCGCTCTTGCCAGGGTAAAGATGAGAGATCTCGAAGGCGGCCATACAATCGAGCAAAGTTTTCAGTCGGATGCCAAATTCAAGAGAGTTCGTCTTGAAGTCAGACCGATGCAATACCTGTATAATGACGGTGACCTGTATTACCTGATGGACGAAGAAACGTATGAACAAATGCCGGTAAACAGTGAAACACTGGGTGATTCGGTAAATTATCTTAAAGAAGGAATGACCTTACAGGTAGCCAGCTATAAAGAAAAAATAGTAGATGTTGAGATACCGCTGAATGTCGAGCTCGAAGTTACCGAAACCCAACCTGGATTCAAGGGGGATACGGTTACAGCGGGAACAAAGCCCGCTACCGTTGAAACCGGCATTACCGTCCAGGTACCGATGTTCATCAACACCGGCGACATTATAAAAGTAGATACACGTGATGGGAGTTATATAGAGAGAGCCTAACTGCTAGAGTGTTCACTCAGGAAAGGGGCCTCAGGTTTGAAAGCTGATTTTCATATTCACACACGGTATTCAATGGATTGTGAAATGGAGCTGGAAGATATCATAGAACGATGCCGGAAGATGGAGATAGATTGTATCGCCATAACCGATCATGGTACTGTCGAAGGCGGTTTGAAAATGCAGGAACTAGCCCCTTTCAAGGTTATCGTTGGCGAGGAAGTCCTGACTGACTATGGCGAGATAATGGGAATGTTCCTTAAGGAGACTATACCGAGTAATATTACCGTGGATGAAGCAATATCCCGGATAAAAGACCAGGGAGGTCTTGTCTGTTTACCCCATCCCTTTGATCCTCTCAGAGGGCTTACAATGGACATGGAAGAAGTGGATAAGCTTGCTCCGAGAGTTGATATTGTCGAAGTATTTAATGCCAGGAGTCCGATAAACTCTACCGCGGATAAAGCCCTGGATTATGCTTTAAGACATAACATTCCTGCGACAGTCGGCAGTGACTCTCATACACTTGGTGAAATCGGGCGTACTTTCGTAGAAATCGATGATTTCGAAACTCCCGACCAGCTTCTCGAAGTACTGAAAAACGGAAGAATCTCACAACATAAAGCCAGTATTTTTGTTCATTTTTCTTCAACGATTACCAAGATAAAACGAAAAATCCGGAAATAGCGAAACCGTCTCTTTCCGCACGCAGGTATTATCCATAATGGATAAGAAGTTTGAAATCCTTGATCACACTGCCGATATAGGTATCATTGCTTATGGTGATGATATGCAAAAAGCGTTTGAAAATGCAGCTCTTGGTATGTTCAGTTTGATAACCGACCTGATAAGTATTGAAAATAATCAGACCAGGAAGATAGACATCGATGCGCCTGACAGTGAGAGTTTACTGGTAAACTGGCTGAATGAACTTATATACCTGTTCGATGTAGAAAATCTTATTTTCAGTAAGTTTGATATACTCCGTCTCGATGTCAGTACTCTTTCAGCCATCGCATATGGAGAAAGGGTCGACTTATCGAAACATGAAATAAAAACCGGTATTAAAGCAGCTACATATCACATGCTGAAAATCGATGAAAACGACCTGTGCAGAGTACAGGTGCTTTTCGATATCTAGGATTTATATATGGTTAATAACTGGCGGAATACACTTATAAAAATCGATGAGTACCGATGGGAAATTCCTGTGGAATACAAGGCAGGAATGAGAGTACCGGGGCGGATTTATGCTTCAGAAAGCATGTTAGATAAGATATGGGAAGACAATGCTTTTGAACAGGTAGCCAATGTTGCCTTCTTACCGGGAATCGTTGGCCACTCGATGGCAATGCCGGATATCCACTGGGGATATGGTTTCGCAATAGGCGGCGTTGCCGCTACAGATATTAGAAATGGTGTAGTATCCCCTGGTGGCGTGGGATTCGATATTAACTGCGGCGTGCGTATCTTACGAACGAATATCATGGTCAATGAGATACAACCAAAGATAAAGGAGATAGTCGAAGCTCTCTATCAAGGGATTCCCTCGGGAGTCGGTTCTAAAGGAATGATTAAAATTTCCGAAAAGGAATTACAGGACATTATGCTAAAAGGGAGCAGGTGGGCTGTCAATAAAGGATTCGGTGAGGACCGTGATATTCTGGTTACTGAAGGATCCGGTTGTATAAAAGGCGCTAACCCCGATAAAGTAAGTACCAAAGCCAGAGACCGAGGGTTCCCGCAACTGGGAACACTTGGTTCGGGGAACCATTTTCTTGAGGTTGGTTCTGTCGAGGAAATCTATGATAAACAGGCTGCCCGGGCAATGGGTATACATGATATCGACCAGGTTACTGTAATGATACATACCGGATCCCGTGGATTCGGTCACCAGATATGTACCGATTACCTGTCCTTGATGGGGAATGCCATCAAGGAATATGCAATTAACCTTCCTGACAGGCAGCTTGCCTGCGCTCCGGTCAATTCAAACGAAGGCAGAGATTACCTCGCAGCCATGGCTGCGGCAGCAAATTATGCCTGGACAAACCGGCAATGTATCACTCACCGTATAAGGGAAATCTTATCAAAGGTATTAGGTAAGAACCAGCGAGAGATTGGACTTGAACAGATTTACGATGTCGCTCATAATATAGCTAAGATCGAAGAGCATACCGTCAATGGTAAGAAACTACGTCTTTGCGTTCACAGGAAAGGAGCGACAAGGGCTTTTCCTCCAGGGCATCGAGAAATACCGGAAATTTACAGGGACATCGGTCAGCCGGTACTTATACCAGGAGATATGGGGAGATATTCTTACGTAGCGGTTGGAACCGATACGGCAATGAACGAGACGTTCGCATCGACTTGCCATGGCGTGGGAAGATTGAAAAGCCGTTCAGCAGCCAGGAAGAGTCTCAAAGGCGTAAACATAGTCGAGTCGATGGCAGAAAAGGGCATCACAGTGAGAGCCGGAAGTATGTCTTCATTGGCTGAAGAAGCGTCTGAAGCATATAAGGACGTTTCAGAGGTGGTTGATGTCACGGATAAAGCAGGTATATCACGTAAAGTGTTAAAATTAAAACCGATGGGCGTAATAAAAGGATAGGACAGCATATGTATTATAAGAACCTCAACGATGCGATTGGGCATACTCCACTGATAGAGCTACAGAATTACAGTCCTAGAAAAAGTGTAAAGATTCTTGCCAAGCTGGAAGGTCAGAATCCGGGAGGCAGCGGCAGTATAAAGGATCGTATTGCCAAGTATATGATCGAGAAAGCCGAAGTAAGCGGTGAATTGACAAAAGACAAGACCATAATTGAAGCTACCAGTGGTAATACCGGGATAGCTCTGGCGTGGTTGGGTCGTTTGAAAGGCTATAAAGTAACCATCGTTATGCCCGATAACATGAGTCTTGAGAGACGTCAGCTTATGAAGCTGCATGGAGCCGAGCTTATCCTTACGGATGGTAAATACGGAGTACAGAAATCTATCGATACTGTGAATGAAATGGCTGCTGAGGACAGCAAATACTTCAAGGCAGATCAATTCGCCAATCCGGCTAATCCCCTTGCACATTACGAGACGACCGGTGCTGAAATTTTGGAAGACAATCCGTATGACAAGATCGATTATCTTATTGCCGGGATCGGTACCGGCGGTACTCTTATGGGAATCGCAAGGCGTTTGAAAGAAACATATCCGGATATAAAAGTAATCGGTGCCGAACCGCCTATAGGTGACCCGATCCAGGGATTACGCTGCCTTGAAGAATACCTTCCGCCGATTATCGATTTAAAATTGATGGATGAACGTGCCTTAACAACGAGCGATGAAGCTATCAAAGCCAACAAGGATCTCCTTGAAAAAGAGGGTATCTTCTCAGGAATGTCTTCCGGAGCAGTAATATACCAGGCCAAAAGGATAGCATCAAAGATAGATAAAGGATGCATCGTGGCGGTACTTGCTGACGCTGGATGGAAATATCTGAGTATGGACCTGTGGACTACTATGTAGAGAGTAACGCGATTGATAAGCTACTGTGAAGACGGTCAGAGGTTTAACTACCGGGTGGCAGCTATAATAACAGTGGACAACCACGTATTATTACAGACGGCTGAAGGTGAAGGATTCTGGACATTACCCAGTGGGCGTTGTGAGTTAATGGAGACTTCAAGCGAAGCACTGCTTAGAGAAATGAAGGAAGAACTGGATATTGAAGTGGAGGTAAGCAGCCTGGTGTGGATAGTCGAAAACTTCTTCGGCTTCGATTCAGAATCGTACCATGAAATAGGTTTATACTACACAGTTACCATACCGGATTCCACTCCTTTCCCGCTATTCACTGAGTTCTCCTGTGAAGATAACGGCCTGGAAATAGCCTTCAAATGGTTTAATATTGAAGATACAAATACTTTAAAATTATATCCATCCTTCCTGAAGACAGGATTAAAAGATATACCTTCTACCCCGACTCATTTAGTCCATAGAGACGGTGTCCTGGAGTCGGCTGGTTAATATATTGATAAAAAAAGGAGAGAGAAATGGGAGTTGAGAACTGGACACTCTGGCATGTAGGCCTTTCCGTGAAAAACATCGATGAAGCGGTAAAGTATTTCGAATCACTCGGAGGAAAGGCAGCGGATATGCCGCCATTCGTACTGGACAGCGCTAATTTCGAACAACTGAGAACCTATGACAGGACAGACGCGCCACCCTGGAAGATCAAGATAAAAATGCTTGATCTTGGTCCGTTATCATTCGAGCTGACAGAGCCGGTCGAGGGAGATAATTATAACAAGACCTTTATGGATGAACATGGTGAAGGCGCGAACCACATTGCCTACCTGGTAGATGAACTGGAGAAGGAAGTCGAAGAACTCGAAGCCAAAGGTGTCCCGGTCATGTATCATGCCAAGGGACAATACGCCTACATGGATGCCAGGAAAGTGGGAGGTGTCGTCATCGAATTGAAACAATCGGGTCCTCCGGGACCTCCTCCACCGAGAAACTAGAATTTAAGTAAACCAGAGACCGACCGTAAAAGCGAATTATTTACGGTCGGTCTGTTTTTCCATTCTTACAAAGCCAGTATTCCAGGCTGTCCGCCAGAGCCATCCAGCTTGCTTCGATTATATTGGTGGAACTGCCTACGGTAGTCCACTCTTCATTGCCATCACTCGACTCGATCAATACACGTACCTGCGATTCAGTACCGGTACTTTCTTCGAGTATACGGACCTTGTAGTCGACCAGTTTTACTACTTTCAGGCTAGGGTAATATTGAAGCAGTGCCTTTCGTAGTGCATCATCGAGCGCATTAACCGGTCCATTTCCTTCAGCGGCGGTATGGAATAATTCATCACCTATCTTTACCTTAACCATCGCTTCAGAAAGCATGTCTTCCGTCATGGTTTTCGTCGGCTGACGACGCTTGTTTTCGATAACAACCATATAATCTACTAACTCGAATGGCGCTACATAATCCGGAGCAGCGCGTCGGACCAGCATCTCAAAAGATGCCTGGGCGTGCTCATACTGGAAACCCTGGCTCTCAAGCTGCTTCACTTTCTGGAGAAGCGCTCTTGTCTCGGGTGATCGTGCTTCCAGCTTTATCCCCATCTCTTCGGCTAAATATGATATATTCCGCTTTCCGGAAAGTTCGGAAACAACAGTTCTCTGCTGATTACCGACTTTAGCCGGATCGATATGCTGATAGGCTTCAGGCCATTTCTGCATACCGTCCATGTGGTATCCGGCTTTATGGCTGAAAGCGCTGGAACCGACATAAGGAGCAAAAGGAGCAGGAGCTTGATTTGCCAGTTCACTTATATAATGAGATATCTCAGTCAGCTTTACCAGCTGCTCATCCGATATACACTCGATATTCATCTTAAGCTTCAAGGACGGAATGATAGAACACAAATTCGCATTACCGGTACGTTCTCCGTATCCGTTTATTGTTCCCTGTACGTGGGTTACTCCTGCCTTGACTGCCACAAGTGTATTTGCAACTGCCAGACCGGCATCATTATGAGCATGTATTCCCAGGGGAACATTTGTCGCTTTTTTCGCGGATTTAACGGCTTTTTCAACATCGTCTGGCAAAGCACCGCCATTTGTCTCGCATAACACGATACAGTCGGCGCCGGCGTCAGCACCTATCTTCACACATTGCAAGGCATAATCAGGATCCGACTTGCAGCCATCGAAGTAGTGCTCAGCGTCGAGAAACACTGTCATCCCTTGGGACTTTAAATATCTGACAGTATCTTCTATCATACTAAGATTCTCTTCACCAGTCGTATTCAATACATGCTTCACCTGAAGGTCGGATGCCTTGGCAACGATCGTAGCGACGGAAGCACCGGACTCTACCAGCATAATGACATTATTATCTTCCTCAGCTTTAATGCCGACACGACGCGTGCTGCCGAAGACTGCTATTCGGGCTTTCTTTAACTTCAACTTCTGTACACGCTTGAAAAAAGCCGCGTCTTTTGGATTCGATCCCGGCCAGCCGCCTTCTATGTAGTGGATGCCCAGTTCATCCAGTTTTTCGACAATATGTATCTTGTCACCCAGTGAAAAGGATATCCCCTCACTCTGAGCACCGTCACGTAAAGTAGTATCGTATAGTTCTACTGCAGCCAACTATTTCTCCTCGATTGCCTTGCTTATCAGGTTTCCCATTTCGGCTGTTCCGACCTTGGTTTTACCTTCGTCCATTATATCATAGGTGCGGTATCCCTGATTCAGAACAGACTCGACTGCGTCCTCCACCACTTTGGCTTCTTCATTAAGGCACAGAGAATACCTGAGCATCATTGCCATGCTGAGTATCATCGCCATCGGATTCGCCATATCCAGTCCGGCACGACGCGGAGCACTGCCATGTATCGGCTCGTACAGTCCCGGTATTGCTTTACCTTCCTGTGGTATTCCCGCAAGACTTGCCGATGCCAGCATACCCATAGAACCGGCTAACATCGAGGCCTCGTCGGTGAGTATATCTCCGAACGTATTCTCAGTAACCAGTACATCCAGATATTTTGGATTCTGGATAATTCGCATCGCACAGGCATCCACCAGCATATGTTCGAGTTCAATGTCCGGATAATCTTTTGCTACTTCCATTGCGACTGCTCGCCATAGTCGTGAAGACTCCAGGACATTGGCTTTATCAACCGAGATCAGTTTCTTTCCACGAGTTCGAGCCAGTTCGAACCCTACTCGGACGATCCTGTCTATCTCCTGTTCGGAATAGAGCATGGAATCGACGGCTTTCCTGCCCTTCGCAGTTACCCAGCGTTTCTTCGGCTTACCAAAATATAATCCGCCGGTCAGTTCCCTTATAAAAATGAAATCGACACCGTCGATAACCTCCGGTTTAAGATTTGTCCCGTTAATAAGCATCGGAAATACCTTAACCGGTCGCAGGTTAGCAAAAAGCCCCATTTTCTTCCTGATATCGAGTAGTCCATCTTCAGGCCTGGTCTTAGCGTTCGGGTCATCCCACTTGGTGCCGCCGACTGCGCCAAGCATTACAGCATGGGAACTTCTACATATCTTCAAGGTGTCTTTCGGTAAAGGTTCACCTGCTTCATCTATAGCGATCCCACCGATAAGCCCTTCTTTTAGCTTAAATTCATGACCATACTTTTTCTCTACGGTTTTCAGTACCTTAACCGCTTCAGTACAAACGTCTACACCAATGCCGTCACCCGGCAATACAGCGATATTGAAATGCATTAACTCCTCCTCAGTTTTTCAACTTCTCTCTTTGTATATTCAATGAGTCCGCCAGCCGCGATAAGCTCTCCCATAAATCCGGGATATGGTTTTGCAGTATAGGTCTTACCGCTGTTCGTATTCGTTATCATTCCACTGGCAAGATCGACTTCTACGATATTTCCATTTTCTATCCCGTCCACCGCTTCCTCACATTCGAGCAGCGGTAATCCGATATTGATAGAATTTCGGAAGAATATTCGAGCAAAGCTTTTGGCAATGACGCATGAGATACCTGAAGCTTTTATCGCGATCGGTGCATGTTCTCGTGATGAGCCGCAACCGAAGTTTGTGGTAGCCACGATGATATCTCCCTGTTCAACATTTTTCAGGAATTCAGCGTCTATATCTTCCATGCAGTGCTCTGCAAGTTCGTCCGGTTCGGACAGATATAAATAACGTGCCGGTATAATCTCGTCCGTATTTACATCCGAACCGTATTTATGTACTTTCCCTTTCAACATATTCATTTCTCCTCAGTAGTCTAGACTTCAACAAGACTTTTTTCGAAGTCTTTTACTTTTTTAGGTTTTCCTTTACGGTCAGGTTCGATAATGTGTCCTTCTTTCTGAAGCCGGACCGTCTGTCCTTCGAGCCCTCCGGGGTATTTTTCATTCAGTTCGCCTTTCGATTTCAGAGTCCGCCAGTAAGGAGTAATATCGGGCAATCCTTCGGCTTCGTCCTCGGCGGCCGCACGAGCCGCAATGCCGGCAAATATGCCGGTGGTAATCGGTCATCCGATCGTAGCACCGTGTCTCCTTGCCAGCGTCTCCCTTATCTGGTTAATCGTTATCAGTTTACCTGAGGGAACCATTTTCATGATTTCATCGACTTCAATCGGCGCCGGTATTACGCAGGTGCCGGTTCCCCATTTCTTACTCATGTTCTCTGTTATCTCGACAACTTCAGCTTTCCTGTCTTCGTGCAGTTTTTCCTTCCAGGTTTTCTTCAGCTTAGCCATAGGATCACCTCCTACACATTGTCAGGCCCGGTTATCTCACCGGTAATGGCACTTGCCATTGCCACAGCAGGATTTGCCAAGTACACCTCGGATTTTGTGTGTCCCATGCGACCGACGAAATTCCGATTGGTTGTCGAGATACACTTTTCACCTTCAGCAAGGACACCCATATGACCGCCCAAACAGGGTCCGCAGGTAGGAGTGCTTACAGCGGCCCCTGCATTTATAAATTTTTCAATGATGCCTTCTTTTAGAGCATCGAGATACACCTGCTGCGTTCCGGGTATGATTATACAGCGTACGTTCGGGTGTACATGCCTGTCTTTAAGCACTTCAATGGCAAGTCTTAAATCTTCGAGGCGGCCGTTCGTGCAGCTTCCTATTACAGCCTGGTCTATTTTGATCCCTTTTACCTGACTTACCGGTTTGGCATTTGACGGAAGATGTGGAAGAGATACCTGCGGTTCAAGTGACGAAACATCATACTCGATGATTTTTTCATATTCAGCATCTTCATCCGGTTCGTAAATAGTGTATTCTCGTTTTGCCCGTAATTTCAGATAGGCTGATGTTTTACCATCCACATGGAATATCCCTGCTTTAGCTCCTGCCTCGATTGCCATGTTTGCCATTGTGAAACGTCCATCCATGGGAAGGCTGTTAATAGCATGCCCGGTAAACTCCATCGCCGAATAAAGGGCACCGTCTACACCTATATCTCCGATAGTATGAAGTATCAGGTCTTTACCGCCAACCCATCTTCTTAACGTACCGTTATAAACGAACTTGATGGTCTGAGGTACCTTCATCCAGATATATCCGGTAGCCATTGCCGAAGCTATATCCGTCGATCCCATTCCGGTCGAAAAAGCGCTGACCGCGCCGTAGGTGCAGGTATGCGAATCAGCGCCGATTATCACATCTCCCGGAAGCACGATGCCCTGTTCCGGAAGCAGCACATGTTCGATGCCCATTTCACCAACGTCATAGCACTTAATACCTTGTTCGATGCAGAAATCCCGCATGAACTTTACCTGTTCAGCCGAGAGAATATCTTTATTCGGAACAAAATGGTCTGCCACCATTACTATCTTCTCAGGATCGAAAACTTTTTCGACACCTATTTTCCTGAATTCCTTTATGGCTATCGGTGCCGTAATATCGTTAGCCAGCACAACATCGACCCTGGCATTAATAAATTCGCCGGGACTGACGCTTTCTTTACCTGAATGAGCAGCCAGTATCTTTTCAACTAATGTCACTTCACACACCTCGATAAATTCGTAAGTATTTTCTGGAAAAACCTGTCAGTTATTTACAGTATACAACTTTAACCGCCGGTTGGTCTTTAAGCAGATCTCGTGGCTGTAAGAAGACGGTTCAAAGCATTTATATACGCTCTTGCGCTGGCAACGATAATATCAGTATCCGCGCCACGCCCGGTATAAGATATACCGTCGCTTTCAATACGGATAAGCACCTCGCCGATAGCGTCAATACCTTCGGTAACCGACTTCACACTGAATTCCGTAAGTTTGTTCGGGACACCGACGAGGCGATTGATTGCCTTATACACTGCATCGACAGGTCCTGTTCCGAGCGCTGCGTCTTCTATCACTCGCTCATCCGGCGTAATAAGCCGGACAGCAGCAGTCGGCATACCTTTATCACCGCAAGTAACCTGTATGCGTTTAAGGTGGTAATCTTCGGTGACGGTTCGTTTTTCCTCTGCCAGAAGTGATTCTATATCTCTGTGGGTTACTTCCTTTTTCTTTTCGGCTAGTTCTTTGAACGCAGAAAACGCCTGGGTGAACTCTTCGTCTGTGAGGTTATAACCGAGTTCCGACAACCTCTCTCTGAAGGCATGTCTTCCGCTTAATTTCCCAAGAACCAGTGTGCTGGCAGGTATGCCAACCACCTGAGGTTCAATAATCTCATAGGTAATAGGCATCTTAATAACACCATCCTGATGAATACCGGACTCATGCCGGAAGGCATTTCCGCCAACAATTGCCTTGTTTGGCTGGACCGGGAAACCTGTCAGATCGCTGACCAGTCTGCTGGTCTTATATATCTGCGTTGTATCGATCCCCGTTTCGAGATCATAAAAATCACGGCGGGTTTTAATGGACATCACAATTTCTTCCAGTGACGCGTTCCCGGCTCTTTCACCGATTCCGTTAATTGTGCACTCTGCTTGTCTCGCTCCACGCCTGATGGCTTCCAGGCTGTTGGCTACTGCCATACCGAGATCGTTATGGCAGTGAATGCTTATTATCGCCTTGTCGATATTGGAAACATTATTCAATATACCTTCGATAAGGTTTCCGAATTCATCAGGCATAGCATAACCTACGGTATCCGGGATATTAACCGTCGTAGCTCCGGCGTCTATCACCGCTTCCAGCATCTGATAGATATATTCCGGTTCGGCCCGGCTGGCGTCCATTGGCGAGAATTCCACATTATGTAAATATCCTTTTGCTCTGACCACACCTGCTCTTGCCATTTCAAGGATCTCGTCACGACTTTTCTTGAGCTGGTGCATTATGTGGATATCCGATGCCGAAAGAAATACATGAATGCGGGGATCCTCGGCTTCTTTAACTGCTTCCCATGCTTTATCAATATCGGTGGGAAGGGCCCGTGCCAGACCGCAAATAGTTGCATTGCGGACTTCCCTGGAAATCATAGCGACTGCTTCCAGTTCTGTTCGAGAGTTTACAGGCATTCCGGCTTCAATAACGTCGACGCCCAGTTTTTCCAATTGCCTTGCAATTTCAACTTTTTCCTGGATATTCAGGGTGGCTCCGGCTGCCTGTTCTCCGTCTCTTAGGGTGGTATCGAATATTATTACTTTATCCATAATTGTCTCCTGGGAGGATCATCTTTTGTTGATGTCCTTCGCAGGTAAAAATCTCCTCATGTATTTTTTGAATGTACGGGGGTATCCCCTCCCTTATTTCAGAGAGGGGCTGGTAAGGATGAGGATATTCCTCCCAGTAGATTTTATGTCAATATATGGATACATAGTATTCAGTTTACTTACTCGTTCTCTTTTTCTTTGGTTTTTTCCTTTGGTTTTGGTTTAACCATAAATATCGGGCAGGTAACACCATTAAGGAGGTTTGCCGCGACACTACCATATACAAGCCTGCTTAACCCCGAGCGCCCGTGGCTGGCAATTACTATCATAGTATACGGATTGCTGTTCGCGTAGTTAATAATCTCGTCATTAGCCTTGCCTTCGACTACAATAGTCTTTACGTTAATATTCTTTGCCTTTAGTTTTTCTTCAATTTTATCGAGGTATTCTATCGATGATTTTTTTCGCCTGACTTCTTCCTGCTGCATGAATTCGCCCCAGTTAAGAGATACGCCTGAAAGTTCCGGGCCGTAATATGACGGAATACTAGGTGTCTCAGCAATCCTTAATAGAACTACCTCAAGTTTTTCTTCACCTTTCTGTCTGGCAAGAATTTCAACATGAGGAATCACTTCTTCTGCTAGTTCTGATCCATCGAGAGGAACCAGGAGTGTCTTTGTAGGCCATTCATCATAAGGTTGATCAGGAGTATGGTCAGCCCTTACAAGCCAGACCGGTATTTTCGAAGCACTCAGTACTTTAGTTGCTACACTTCCTATACTCCATCGTTTTAGGCCGGAATGACCTCTTGTCGCCATCAAAATAAGATCGAATTCATTCTCTTCCGCGTATTTTAAAATCTCGTCAGCAGGATACCCTTCGATAATTTCACCCTTCACCTTAACCGCTTCGGCTGCCTGTTCTATCCCCGTAATCTGTTGTACTTCTCTAGCCTGTCTTTTCACCGTTTCAGCTGTACGTTTGATATATGCCTGCTGCATCGGCAACATACTTTTCCCTGCGGGTGAAGCTACGTGTAACAGCGTAACATCGATATCCAGCCTTCCGGCAAGTTCCTTTGCGTAAGTAAATACAACTTCCGCGAGTTCCGAACCATCCAGTGGGACCAGCATACGATGGTACATAGTACACCTCCTGACATTTACTTCGATAATACTTCAGAATCAAGTGTAAATCAATATAGGTTAATAGATGCTTTATTCTTTTTTCTTGTTCGCACGAGTACCCGGTGCATCTTTTTCGCTTTGTAACGGACTGAGTAATCCCCTTGTCATTGCTATTCTGCCGGTCCTGGCTAATTCCCTTATACCGAAACCTTGGAGTAAGGTAAGTAAAGAGTCAATTTTATTTTCATCTCCGGTTGCTTCAACAGTAACCGAATCAGAACTGACATCAACTATATTTGCCCTGAAGATATTCACGATCTGCATGATCTCGCTCCTGGTTGCTGAATTAGCCTTTACCTTTATCAGAGCCAGTTCCCTGCTTATAGTATCTTCAGCACTCAGTTCGACAACTCTCACAACATCGACAACTTTATCGAGTTGTTTCCTGACCTGTTCGACTGACGTGGTGGTTCCATCGACGACTATGGTGGTGCGAGATATGTTCGGTACCTCACTTCGTCCGACAGCAATACTCTCGATGTTAAAACTCCTGCGTCTGAACAGGCTTGCCATCCTGTTCAGAACACCGGGTTTGTCTTCAACAAGCGCTATAAGTGTATGTTTTGTAGGTGCCATATCGTCACCCCTTTTTCCTACATATTACGAGTTTTTATCTTTTGTGAGTCGACATTAACAACCTCACGAGGTTCTTCAACCATCGCGTGTATATCTTCCCCCGGCGGGATCATTGGGTAAATGTTTTCCTCCGGTTCAACTCTGAAGTCGACCAAAAAAGGACCGTCTTCAGCCATAGCTTGTTTAATTGCAGGAATTACGTCTATCTTGTTTGTCACCTGTACTCCTGCTATTCCGTATGCTTCAGCAATCTTCACGAAATCAGGTCCACTCAATGGTGTTGCCACGTACCTTTTTTCATAGAACATTTCCTGCCACTGCCTTACCATTCCCAGGAAACCGTTATTCAATATGGCTATCTTGACGGCTATTCTTTCCTGGGCTATTGTTGCCAGTTCCTGTATAGTCATCTGGAAACTTCCGTCACCGTCGATACACCAAACAGTCTCATCAGGGCAGCCTAACTTGGCACCGACCGCCGCCGGCAGGCCAAATCCCATTGTTCCAAGTCCGCCTGACGAGACGAAGGTGTTAGGTTTATCATACATAAAATGCTGAGCAGCCCACATTTGATTTTGACCGACACCGGTTGTTATTATTGCGTTCCCTTCTGTAACCTCGTAAATTTTCCTCACTACATACTGGGGCAGAATTCCTTCAGATTCTCTTATGTAGGTTGAAGGATGTTCTTTTCGCCAGGTATCCAGTTGCTCGAACCACCCCAGGTTCTGCCGGGGCTCAATCAATTTATTCAGTTCATTTAACACTACTTTCACATCGCCAACGATAGGAACGTCGACACGAACGTTTTTTCCAATTTCTGCAGGATCGATATCAATATGGACTATCTTCGCATTAGGCGCAAAAGTGCTTACCTTGGAAGTAACACGATCATCGAATCTCATTCCAACCGCTATTATCAGATCGGTTTCGTAAAGTGCCATGTTGGCTGCCGCCAGGCCATGCATACCCACCATTCCGAAATTCAGAATATGAGTCTCAGGAAAACTGCTAATTCCAAGCAGTGTAGTCACCACCGGTATCTGCGCGGATTCAGCCAGTTGTCTTAGTTTTGCGCTCGCGCCAGATATTAACACGCCCCTCCCGGCAAGTATTACCGGTTGCTTTGCTTCGTTTATTACCTTTGCCGCCTTTTTTATCTGTGTGGGATGTCCCTGCGTAGTTGGTTTATAACCTGCGATCTTGACCCGGGTTGACGGGTTGAACTCCGCTTCCTCGGCAAACACGTCTTTCGGTACGTCGATCAAAACAGGACCGGGTCTCCCCGTCCTTGCCAGGTAGAATGCTTCCTTGACTGTTTCCGCCATTTGAGAAGCAGATCGTACCATATAATTATGTTTTGTAATTGGAAGCGTGATCCCTGTTATATCCACTTCCTGGAATGCGTCTTTGCCAATAAACGGTCTCGAAACCTGACCGGTTATTGCCACCATTGGAACAGAATCCAGGTGTGCGTTCGCTATGCCGGTAACCAGATTAGTCGCACCGGGCCCGGAGGTTGCGAAACACACGCCTACTTTTCCGGTAACTCTCGCGTAACCGTCAGCCGCATGAGCCGCACCCTGCTCGTGTCGGACAAGGACATGATGAAGTTGAGGATATTGCGGTAACGTATCGTACAACGGTAACACAGCGCCGCCGAGGATGCCAAAGACGACCTCGACTCCCTCCTTCACCATACATTCACATATTATCTGGGCACCGGTCATTTTCATGATATAAAACCCCTCCTATTACACGAACACCGCGCCGGTACTGGCCGATGACACTTTCTCTGTATATCTACTCAGATAACCTGTCTTTATCCTGGGTTCAAACTCGGGCAGTTTAGCCAGTCGGTCGTTTATCTCTTTTTCGTTTAAATCCACATCAAGCGTACAATTGTTAATATCTATTTTAATGATATCACCGTTTTCAACGGCAGCAATCGGCCCTCTACCGGCAGCTTCAGGGGATATATGTCCGATAGCCGCACCACGACTCCCTCCGGAAAAGCGACCATCCGTAAGAAGCGCCACCACACTGTCAAGGCCGGCACCGCTTAATAATGAGGTTGGCGTAAGCATTTCTCTCATTCCCGGTCCACCCTTGGGACCTTCATACCGGATAACAATAACTTCGCCCGGTTTTATCTGTCCGTTCATTATAGCCGGCATGGACTCTTCTTCAGAATCGAATACCCTGGCTGGACCCTCGTGTACCATCATCTCGGGCGCAACTGCTGCCCTTTTTACTACCGCGCCTTCAGGAGCCAGGTTCCCGAACAGGATGGCGATACCTCCGACTTCCGAATATGGATTGGTAACTGGTCTTATAATTTCCCTATCAACAATAACCGCTTCATTCATTATCTGGGAAACTTTTTTCCCGGAAACTGTCGGAATGTCTTTTTTCATTTGTTTATCGAGTTCTTTCATTACAACAGGTATGCCACCCGCCCTGTCCAGGTCTTCAATCCTGTTTGGGCCTGCCGGACTTAACAGGCAGATATGTGGCGTATTCTGGCTTATATCATTAACCTTTGCCAGATCGAATTTTATCTTTGCTTCGTTAGCTACCGCTATAAGGTGTAGAACGGAATTTGTGCTGCCACCGAGGGCCATATCGACACTGAACGCATTATGAAGAGAATCGGCAGTTATTATGTCTAAAGGTCGTATGTTCTCTTTAACGAGAGTCATGACTCTTTCACCAGCCGCCCTTGCCAGCTGGCGCCTCCTTCCGTCTACTGCCGGAATAGTCCCGTTACCGGGCAACCCCATTCCCATGGCTTCCGTCGCACAGTTCATTGTATTTGCTGTAAACATACCGGCACAGCTACCGCAGCCCGGACAAGCGATTTCTTCCAGTTCTATCAATTCTTCTTCGGTCATCTGTCCACTCGTTACCTTACCGACAGACTCGAATACCGAAATCAAATCTACTTTCTCGAATTTACCGTTCTTGTACTGCTGACCGGCAAGCATCGGACCGCCGCTGATAAATATCGATGGTATGTTCATCCTTATCGCAGCCATAAGCATTCCCGGAACTATCTTGTCACAGTTTGGAATAAATACCAGCCCGTCGAACTGATGTGCTTCAGCCATGATTTCGATAGAATCAGCAATTAATTCCCGGCTGGGAAGGCTATATTTCATTCCTGGGTGGTTCATTGCGATTCCATCGCAGACAGCTATTGTATTAAACTCAAAAGAGACTCCTCCGCCGGCTGAAATACCTTCTTTCACTACCTCGGCTATTTCTCTCAGGTGAATATGACCGGGAACGACTTCCGTAAAACTGTTGACAACTCCAATCATAGGTTTTCCCGAATCGGCTTTACTCCAGCCAAGTGCGTGAAGAAGAGAACGGTGCGGAGCCCGTTCTATACCTTTAGTAACGGCATCACTTCTCATTTTAACTCCTTCTGATTCAGCCTTTTTTGTAGATAAAAAAGGCCGTCCCGTGGGGACGGCCCTTGCTGATCCTTCCCACAGACCGGTTTATGGATAGATAACGAGTACTAATATAATTTGGTTTTCTTTCATCGTGATGTAAGAGTAACATAGTGGGTAGTTATTGTCAAGCTAGGCTTAATTAATCAAGTATACCAATATTCGATTACTCTTGTATGTTTTCTTTAGTATTACTTCTTTACACCAGTTCGGTTATAGTGGTTACTATTCTATCCGGCTGAGTTTCAGCATTGTCAGGCAGTCCTTTATTCTGCTGGTCAACCCATATACTGAAAATACCCGAATCATTGGCACCAAGGATATCTCTTTTCAGATCATCTCCAACCATCCAGGCGTTCTCAGGAGATGCTCCCAGAATGCCAAGCGTATGAATAAATACGGATTTATCAGGTTTTCCGGCACCGAATTCTCCTTCAACGAGGATATATTCAAAATATTGGGATAAATCGAACCTGTTTATCTTTTGTCTTTGAAAATCGGAAGCGCCGTTGGTGATCAATGCCATTGGCACTCCTGTATTCTTGAAATGAAAAAGTGTATCGATAGCCCCAGGGATAAGAGTAACCATCTCTTGCCTTTTTACTGTAAAAGAATCCGCAAGACTTTGGCATACCTTTTCATTTTCAATTCCCAACTTCGAAAATACGAGTTCAACCAGTTCACGCCTGGCTTTTTTCAGGTTAAGACGTTTAATCCTGTGGCGTTCGGGATCAGCCCAGTACCAGTCTCGTGCTTTGCTTATCTCTGAATAAAGAAGTTCCCCTTGCAGTCCTTCGATTAGTTCAGCATGTTGAAAACAGAGCGTCTTCCATAACTCATCGGCACCAACGTCTCCAGTAATTATCGTGTCATCCAGGTCGAAAAGAATAGCATTTGGGTAAAGCGAATCAGGCATCTTAAGATTCCATATCCCTCATTTTATCGATCCGGCGCTGGTGTCTGCCGCCTTCGAATTCCGTGGTAAGAAATGTTTTGACTATATCCGGCATTTCTTCCTTGACAATCTCAGAACCCATACACAGGATGTTTGCGTCATTATGCTGGCGTGAGCGGAGAGCGCAGAAGTCATTATGGCAAAGAGCCGCTCTAATTCCATTGATTTTATTAGCCGCGATGCACATACCGATTCCTGTTCCGCATATAAGAATACCACGATCATAATCTCCTGAAACCACCACTCCCCCAACTTCTTTGGCAATATCAGGATAATCGACTGCATCTTCTGTATAGCTGCCGAAATCCTTGATAGTATGACCTTCTTGTTCAACTAATTTTATGACCGATTGTTTAAACGTAATGCCCCTGTGATCACAACCGATGGCTATTTTCATAATCCATCCTCCTCTTCAGTAACAGTTACTCGACAAATCTTTTCTATTTCTACCCGTGGGATGGCACCTTCACGCAGAAGTACCGGTATTTCTCCGGTCACGTCCAATACGGTCGATTCTATTCCTCCCGGACATCGTCCCGAATCGAGTATATAATCGATTTCATTGCCAAGTTGGTTATTTACTTCGTCCGCCGTCAATGCACTGGGTTTACTGTTTAAATTTGCACTTGTGCCTGTTAACGGTCTTCCTACCCCATTTATTAAAGAGATAGTGACGAGGTGGTCGGGAATCCTGAGAGCTATGGTGTCTTTTCCGCCGCTGATTATATCGGGAACAGATGCAGCCTTCTTCATCACCAGTGTCAAGGCTCCCGGTAAAAACTCATCGATAAGCTTACAAGCTGTATCGGAGATTGATATTGTCAGTCGTTCTATCCATGAGAGGTCTGCAAGAAGTAACGGAAGCGGCATATCCATCGGACGGTGCTTAACTTCATAGATCCTTTTTACCGCTTCTATATTATCAGAGCAGGCGCCAAGTCCATAAACAGTATCGGTAGGATACGCGATAATTCCGCCGTTCATAAGGACAGTGATGCCCTTTGTTATTTTTTTCTTGATATCAGCAGTCAGTACGGTATCCATTGCTCTGCCCTGCGCCCTAATAATATCTTCGGATTTAGTATATCACAGGATTACATACTGCAGAATAAGAGAACAATCATTTTCAATACTATTACGATATTTGGCTGATTGATGTATAATAGGGTATCCGTAAGGAAGGAGAACTCAACAAAATGTCTAAAGTATTAATTCTATATCATTCATTAAGTGGAAATACGGAAGCGATGGCAAAAGCTGTGCAGGAAGGTGCCGCTTCGGCCGGAGCCGATGCAATATTAAAAAAGGCGGCTGACGCTGATGCCGATGATCTCTTGAATTGTGATGCGGTTATCATGGGTACCGCTAATTATTTCAGCTATGAAGCCGGAATGATGAAGGACTTTTTCGACCGTACATTCTTCACATTAAAAGGCAAAGTCGATAACAAACCCTACGCTGTTTTCGGAAGTTATGGCGGTGGCGGCGAGGTTGCGATAGATAGCTTAGCGAAACTTTGTGATAATCTTGGCCTGAAAAAATCTGCCGATAACGTCGGCGCACAGAGAGAACCCTCAGCCGAAGCCCTTGACCAGTGTAAAGCCCTTGGGGCAAAAATGGCGGTACTATAATTAACGAAGGGCAAGTTTAAGGACGTGCCTAGACGTACAGACAAGCAAGAAACCAGTGTTGATATCCATCGGGTGACGACCAGCGGTGACATCGAGGTATCCACATATCTTGAGATTGCCCAGGGTGTAGGCAGCGAAAAATCCGATGTGATATCCGAAGATGTTCCTATCACCGAAAGCGAATCTATAGTCGTCATCGATTTCGGTTCTCAGTACAGCCTGCTGATTGCCAGACGGATCAGAGAATGCCAGGTGTATTGTGAACTGGTCTCCTATGACACGCCATGGGAAAAAATAAAGTCTCTCAATCCCAAGGGATTTATACTATCCGGTGGTCCGGCCAGTGTTTATACCAAAAACGCTCCTCTGGCCCCTGCATACATTTACGAAAATCATATCCCTGTACTGGGTATATGTTATGGTATGCAGGCGATAACCAAACAGCTTGGGGGAACGGTTTCTCCCGGTACCAAGCAGGAATACGGACACTCAATTCTCCATCTCAGCGAGATATCATCACCGTTATTTGATGGCCTTGATGACTCATCTCCCGTATGGATGAGTCATGGTGACCGCGTCGAAGAAATGCCGCCGGGATTTATTTCTCTGGCTTACACGGAGAACTCTCCTTATGCAGTGATGAGTAATAATGATGGGATTTACGGTATCCAGTTTCATCCTGAAGTCGCCCATACTCCTCAGGGCACAACCATACTTAAAAACTTTGCCTATAAAATATGCGGTTGCAGCGGTAACTGGACGATCAGTAATTTTATCAGCGACAGCATTGACTCCATTAAAAAGCGCGTCAGTAAAGGGAAGGTAATAAACGCATTATCCGGAGGTGTAGACTCAGCAGTCGTTGCAACGCTTATTTATAAAGCGGTTGGTGATCAACTCACCTGTATTTTCGTTGATAACGGACTCCTGCGGCGGGAGGAGGTTGAAAGAACCTCAAAGGTCTTCCGGGAAAATCTTGGCATGAACATCATTCTGGTGGATGCTGCAGACAGATTCCTCTATCGGCTTCGGGGAGTAATAGATCCTGAAACGAAGCGGAAAATAATCGGTGAGGAATTCATCGAGGTGTTTGAAGAAGAAGCGAACAAGATCGGAAAAGTTGATTTTCTTGCTCAGGGCACATTATATCCCGATGTCATAGAGAGTTCAGCTTCCGGCAGCAATGCATCAGCGGTTATAAAGAGTCATCATAACGTTGGGGGGCTTCCTGCCAGAATGCGAATGAAACTTGTTGAACCTTTGCGTTACCTGTTCAAAGATGAGGTCCGCCATGTCGGGATTGAGCTAGGTATGCCCGAAGAAATGGTCTGGCGTCAACCGTTCCCCGGTCCGGGTCTGGCGATCCGGGTTATTGGAGACGTTACCCGTGAAAAACTTGAAATACTACGCTCTGCCGACTTTATAGTAATGAATGAAATAAAAAAGGCCGGATTGTACCGCCAACTCTGGCAAACATTTGCTGTCTTGACCGACGTAAAAAGCGTTGGCGTCATGGGTGATTACAGGACCTATGGTTACCTTGTCGCGATAAGAGCGGTAACAAGTGAAGACGCCATGACCGCCGACTGGGCAAGACTGCCCTATGATCTCCTTGCTCGAATTTCCAACAGGATAGTTAACGAGGTCTCAGGAGTTAACCGAGTGGTATATGATATTACCTCTAAACCACCTTCGACAATTGAATGGGAATAAATACACGAGTTGCTAATCTATTGATTACGGAGGGTGGAAACTGAAAATACTTGTTATCGGGAATGGTGCGAGAGAACATACAATCGTATGGAAACTTGCCCAGAGCCCAAAAGTAGAAGAGATATACGTCGCTCCGGGTAATGCCGGTACAGGTATGGTCGGGATAAACCTGGATCTTGATCCGGTAAATTTCGAGGAAATGGCAAAGACCTGTCAGAGAAAAGCTATAGATATGGTAGTTGTCGGCCCCGAGACTCCTCTCGCAGATGGTATAGTCGATCGTTTTCAAACAATAGGCATACCCATATTCGGACCTACGAAAGGTGCTACACAGATTGAATCGAGTAAAGCTTTCGCAAAGGGGCTTATGCAGAAATATTCCATACCCTGTGCGAAAAGCAGCAGCTTTTCCGATTTTCGACATGCCGTAGAATATGTAAAACAGCAAACTCCACCCTTATGGATAAAAGCCGACGGACTTGCTGCCGGGAAGGGTGCCATTGCAGCCAATTCTATTGCTAATGCAATAGATATATTAGCCAGCATTATGGAGGAAAAAGTACTTGGAGATGCGGGTAATACGGTGGTAATTGAAGAAACTATGCACGGATGGGAAATGAGCTGCTTTGCTTTCTCTGACGGAAAGAACGTTTCGTTTTTGGCAAACGCCTGTGATTATAAGCGAGCTAACGACGGTGACAAAGGTCCTAATACAGGAGGGATGGGCAGTTTCAGTCCTCCCTGGAGATATACTCCTGAATTAGGCGACGCCGTAATGAAGAAGATAATGCGTCCCGCAATCAAAGCGATGGATAAAGAAAAAAGACCCTATAAAGGAATACTTTATGGGGGATTGATGATAGAAGAAGAAGGTCCGAGAGTAATAGAGTTTAATGCAAGATTCGGCGATCCTGAGACCCAGGTTGTTTTACCTCGTTTGAAAACTGACCTGGTAGAAATAGTCGAAAGTGTGATAAACGGTAATCTCGACGAAATTACCGTCGAATGCAGTAATGAAGCCTGCGTCGGTGTGGTAATGGCTTCAGGTGGTTATCCTGGTAAATATAAAACCGGTTTCACTATATACGGTCTCGATAATGTCGATGACGAGATAATGGTATTTCACGCCGGCACCAAAACGGGTAATAAAGGTGAAGTACTTACCAATGGTGGGCGTGTCCTGACCGTCGTTGCTACAGGTAAAGACATTAATGAAGCAAGGGAAAAAGTTTATAGTAATATTTCCCGTATTAATTTCGAAGGTTGTTATTATCGCAGAGATATAGCCCTCGTAAATAATCAGGAATCTCACTAATCTCTCCTGTCATTTAATATACTTTCTGGAAATATTCCGAATATATTAACGATTAAAATTTCTTGTTTGTGAGGTATTGAAATGCCCAAGGTAGGTGTAGTTCTCGGATCAAAATCAGATATGGAAGCAGTCCAGCCTGCAGTCGATATTCTCAAGGATATGGGAATCGACTGCGAGTTGAACGTTATATCGGCACACCGAACCCCTGAAAAAGCTCGTGAATATGGTCTGGAAGCCCGAAGCAGAGGAATAGAAGTATTAATTGCCGCAGCAGGTATGGCCGCACATCTTCCGGGCGTACTGGCAAGCTGGACTACCCTGCCTGTGATAGGCGTTCCTCTGCCGGGCAGCGAACTGAAAGGACTTGACGCTCTGTATTCTATTGTCCAGATGCCTGCGGGAATTCCGGTAGCCACCGTAGCCGTCGGCTCAGCCGGTGTCAAAAATGCTGCTTACCTCGCCGCGGAAATTCTCGGCTTAAAGTATCCTGAGATACAACAGGCATATGATAATTACCGCAGCAAGTTGCAGGGAGGGTAGTAAATGATAGAACGTTACTCAAGACCGCAGATGAAAAAAGTGTGGTCTGATGAAAACAAGTTCGATAAGTGGCTTGACGTAGAGATCGCAGTATGTGAAGCATGGGCTGAGCTTGGCGTCATACCTCGAAAAGAAGTACCGAAGATTAAGATGGCCAGAGTCAACCTTAAGAGAATGGAGGAAATTCTCAAGGAAACCCACCATGACACGACAGCTTTTCTTGGAGCAGTAGCCGAGAGTCTTGGTCCTGAGTCGAGGTATATCCATATGGGACTTACCTCACAGGATGTAACCGATACCGCACTCAGTTTGCAGCTTCTTGAAGCAGCGGAAATATTGAGCCAGGATATTAAGGATCTGATAGGGGTACTTGCGGAAAAAGCCATTAAGTACAAATATACGCCGATAATCGGGAGAACCCACGGAATTCATGCAGAACCGACGTCGTTTGGTCTTAAGCTTGCTATATGGTTTGAAGAGATGAGTAGAAACCGCCAGAGACTTAATGAAGCGATAAAGAATATTGCGGTAGGAAAAATCTCCGGTGCGGTAGGAACTTATGCTACCTTATCGCCTGAAATTGAAGAAAAGGCATGTGCCAGGCTTAAATTAACACCGGCACCAATATCGAACCAGGTTCTGCAACGTGACCGTCACGCGCAGTTTGTGACAACTCTCGCGGTCATTGCCAGCTCTCTTGAGAAATTCGCTACCGAAATACGAGGACTCCAGAAAACCGAAACACGAGAGGTTGAAGAACCCTTCAGTGCCGGACAGACAGGCTCCTCGGCAATGCCGCACAAACGAAATCCCGAATTATGCGAGCGCGTTTGCGGAATTGCCAGGTTAATCAGAGGACACTCGATCACCTCCATGGAGAATATGTCACTCTGGCACGAGCGTGATATCAGCCATTCATCCGCTGAGCGTATCATACTCCCGGATGCTTGTTTTCTCCTGGATTATTCTCTTTCAATCTTTACCTCGGTAATGAAAGGACTGCTGGTATATCCGAAGAATATGAAACGTAACCTGGAATTAACCAAAGGACTGGTATTTTCACAGAGAGTACTGCTGGCTTTTATCGATAAAGGTCTTAGTCGACAGGATGCTTACAAGATTGTACAGAGAAACGCCATGAAATCATGGAAGGGCGGGCGGAATTTTCTCACTCTCCTTAAGTCAGACAAAGAGGTTATGGAATATCTAACACAAGAAGAACTTGAGAAGTTATTTGACTATGATTATTATTTACGATATGTCGATGAAATCTTCGAACGTTTAGGTCTTACCGAATCACAGTGGCAGGAAGCGATCAGTAAATTCGAGTCCAATGAACTGGCTCCTAAATCTATATAAAACGATTGAATAAGTTATGCAGTCAGAATATGATATGTCGGTGATATCGAGGATCCGGCGTTTTGTAAACAGTACCACCGAAGTTGTTCCTGGAGTTTTTCAGATAACTCACAGGGGTGCGAATGTTTTACTTATCGCCGAAGACACGCTTACTCTAGTCGATACCTGTCTGAAAGACGGGGCATCTCACGTACTTGAGTTTATACAGCATATCGGTCGTTCTCCCGAAGAAATATCATTGATTGTGCTTACACATAATCATATCGATCATATGGGCGGTCTTGCTGAAATAAAAAAACATACTAACGCTAAAGTCGCTGCTCATAAATTCGATATAGGAATCAGAGAACATCCTCCGGCCGCGGGTGGAAGATACCGTGAACCGATGTCACAGATAAAGAGTAAATTGCAGTCCGCTTTTTCAGTTCTACCGGAGGACGTAGATATAATCCTTGAAGGCGGTGAAACCTTAGATTGCGTGGGAGGATTGGAGGTAATCCATACTCCCGGTCATACTCCCGGAAGTATCAGCCTGTATTCCCAGGAACATAAGATGCTTTTCAGCGGTGATCTGATAAGAAAACGCCGGAAAAAGCTGTTATTACCGCCTAAAATGGTTTGTTACGATATAAATGAGAACCTGGAATCGATTAAGAAAATTTCACATTATGACATAGAGATACTATGTTTCGGACATGGGTTACCGCTTCATCAAGATGTAAAACCAAGGATACTGGACTTGATTAACAGGGACGAAGTTTGACAATAAAACCTTACAATAGCTATTATCAATACACATAATGAGAGTAATTGCTGGTTCAGCCAAGGGGCACCGGCTTAAAGCTCCTAAAAGAACGGCTACACGACCGGCAACGGACCTGGTAAAAGGCGCCATTTTTTCAATGCTTGAGAATCTTGCCGATAACTGGGAAAATGTGCTGGATTTGTATTCGGGGAGTGGTGGACTTGGAATCGAAGCTATCAGCCGTGGAGCAGGCTGGGTTGATTTTGTAGACCATGCCCCGCAGTGTTGTGCTATAATCAAGGAAAATCTGGAGAAGACAAAATTATCTGAATTCGCACGGGTTCATTGTTGCACTGTCAATAAAGCGATTACTTTTCTCGACAAGGAGTATGATATTATTTTGGTAGATCCGCCATATCCTGATACGTCAATTGGTGATACTATTACTCAACTAGCCGGTACAAAGATTATTGGTCTGGATACGACCGTAGTTGTGACTCATTCACCCCGCCAGCCGCTATCGGAACAATACCTTTCCCTTAAAATGATCAAGGAACATCGCCACGGCGATAGCTGTATTTCAGTATATCGAAAGGAGGACTCGGCGTGACAGTTGCTATCTACCCCGGAACATTCGATCCGATAACCAACGGACATCTCGATATTGCCGTAAGAGCCGCAAGATTATTTGAAAAAGTGGTTATCGGAGTATACGATACTCCTTCAAAAGACCTGATGTTTAACACTGTGGAGAGAGTAGAGTTGGCGGAGTTATCTATTAAAGGTAATCCTAACATCGAAGTCAAACCTTTCAATGGATTGACGGTAGAATTCGCAGCAAAGGTCGGCGCGAAAGCTATTGTTCGAGGACTGAGGATAGGAGCCGATTTCGAATATGAACGTGAGATGGCTCTTATGAACAATAAACTTTCCCCGGAGATCGAGCTTGTTTGTTTAATGGCAAGTCTTAAATACCAGTATCTCAGTTCCAGTCGACTTAAGGAAGTAGCCAGGCTTAAAGGTGATATATTCGACCTTGTACCGGAACCGGTTGCGGAAGCTCTGAAGAGCAAGACTTTTACAATATAGGGTATATGTATATTAAAATAAAATCCAGGTAAAAATAAGGAGGTAAACAGTAGATGGCGTACAAGATTTCGGAGGAATGTATTAGCTGTGGAGCGTGCGAAACCGAATGCCCGAACAGTGCGATTTCTGAAGGTGAGACTATTTATGTAATCGATCCTGACAAATGCACAGAGTGTGATGGAGCCGATCCTACGAAATGTGTTGATATCTGCCCAGTTGGTGCACCTGAACCTGATCGATAGCACAGGAGAACTATAAGCCAAATACGGTAAACTGCTTTCCTGGTATCGGCTGAACAGATACAATATTTTTACAATTAAATATTTATAAATCCGGTTATTATTACTGTTTAGCTAAAGAAAAAGCAGATACAGTAATAATGAAACTGAATATGCGACATGACCGCCATAGTCGTGAATTAATTACGCTATGGCGGTATTATTTATACGAGGAAGAATGATATCACCTGAAGAACGATGATTGCTGCAAGAGGAGCGAAATCAAGACCACCCGTCGCCGGGAGAATGCGTCTTATCGGTGAAAGAATCGGCTCGGTAATATGATAGAGTATGTCAGTAAAGAAATTAGCCTGTCCGGGAGCTATCCAGGACACAATCGCCCTCAGAAATATACAGACTGTCAGTATCTCACAGATAATTCTCAGGATGACGAAAACCAGTGACACTATCTCTCTCCGCCAAGTTCCTTCGATCGATTATAGGCAGCCATCAACGCTCTGGCAACAAGGTCTTTAAAACCACCCTCCTCCAGGACATCGAATGCAGCAGCGGTGGTTCCCCCTTTCGAAGTAACCATCTTTCGAAGGTCCGCCGGATCAGTCCCCGACTCACGCATTAGTTTTCCAGCACCTATAAGTGTCTGGAGTACGAGTGCATAAGCAGTTTCGCGAGGGAAGCCAACCTTAACGCCGGCTTCGGTAAGAGATTCTACGAAATAAAAGTAATATGCCGGACCGCTTCCACTTACCGAAGTCACCATATCAAGATACTTTTCTTCGTCGAAGTATATCTCTTTACCTATAGTCTGTAAGATAGACTTAGCAGTTTCCTTCTGGTCCTCGGAAACTTCCGGTGTAGTTGTCCAGCCACTCATTCCTTCGAACACCTGGGCGGGCATATTCGGCATGACACGGACAACTGCGCTACAGCTTAAGCCTTCCGTTAACGTGGATATTTTGATACCGGCCATTATCGATATTATCAGTTGTCCGGCATTAATTTTTCCTTTCAGTTCCGGTAGAATTTCAGGAACTGTCTGCGGCTTCACTGATAGTAAAATTACTTCTTTACCGTCTATTGCCGAGGTATTATCGGTTGTAACAGACACACCGTAGGTACTTTTCAGGTACTCCAGTCTTTCCTCAATTATGTCACTTACGGTTATTTCAGCAGGTGCTGCCAGACCTTTATTTATAATCGCTGAAAGGATTGATGTACCCATGTTTCCGCCGCCAATGAACGCTATTTTCATGATATTATTCCTTTATAATAAATTAACGTACTACAATATTTACCAGTTTGCCGGGTACGAATATCTCTTTTACCGTTGTTTTTCCCTCGATATGACTCTTCACTTTTTCACTCGTCCGTGCTTTTTCTACCGCTTCAGCTTCGGTGATCGAAGCCGCAACCGAAATCCTGTCGCGAAGTTTACCGTTCACCTGCACGACCAGCGTTATTTCTTCATCTTTTGCCAATTCATCATCCCACTGTGGCCAGTCCTGTGTATGGATACTGTATGAATTTCCTGTTCTTTCCCATAGTTCTTCGGCAAAATGAGGAACTGAAGGCGCCAACAGCAAAAGCAGCGTCTTAACTGATTCTTTCCATACTTTTTTACCGACTTTTCCTTCATTCTTTAGCGTAGAGAGATAATTTGAAAACTCCATTAATGACGCTACCATGGTATTAAAACGTAATTTCTCAAGATCATCGGTAATTTTTCGAATCACCTGGTGAGTGAATCGTATCAAATCTTTCTCGGTTTTATTGTCTACATGATTTGCATGGTAAGGATCGGTCATCATACCCCATAATCGATTCAACCACCGGCTCATTCCGCTTATTCCGGTATCAGACCAGTCACCACCCTGGTCCCAGGGTCCCAGGAACATAAGATAGGTGCGAACGGTATCCGCTCCCAGTTCATTTACCAGGTCATCAGGCGTAATTACGTTACCGCGAGATTTGCTCATCTTCTGATGCTCCCGGATAATAATCCCCTGGTTGAACAATCGAGTGAACGGTTCATCGAAGTCCACCAGTCCCATGTCCCTTAATGCTTTACAGAAGAAACGAGCATACAGCAGGTGCATCACGGCATGTTCGATGCCGCCGGTATAAAGATCGACCGGCATCCAGTATTTTACCTTCTCCGGATCATATGGTTTGTCATTTTCATGAGGGCTGCAGTAACGCAGGAAATACCACGATGAACACATAAATGTATCCATAGTATCCGTTTCGCGCCTTGCCGGTTTTCCGCATTTCGGACAGGTGGTGTTTACGAAACTCCGACTGTAAGCCAGGGGTGATTCACCGGTCGGCTTAAATTCGGCATCCTCGGGCAGAAGTACCGGCAGGTCTTCTTCACGAACCGGTATAAGTCCGCACTCGTCGCAATATACCATCGGGATAGGCGCTCCCCAGTACCGCTGGCGCGATATCAGCCAGTCGCGAAGACGATACGTTGTCGTCGGACCTCCCCAGCCTTTCTCGGCAAGATAATCCGATACCTCGTTTATACCTTCCTGGCTGGGTATTCCGTCGAACTGTTCCGAATTAATCATGGTACCAGGTCCGGTATAGGCTTCTTCCAGTACTTCTCCGGAATATCCTTCAGGCGCTATCACAATCCTTATTGGTATATTATATTTTTTCGCAAAGGCGAAATCGCGTTCATCATGTGCCGGTACCGCCATTACCGCGCCGGTACCATAACTCAGCAGAACGTAATCGGCTATCCAGACAGGAACTTTCTCACCGTTCAGCCTGTTCGTCACATAGGCGCCGGTAAAGACCCCGTCCTTCTCCTTTTCGGTGGACAATCTTTCGATCTCAGTCTGTTCCCGTGACTTTTCAACATATTGTTCGACTTCCGCTTTTTTCTCCGTAGTGGTGATCTTCGCAACTAACGGGTGTTCCGGAGCCAGGACCATAAATGTCACACCATAGGTCGTATCAGGTCGTGTCGTGAACACTCGAATCTCTTTTTCCTCCACTCCGGAGATATCGAGCTCGAATGAGATATCAGCGCCGGTGCTCTTTCCAATCCAGTTCACCTGCATCAGCTTGGTTCGTTCCGGCCAGTCGATCCCGTCATGTTTCATTAACTCTTCGGCATACTTGGTGATGCGGAAAAACCACTGTTCTCTATCCTGCTGGGATACGGGAGAGTCGCATCGCTCGCACCTGTTATCGATTACCTGTTCATTGGCCAGCACGGTCTGACAACTCGGGCACCAGTTTACCGGAGCTTTTTTCCTGTAGGCAAGGTCATGCTCGTAAAGCTTCAGGAAGAGCCACTGCGTCCACCGGTAATACTCGGGTTCGCTGGTAATTACTTCACGATTCCAGTCATACATCGCGCCGATACTTTTCAACTGGTCTCGCAGGTTGGCGATATTCTCCTCCGTCCATTTAGATGGATGTATTCCGGACCGTATCGCCGCATTCTCTGCCGGAAGTCCGAATGAATCGAATCCTATCGGGTGAAAGACGTTATAACCTCTCATCCGCCGGAAACGGGCATGCACATCGGGCGGCACGTAGTTGTACCAGTGACCGATATGCAGGTCTCCGGAGGTGTATGGAAGCATGGTAAGTGCGTAGTACTTAGGATTTGGAAGGTCTTCGGTTGTCTCATAAAGACCGTCTTCAGCCCATCTCTGCTGCCATTTCTTTTCGATTTCCTGCGGCGAGTATTTATCTGTCATCTTCCATCCCTTACTATATTCGGTCAAGTATAATTTACTTGTAACTACGCTTGACTATATTATCATTTTTATGTGAAGTTGACAAGTATTCATGTTGACAACGGATATTGCAAATTGATAATCTACGTTCAAAAGTAAGTACTATTTACTTATTTCCAACCGAGAGCTGCTGCATCTCATAATAAAAACATCAGGAGGTGTTATTCATTGAGTAAAGTGATGGCCATGAAAGAAGCTGCAGGTTGGCGATATCTAAAGATCGATGAGACAGGCGGAGGATAATGATGAAAACAGTACGGTTCAGGATAGATTATACCGAACATTACGGGATTCTTGACGGAGACGTGATCACAAAGCTGGCACAGGAACCTTACGACAGAATTATGCCGCTTGATAAAACGTACTCATTGAATGAAGTAACGATTCTTGCTCCGTGTACACCGACAAAGATAGTTGCTCTCGGCTTGAATTACAAAAGTCATGCCGAAGAAACGCGTAATCCCGTACCTGAATCACCCATTATATTCATAAAACCGACCACTTGTATAATAGGTCCTGAAGATAATATTGTGTATCCTCCTTCAACAACGAGGGTAGATTATGAATGTGAACTCGGTATCGTGATCGGTAAACGAACAAGGATGGTTTCTGTTGACGATGCCCTTGATTACGTGTTCGGATATACCTGTTTCAATGATATTACGGCCCGTGACCACCAGAGAGATGACGGTCAGTGGACTCGCGGAAAAGGGCATGACACCTTCGGGCCGATAGGACCTTGTATCGAGACTAACCTGGATCCCGGTAATGTCGTGGTGAGTACCTATCTAAACGAAGAGTTAAAACAGCAGCAGAACACGTCCGATCTCATATTCTCGGTCCCTGAAATGATATGTTTTATTTCGAGTGTCATGACCCTCCTCCCGGGTGATGTAATCGCATCCGGTACTCCCAGCGGTATCGGCCCGATGAAACCGGGTGACGCGGTCGAGATAAAGATAGAACCGATAGGCGTTCTTAAAAATTATGTGGTAGCCTTTGAATAAATAAGGAGGTAGAAACAATGCCGGACTTTGGATCACCTTTTTCAGGTATGGTGAACGACAGAAAATTGACGAAAGAGGAACTAATACGGGCGATACGTTTCCTTGTCGCAGCCGAATATGAAGCTGTCCAGATGTATATGCAGCTTGCCGAATCCACCGATGATAAACTGGCCATTGCCGTTCTTAAAGACATTGCTGACGAGGAAAGAGTACATGCCGGTGAATTCCTGAGACTTCTCAAGGAACTTGCACCTGATGAAGAAGGCTTTTACGCTGAAGGGGCTGAAGAAGTCGAAGAAGAGATAGAAAAACTCGGTAAGTAACTGGAACAAAAAAAGTCCCGATGGGGTGAAAACCTCATCGGGACTTTTAGAGAGAATTTATTCGGCAAAAACACGTACCTTGGTTTTTCCGTCGACATCAACCTCAAGATCACTGAGCGCATTTATCAGGTCTTCGAGGTCTTCAGGTTTCATGTTTCGCAGGTCGAAGTCTACACCCTTTTCTCTCATTGCCTCGTTCATCTTGTCGGAGGCATGCGGAGGGATAAGTGACGTAAGTTTCATTCCTGCCCGGATCAGGTTCATCGGTACCCTGACGTTTACCTTGTCTACATCCTCCGCGCCCTCCGCTCCGGGACCAGGCTCGACAACTACTCTGAGAAATTTCGGTATTTTGTTATTTACTGTATTTGTTGGAGTATAGGTTGTTTCGGTTTTTTCGTCGTTACTGGCTACAGCCAGTAATCGTTCAGCCTCATCTACGGTTATTTTCTTTTCTGCCAGCATTTCGAGTATTCTCGTTCTATTTTCACTCATTGTTATCTCCTTTATTTTATTTTTTATAGTTTTTACTTGACCATTACCAGGACGCTTTCGTCTTTATGACCGCTTAATACGTCTACTTCGAGCCCGCGCATCGCGCAGAACACTGAGAATAATGCCGGTGCGCAGAGTACTGTTCTTGCGTACCCGAACGGCAATACAATCAGAGCTGCCAGGAGTGCAAGCGGCGCGAGAGCTATCACGAGTACGGCAACAACCGGGAATATCAGGAATAATGGTATCCATAAACCGAATTTGGTATTGTTGTTCCTTATCCTGATACGCATGATTAATGGTGGTCTCTTCATTTTGCTAACCTCTCTATTGCCTCATCGGCTGTTATTTCTCCCCGTTCAAGCTGGGACAGTACTGCATCCTGCTCCTTCGGGGTCACACCCGTCGGTGTGTATGAAAAGTTCTGGACAAGCTTGAGTTTATCAGCCAGACGGTTTAACCGGTTTTTCACCGTCGGGTAACTTATCCCGAACATCTCTTCCATATCTTTTATCGAGCCGTGACACTGGATAAACGCCATCACGAACACCTGGTCTTCTGCGGAAAGTCGTGCCAGCATCGGCAGTTCGAATTCTCCTTCTATCGCAATGTTGCTCTGAGTAAGACGAACACGCTCTATGGTAATGTCGGCTCCCTGGGTCAGTTTTGTCAGCTCATTCCAATCTTTCGTCATTTTTAACCTTCCTGGTACTAATCATTAACTATTCTTACTTAACAATTAATTATTTTAATATATATTAAACCCATATCTTAATTTTGTCAATACCCTTTTTAAAAAAAGTTTAACTATTTTTTAAACATTATTAAGATATTTAATACTTGGGTGTATCTTCCTGTATAATCTTTATTAGGACAGGTAGTATGCATCATGCGTTAAAACTATACAGCAGATATCGTGAGAAGGTTCTCTATTTCTACATATTCTGGGCGAAATGGACCAGGATACCCTTGATTGGCAGTATTGTCAGGTGGGTTGCGAATTCGTATGGCAAAACAATGGAAAACGCATATCTGTTGAATACTGACGAGGCCTGTATGATAGTAGATAGTTCAACACAGCTTTATCTCGGTCCGTGCACCTGCCGCGAGGTGTTTAATAATTGTGATAATCCCGTAAATGCTGAAATCATGGTTGGCTTTCACAGAAACGCATTCGTCGATGAAAGGCCTGAAGATTACAGGAAACTCGATGCCGACGAAGCGAAACGCGTATTACGACAGTGCCACGAACTCGGTTTGGTACACACGATAATCAAATGCAAGAACGATTTCTTCGCCATATGTAACTGCTGTACCTGTTGCTGCGTTCCGCTGCGATTAAGCCAACAGTACGGGATAGGTCATGCCGTTGTTCGTGATAAAGACATAGTGAATAAGTTTAGAGAACAGGGTAAAATACCTACTGTATAAATAATTGAAAACAGGCGCTATATTATGAAAGAAAATGCAGCTATATTGTACAGTAACGGATTATCCGAGTATGATTTCGGCGAAGGGCATCCCTTTCGTGGAAACAGATATCAGCTATTTAGAAATTTTCTTAGTGAAAGTTTTCCCGATGAAGGAAAATATGATCTGCTGGAGGTTGATCCAGTCAGTGATGAAGAATTATTGAAAATCTGCAGCCAGGAATACATCGATTTTACCCGGGATTTCTTCAATCTGGGGAAACCGCCTGCTCAGATAACGGGCAGTTTTTCTCGATTTCACAGTGGCGACAACATACCCAGGGAACATCACGGTAGAATTGAAGAAGCGGCACGATTGATAATCGGTCAGGCGAAACTGGGCTGCGACCTGGTATCCAACAATGAGTATGAGAAGGTAATCTCTATCGGAGGAGGTCTTCATCATGCCAAGCCTGATTATGGTGAAGGATTTTGTATATATAATGACGTTGCATTCTGTGGCAGGTATCTACTTCAGGAACATCATTACTCAAAGATTTGTATAATTGATACGGATGCACACGCCGGTAACGGCACCTGCGAGTATTTTTATAATAGCAATAAAGTGCTGTTCATCGATCTTCACCAGGACCCGGTCACTCTCTACCCCGGTACCGGATTTACTCATGAAACAGGTAAAGGACTGGGAGCCGGATACACAATCAACCTGCCGATGCCTCCTTATTCCGGCCTTGAATCATATGAATACGTATTTGAAAATATTATCGAACCTGTCGTGAGGGAATTCGAACCACAGATAATTATCCGTAACGGCGGCTCCGACCCCCACTACGGAGACATACTTACAAATCTTGGCCTGAAACTCGACGGACTTTTTATGCTGGGCAAAAGAGTAAGTGAACTATCGAGTGTTTGTGACGGGAAAGTCATCGATCTTGTAGCGTCAGGCTATAACATGGATATACTCCCTTACGGCTGGCTGGCGCTGATAGAAGGTCTGCTTGGATATGATCTATCGGTCGAAGAACCGTCAATCGATATTCCTTTCCCTCGAGTGGAGAACTCACTGGCTAATGCTATTACTATGGTTAATCAGGTAAGGGAGAATCTCAAGCCGTACTGGGAATACCTGAGATAGTTATTTGTCGTAAAAAGGTGTATCTATTCTACCGTCTCTCAGCTTAAATAACATCGGTACGCGTTTATCATGTCCGGGAGACATATCGGGCAACTCACCTTCACCGAAGAAGCCCCAGTCCATCGCTTCATGAGTATTTCTCGGCATATCATTTTCACTGGACACTTCAAATATGGCACTGTAGACCTGGCTTATCTCTCTGCTGTTCCATATCCGTGAGTCAAATATTCCAAGAAGTTTGATTATTCGGCCTGAAAGTCCTGTCTCCTCTTTAAGTTCTCTTATTGCCGAACCAGCGAGAGTTTCACCTACGTCCGACAATCCTCCCGGCACAGCCCATAACCCGTCATCATGGCGCTTGATAAGTAAGATCTTTTCATCTCTGAAAACAGCAGCTTCCGCGCCGTTTTTCGGACTCATATGGGCCATGTTGTCTTTATAAATAGACACCACATCATGTATAGTACGATTTTCGATAATGCTTAATATTTCCGCACTTGATTCAAGAACTTTTTTGTACTGCTCTACTACAAATGGATTATCTTTATGATACAGTCCGATATTTGCTATAGCCCTTAATCGATCTTCAATACTATACAGTCTGGATACAGTATCCTCACCTGAACTTCCCTGCATCACTCCTCATCCTCTCCCGTCCGGCTGAGCGTTTCGAACATATCGTAATAAAGTCCTTTTTTAGCCATGAGTTCCTTGTGATTACCTGTTTCGACGATGTTTCCGTGTTCCAGGACAATAATGCGGTCGACACTGGTTATAGTTGAAAGCCTGTGGGCAATTATGATACAAGTTCTTCCTTTAGCTACCTTGTCCAGAGATTTTTGGATTATTCTTTCCGTATTTGTGTCGATATTCGCGGTAGCTTCATCCAGGATTAATATTGCCGGATCTGACAGAATCGCCCTTGCCAGGCAGACAAGCTGGCGCTGGCCTGGACTCAGGTTACCGCCTCGTTCGCCTACCAGAGTTTCATATCCATTTTCCATTCGAGATATTATGTCATGAGCACCGGCGATCCTGGCTGCGTTTATTACTTCATTATAGCTCGCGTCTAATTTCCCATCCTTGATATTTTCTTCTATCGTTCCTGAAAAAAGGAATGGATCTTGCGGAACAAAGCCGATCTGTTTTCTCAAAGAATCCTGCGTAATCAGTGATATATTATTACCGTCCAGCGTAATTTCTCCACTGTTTACTTCATAGAATCGGCTGATCAGGCTGGCAATACTACTCTTTCCTGCTCCGGTCCTGCCGGCTATTGCAACCATTTCTCCGGAATTTACCTTTAAATTGAGTGAGTGTATAATTTCAGAGCCCTGAATATAACTGAAACTTACATCTTTAAACTCTATCTCACCTTTTGCTTCTACTATCTTTTTAGCACCCACAGAATCTTCAATTTCCGGCTGGACATCTATTAACTCGAAGATCCTGGCACCAGATGCCATCGCTCTCTGAATTTCCGTGTACATTGTCGCCAGCTGCTGTATCGGCTGACCGATTCTCTGTATATACAGCAGGAAAGCCAGAAGAAATCCTACCGGCATTTCACCTTCAAGTACCTGAAACCCACCGAATATCAGCACGATGACATATGAGCCATCAGTCAGTATCTGTGTAAGCGGGTTTATCAAAGCCTGCAATAAAGCTGATTTTTTATTAGCATCAAGGTTCGCTTTATTAACAGCATCGAATTGTCTAACATTTTCTTTTTCTCGTGAAAGGTTCTGGGTAACTCTAACACCCGAGATACTTTCCTGCAGGTTATCGTTTACCATCGCTATTGCTTTCCGTGCTAAAATAAATGCCTTTCGTGCGTACTTTTGCCAGATAATAACGATAATGACCAGTATCGGCAGCGTTGACAGAGAAAGCAGGGCAAGCTGCCAGTTAAGTGTCAGCATGATGATCATTATTCCTATAAGGGTAATAGAATTTACACCGACCATTACGACATTCTGAGAAACCAGCATCTGGAGCTGGTCGACATCATTCTGCACTCGGGACATCAACTTTCCAATCTTATTGTGATCATAGAAACTCAGAGACATTTCATGCAGGTGACTGAACATTGAGGTACGCATCTTGAAAAGAATCCCCTGAGCGGTATAGGAAAGATGGAGTGTTTCCAGGTACTGCGCAAACCACATAACTCCCAGTACTCCCAGGTATAGCAATGCGGCTACGGTGAGTCCGTCGATATTATTATCGACAATTCGATTCGTTGCCATTGCGATCAGTAGAGGAGTTACCAGGTTTCCCGCGGTACGTAGTACAATACCTACAGCGCCAATTACCAGGTGCCATTTTACGTCAGCAATGTACGCTAACACCCGTTTAATTAATCCTACGTCGTATACCTTACCCAGGATATCGTCTATTTCGCCGGAGTCTATAGCTCCGCGTAGCTGCTGTCCCCCCGGAGTTGTATTACTTGCCATTTGAGGATTCTCCTTCCGGGTTCAAGCCGGCATCACGATTGGCTTCGAGTTGACTTTCATAAGTCGTACGGTACAATCCATCAACAGCCATCAGTTCACTGTGATTACCTCTTTGCTTTATCTTTCCATCCTCCAATACGAGTATAAGATCGGCATTTCTGATTATCGGTAACCTGTGAGTAACTACAAATGTAGTCCGGCCCTCGATTAATTTATCCAGTGCTTTGAGTATAAGGTGTTCTGTTTCCGCATCGACGCTCGATGTAGAGTCATCCAGAATCAAAATACTGGGATCCACCAGTAGAGAGCGAGCGATTGCTACACGCTGCTTCTCTCCGCCGGAAAGAGTAACCCCACGTTCGCCGACCCATGTGTTGTATCCATCAGGAAGACTCATAATGAAATCGTGTATCTGGGCAGCTTTCGCCGCTGATTCCACCTGTTCGGTAGTGGCACCGGGGGCACCGTAGGCGATATTGTCTCTGATAGTCGATGAAAACAGGAATATATCCTGCTGGGTTACGACAACGTTCTTCCTTAATGATGACAAAGTTACATCCCGAATATCGATACCATCAACCGTTATACTTCCCGCGGTTACATCATAGAATCTCGATATCAGGTTGATAATCGTTGTCTTTCCGCTGCCGGAACCGCCAATTAACGCCACCATCTGTCCCGGTTCTGCGCAGAAGCTGATATCCTGTAAAACGGCGGCAGTCGTTCCGTAGGTAAAACCGACATTGTTGAATGATACCTGGCCGTTTACCTTTGCCAGTTGTATTGCATCAGGCTTATCCTTTACTGCAGGTTCTGTATCCAGAATCTCGAATATCCTGCGTCCTGCCGAGATTGTTCTTGAGATCATATTTGCCAGTTGGCCCAGGCGTGAAACGAATCCAGCCATCATACCGAGATACAGGATGAACTGGGTAATACCACCAATAGTTAAATTGCCATCAATTACCTGGCGACCGCCAAACCAGAGAACCAGTACCGTAGGAAGCGCTATCAGAACTGTCATAACCGGTGTATATATGGCCTGGATACGGGCAGCGGCAATCTGTTCACTGTATAATTCATTTGCTTGACCGTAGAATTTATTGTTTTCTCTTTCCTGTAAGGTAAAGGCTTTCACAACCTTGATACCAAACAGGCTTTCCTGTAATGTCACGCCGAGAACACCTATCGTCTGCTGCACCCGCGCCCATATCGGCTGAAGTTTTCCGCTGACATACAGTGTCTGCCAGAAAATTACCGGCATAAACGCCAGTGTCATCAAACCAAGCTGCCAGTTAAGGGTCAGGATAAGTGTGCTTACTCCGACTATCACGATGAACATCTGGATAAGGTTGAGAAGTCCTGCGCTGAGAAACATCCTGGCTGCCTCGATATCCGCCGTGCAGCGTGACATTATCTGGCCGGTCTGAGCTTTATCGTAGTAGGCAAAGCCAAGTTTATGCAGGTGATCGTAAAGTGCGTTCCGTACATCGTATGAAGCCTGTTGGGAAACGAGCTGGGTAATATAGGTATCGCCAAAACGTCCCGCGCTTCTTAAAAGTGTTGTTCCCAGAATAATAAGTGCGAGGACTACGATGGTACTCTTTTCACCGGAACTCAGCGCGGTGTCGATACCGTTTCCCAGAAGTCGTGGTATTACCAGGCCGCCTACCGTACTGACCGTAATACAAATAAAGCCGAGTAACAAAGTCGCCCAGCGTTTTTTAACGAAAACCAGAAGCCTGAGAATTATTTTCATAACGATATATCGTTAACTATTAAACAACAAAACCTGGTTAAAAGCAATATTGAAGATAAAAAGAATTTCTACTGGTTTCCGGCTTTCTTCTGCAATTCGTACAACTTGTTAAGGGCTTCGAGCGGAGTTAGCGATTCTATATCAAGATTTTGTATCTCATCGACGAGAGGTGATTTCTTTCCGAAGAATGATATCTGTTCGGCAACTTCTGTCCTGGTCGTTTTCTTCCTGGTTGATGGAGTCTTCTGTGAGCCTGAACTCTCAAGTTCTTCCAGGACTTCGTTTGCCCGGTTAACTACCTGTTTGGGCAGTCCGGCAAGCTGGGCGACGTGGATGCCGTAACTCTTGTCGACGCCTCCGGGAAGTATCTTCCGGAGGAATATAACTTTCCCTTTCTCTTCAGTCACCGCGATATTGTAATTCTTTACCCGTGGTAGGAAATCCGCCAGTTCTACCATCTCGTGATAATGTGTAGCAAAAAGAGTTTTTGCTCCGAGACCGGTGTGATTATGTATATATTCAGCCACCGCACGGGCAATGGACATCCCATCATAAGTACTGGTGCCGCGACCAATCTCGTCAAGGATGAGTAAAGAACGGGAGGTAGCGTTATTCAAAATGTTCGCCGTCTCAACCATCTCCGCCATAAAGGTGGACTGTCCGGCAGCAAGGTCCTCCCTGGCACCTATCCGGGTGAAAACACGGTCTACTATACCTATTTCAGCTGAATCTGCAGGAACGAAACTGCCGGTCTGAGCCAGCAGTACGATAAGAGCCACCTGTTTCAGATAGGTCGATTTTCCGGCCATGTTCGGACCGGTCAGTATGATAATCTGAGAATCATCATTAGAAAGTATCGTATCATTAGGAACAAAGTCGCTGTCATCGAGATTTCTTTCTACCACAGGATGTCTGCCGTTGGAGATTAATATGGTGTTACCGGTATTCAACTCAGGACAACGATAGTCATATCTGACTGACACCTCTGCCAGCGTGGAAAACACATCGACGTTTGCCAGGGCATCCGCAACTTTCAGTATCCTGTCACTGGCAGTCGCAACCTGGCGACATACCCTTTGGAATAAATTGGTTTCGAGTTCAGCTACCCTGTCTTTTGCGTTCAGGATGGTGGATTCATATTCTTTGAGTTCGGGTGTAAAGAACCGTTCTCCTCCAACCAGCGTCTGCTTCCTGATGAAGTATTCAGGCACCTGTGCGAGATATGAATTCGAAACTTCAATATAATAACCGAATACCTTGTTATAGCCTACTTTAAGGTTCTTTATCCCTGTCTTTTCCTGTTCTTCTTTCTCGAGGTTTGCCAGGTACTGCCGGGCATTTCTTGAGATATTACGCAGGCTGTCCAGTTCTTCTGAGAATCCCTGCCTTATCACGTCGCCGTCTCCGGGATTTGTAGCCGGTTCATCCTTTATAGCTTCGGTTATCAGGTCGACTACATCCTGTCGTGGTTTCAGTTCACTTTTCAACCAGTTGATCGGGCTGTTACTGGTACCTCCTTCTATAACCTTTACCAGTTCCGGTATTCCCTCCAGGCCTTTTTTTAAAGAAACGAGTTCACGAGGATTGGCAATATTACTCTTGATCCTGTTGATTAATCTTTCGATATCGGATGTCTTGTCCAGTAGCGAAATCACCTGATTACGGGGCAGTGTATTCTCATAAAACCATTTTACAGATATCTGGCGTTTTTTTATCTCATCTATGTCAAGGAGTGGTTTACCAAGCCATCGTCTTAAAAGCCTTCCGCCCATTGCCGTTTTCGTCAGGTCGAGTACTGAAAGTAGAGAAGTTGCACCTGTGCGAATGCTTGAACTGCGGAATATTTCAAGATTTACCAGTGAATGTTCGTCCAGTGCCATGAACGATTCCGTAGAATATGTCGATAGACCGGATAAATGTCCCGACATACCTTTTTGTGTTTCTTGCAGGTAGTGAACAATTGCTCCGGCTGCCCGGACAGCATAGGGCAGGTTGGCACAGCCATATCCGTCCAGTGATGAAACCCGGTAATGATCGATAAGCGTCTGATGAGCGATTTCGTACTCGAACCAGTAGTCATCCAGTTTCGTCACCGGAATATCTGTCTGAGAATTATCGAAAATCTCACTTTCTGATATAACAATTTCGGAAGGTGTCAGCCGTTCTATCTCGGGCATTAGTCTTTCAACGGGAATCTGCGTCGTAGTGAATTCGCTTGTGGATATATCGATATAGGCAATACCTGCTTCTTTATCTCCAGTGATAACACTTACCAGGTAGTTGTTCGTCTTGCTGTCCAGTAATCCCGATTCAACTACGGTACCGGGAGTGACAACCCTCACTACTTCTCTTTCGACAATTCCTTTTGTTTCTCCGGGCCTGGTAACCTGTTCGCATATGGCAACCTTGTGTCCTTTGTTCACAAGCCTGGCAAGGTAGTTTTCAAGCGCGTGATAAGGTATTCCCGCCAGGGGCACTTTATTGCCTTTACCCATTTCACGCGCGGTTAGCACGATATCGAGTTCACGCGAAATGGTTTTTGCGTCCTCGTCGAATGTCTCGTAGAAGTCACCAAGACGAAAGAGGAGAATCGCCTGCGGATATTTCCTCTTAATCCTGAGATATTGCTGCCTTATGGGAGTGGAACCTTCACTCATTTCCGTATATTCTACCAGAATCTAGATTAACTTATAATACCAAACCTTATCCTGTTTAGTAAGCCAATTTCCCGACATTGTGTTATCATGAAATCTGATAGTCTCTAGTATCCACATCACAGTTTCCAGGAGCAACAGCAGTACGATGAAACGTCCCTCTTATGATAGAAACTGGACTGAAGGCAGTGTCATTCATAACCTTTGGTCATTATCCTGGCCTATTATGATCAGCCAGACACTTACCGTACTAGGTCCTACCATCGACATGATATGGGTAGGTAAACTGGGCGCAGCGCCGATTGCAGGAGTCGGCGTGTCCGGAATGGTAGTGATGGCGGTCAACTCTATTATGATGGGTCTCTATACAGGCTTGAGAGCGATGATCGCCCGTTCTGTCGGATCCGGAGATACAGACGGCGCCAATAATATCGGTCAGCAGGCCCTGGTTATCGGGGCAATATTTTCTTTAATAATGGCGGCTATCGGTATTTTCCTGGCTGAACCTCTTCTATCGATTTTCGGTGTTGAAGCCGATGTCGTAGTCGAAGGTGCTGCGTATATGCGTATTCAGCTTGCCGGTTCAATTACTATGGCACTGACAATGGTGTCACAATCCGTTATGCAGGCTTCCGGTGATACTGTTACCCCTATGCGAATATCAATCTTTTTCAGGGTGTTCCATGTAGTCATTTGCCCGTTACTTGTATTCGGAGTATGGATATTCCCTGATATGGGTGTGAGTGGAGCGGCCTGGGCAAATGTGATATCACAATTTTTCGGAGCGTCGTTTGGTATATGGTACCTTTTTACCGGACGAACACGCCTGAAACTAACTCTAAAGGGTTTAAGCCTCGATAAGGATGTTATCTGGCGTATGATGAAAATAGGCATCCCTGCATCGATTACAGGCGTTCAGAGATTTCTTCCCTATCTCGTTCTGATCTGGTTCATCTCACCTTTCGGCACTGCTGCTGTAGGGGCGCTTTCTCTCATACAACGGATTGATACATTTATCAGGATGCCCGCAGGTGCTCTGGGAAATGCAGCCGGCGTGCTTGCAGGTCAAAACCTAGGCGCCGGGAAACCTGATCGGGCTGAAAAAGGTGGCTGGATAGCGGTAGCTCTGTATTCCGGAGCAATGGTAATTTGTTGTATATTTATCTGGTTTTTCGCGGATAATATCGTGACAATATTCAGTACTGACGCTGAACTGGTCGATATAGCTTCAACCTTTATGAGAATTCAAATCGTTGGTTACCTTGTATTTGGACTCACGATAGTCATCAGCCTTTGTGTTGAAGGCGTCGGCGACACGATAGTAACAATGATCGTCACTCTACTCACAATGTGGATTATACAGATCCCGCTTGCCTGGTTACTTCCCGAATATACATCGCTTGGAGTGAACGGTGTGCAGTGGGCAATCTCAATAGCGCTGGTTGCCAGGGCGCTCTTGTTTACGATTTATTTCAAATCAGGCAGGTGGAAGAGAAAAGTGATCTAGGTTTCATAGCATCAATTAACAGTACTGTGTTAACATTGGATACACAAGTAGATACAGGAGAAGAATAAATTGAACAAGAGAGTACGTCTATATGCACTTATACTACTATGTATACTTTCATTGTTAATCATACCGCTAGCGGGATGTGAAGGGAAGGTCGTAGAGGACGAAGAAGAAGAGAAGATAGAAGAGGTAGTAGAAGAAGGGATGATTGTCGAAGCTGGCGATTATATCAAGGTACACTATACAGGAACGCTTGATGACGGCAGCGTCTTCGACTCGTCAGAGGGAAGAGACCCTCTCGAGTTCACCGCTGGCGCCGGTCAGATGATAGCAGGATTCGATGCTGCCGTTATCGGTATGAAGGTAGGAGAAGTAAAAACCGTCACAATCCCGGCAGAAGATGCATATGGTTTTCATGATGAAGAGTTATTGTTGGTATTTTCGAAAGATGAACTTCCCGAAGACATGGATCCGAAAGTCGGTGACCAGATTCCGCTTTCAGGACCGGGGGGCAGGGTCATGAATGCTCCGGTTGTCGATGTATCCGAAACAACCATAACGGTTGATGCCAATCATCGACTGGCCGGTAAAGATCTTACGTTCGAAATTGAACTGGTTGAGTTAACCAAAGGAAAATAATAATCCGTTCTTCTTTCTTCTCCGCCATTTTTTCTTTATATATTCTCTCCCGAGCCGCCGGACTTCTTTCGTAAGAGCGAGTTTCAAGGCGGGACCGATGAGTCGTATCGGCTGTACTTTGACGTTACCGTGCAGGTTACCCTCCAAAATGTTCTCATCGTCGAAAAACGGCCTGATACTGACATTGTATCTCGGGTGCAGGTTCAACAATGCGTTGGCCGGGCCGATAACCGCGAAAAGCATTCCAGTATAAGCAGGATCTTCAAGGCCGATTACAAGATCGCCAGAGATATTGGTTATCTTTATTTGCCTGTATATACCGGTGATAAAATCCTTAAATCGTGTAATTAATCCGCCTGCATTACCAAGCTGAGAATAAAAGCCGATGTTCAGAAGGGACGGTAATCTCCTTTTCTTCGCAGGTTTTTTTATTCCCTTTCTCTTTTCATGCTTTCTTTTTCCCAGGTCTTTTTTGACAATTCCAAACATCCATGATACGACAAAAGAATATCTCTTACCGGATTCCGTATCCATGGAAATCGTGGTCTCAACAGGTATACACAGGAGCAGGACTGCGAAAATAATCAGCCCGGCTATTATATAAAGCGCAAGCACTTACTTTTCCTCTTCAGGTTCCTTTTCTTTCTCCTGTTTTCTGTCGATAATCTTTTCAACTACCTTCGGAACAGTATCGGTTACTTTTTCAACGAAAGAAGACAGTCCCCGCTTGACCGGTTCCATCCTTACGTTCCCTTCCTTGTCAATCACAACCAAAGCCACAGGTCTTACCCAGGCTGCACCACCGGTTCCGCCAATCGCCCCTTCACCTTTCTGTTTTGATTCGCTTTTACCGGAACCACCTCCGGCACCGAAACCGAAGCCGATACTGATAAGAGGAATGATGGTTACTCCTTCGACTGTCATTGGTTCACCGACTACGGTCCTCGTCGTTAATATTTTTTCAATCTCCCCGAGTGTCGTCTTGGTAATTTCAGATACTACTTCCATTTCACAACCTCCGACTATTATTCAGGTATCCTGCTTCCATATTAATATCGGTAGTGATAAAAATCAATAAAGATAAGCCGGATATGATATAATCTCGATATGAAGAAAGAGTTGATGGATATTATCGTATGTCCGGTGTGCAAGAGTGAACTGGAATTGACTGTCGCCGATGAAAAAGAGGGCGAGATTATCAGTGGTTCACTTACTTGCCGGAAATGTAATCATACCTATCCGATCGAAGATACCATTCCCAATTTACTTCCGCCGGATGAGGATACTTAATCGGGAAAGTAGGTAATCCAGGCATCGGGTGATTCCCAGACTTCTATACTCTCTATTTGAACGGTCTGCTTTTCGAATCGCTTCTTTAGTTCAACGCAAATAGTAGAAGCTATATTTTCCGAAGACGGGTTTATCGATGTGAATGGTTCGATATCGTTCAGGCAGGCATGGTCGAATCTTTCCAGTATCTCGTCAACACTCTTTTTCAAGACTGTAAAATCAAAAGCCAGACCGATATCATCGAGCATATCAGCTTTCAAGTTAGCTACAACTTTGTAACGGTGACCGTGGAGGTTCTCACACTTCCCCTGGTATTCTCTTAGATAATGAGCCGCATCAAAATGGCGTTCTATGGATACTCTAAACATTATTCAACCTTGCCATCATCTTCCCATTTAAAAACCCCTTGCTTTTCAGTTATTTCGTTCAATAATTCCCTGGCTGTTTTCCCGGATACAGGATGAACAGCATCCGGGGCGATTTCTGCCAGCGGGACGAGAACAAAGGCTCTCTCCAGAAGCCTGGGGTGGGGAATAGTCAATTTTTTCAGTTTCATTATTTTCTCGCCGTAAAGAAGTATATCTATATCAATAATCCGTGGTGCGTTTTTCGTCTTCGCAGGGACTCTACCCAGTTTCAGTTCAATACCCTTTGCCAGAGTGAGTAATTCTTTAGGAGCTAAGAGCGTATTTACCTGACAGACCAGGTTAAGGAATCTTGGTTGTTCGGTGTTTCCCACCGGGTCGGTTTCGTAAACCGAGGACACTTTTTTTATATGCATCCTTTGTGATAGAAGGTCAAGCGCCATGTCCAGATTTTTCTGACGGTTTCCGAGGTTCGATCCAAGTCCGAGAAATACCGTTACAGTATCCATAACCAACCGACCTCCTGTTAACAGGCGATAATTCCTTTTTAACAGTATTATATCACATGGATTCAGCCCGCCAGTGAATATATTGCCTGCTCTTTGCGGGTATGATAGCATTGGTTTGAACGATATTTCCCATACCCAGGAGTGAGACATGGATGACTGTATATTCTGTAAAATTATTTCCGGTGATATACCTTCGGATATCCTTTATCGTGATGACGAGGTTATTGCTTTTCGTGATGTTAATCCTGTCGCCCCTACCCATATTCTGATAGTACCCGTTGAGCATCTCGTAACGACACAAGATATTCCGGATGACAACATTTCACTGACTTGCAAGATGGTTCAGGCGGCTAACCGGCTGGCAGATCAGGAAGGGATAACGGAAAAGGGCTACAGGCTGGTTATTAACTGCGGTGAGCAGGGCGGTCAGGTAGTCGGACACCTCCACATGCATCTTATCGGCGGTCGCCAGCTCAGCAGCTCTCTCGGCTGAAAAGGCAGTTCCCGTTCAGTCTGATCTACGGGTATCCAGCCATGTCAGCAATCCGGCGATACTTTTTGCGTCACAGATTTCGCCGGAATGTATAAGTCCCGATATTTGGTCAGGGTCTATTCTCTCCAGGGTAATACTCTCTGTATCCTCTGCAATCAGTCGACTTGGCTCCAGTTCAATCGCGAGGAAAAGATGGAGGTATTCCGTGCAGAATCCCGGCGCCGAGTAAAATCCGCCTATTTTTTCAACTTTTTTCGGGAGATATCCCGTTTCTTCCTGCAATTCACGCCGAACTGCATCGGCAGGTTCCTCGTCACCATCGATTCCCCCTGCTGGTATCTCCAGCAACTGTTTACCTGCTGGAAGACGGTACTGCCTGACCAGGAGAATCTTACCATCAGAATCTACTGCCACTATTGCCACACATTCGCTGTGTTCTACAATATCGCGTGTTGTTTTTCGACCATCAACCGTTTGTACCGTATCGACACGTACCGTAAAAGCATGACCTTCGTAAATCAGTTCAGAAGATAAAACCTTCTCTTCAGTCATTTTCTTTAGCATCCTCAAGACGAAGAATCATGGCGATTTCATCACAATTAGGGAATTTTGGACAGCGATAGCATTCACTCCATACCTTCTGGGGGAGTTCCATTTTATCGACTTCGGTAAAACCAAACCGACCGAAAAATCCCGGTCTATAAGTCAGGCAGAATACGGTGGGTAATCCCAGTTCCTTCGCTTCTTCAAGGCAGGCATTTATTAGTAGAATGCCATATCCTTTCCCCTGGTATTCTTCGGCAACCGCAACCGATTTGATTTCCGCCAGTTCGGACCAGCTTATATGAAGCGCTGCACAAGCTATTACTTTACTGTCCTCCCGGTAAATAAAGTAATCCCTTATATTTTCATAAATGTCGCTTAATGAGCGCGGGAGCATCTCACCACGGTCAGCAAACAGATTTATTATCCTGTGCATCTGTATAGCATCGTTAATTCTAGCTTTTTCTACCTGTCCCAATCTAGTTCTTTCCTTTCAACTTACGTTCAAGAGAGCTGTAAAATTTGTTCTGAGGGTGTATTCTCAAAAATCTTACCGTATTCAGACTGTGCTGTACGGTTATCTCGACATTACTTGATAGATTTGAATTTATATGTCCATCTATACTTATCGTCGCTGAATGATAGGTCATTAAGGTAAGTCTTATAACCGCCGAATCGGGTAATACCATCGAATATGACGAGCTCAAGTGCGGAGCAACTGGTACAAGCAATAATTCTCTGGATTGCGGATACAGTATCGGCCCCTGAGCCGCAAGCGAATATCCGGTGCTGCCTGTTGCCGTAGCCACTATAACACCATCGGCTTTATAAGTAGTGAGTAATTCTTCATTTATCCTGGCTTCTATATGGACCACACGAGCTATAGAACCACGAGCCAATACTACGTCATTGAGCGCATAAAATTTCTGTGATTTTTGTTCGTCCTCTGAAATAATTTCGGCTTCAAGGAGAGATCTTTCATCTATCCAGCCTTTTCCGTCGATCAGGTCGTTGAGCCGTTCTTCAACTTCATCAACACTCAATTCAGTCATGAAACCTAAATTCCCAAGGTTTATTCCGGTTATAGGAATGGATTCCGGAACAATCAACTGTACAGCTCTAAGGATAGTACCATCTCCGCCAATTGTCAGAAGCAGTTCCGTACCATTTACCAGTTTTTCAGCTTCCTCCAGTTCCCAAGCCGACCATTTCCAGACGTTTATACTCCTGGCTTCAATCGTTTGCTTGAGTTTTTCCGCAAGAATGGCAGCGGCTTCTTTTTTCGGGTGATATAAAATCCCAATAGTCTTCATTAGTTATGTCTTATCCTATCTCTCAGTATACCGCCCAATATCGTTTCACGTAAAGTGATACATTTCGGTTCTTGTTCCAATTATCTTTATTCTACACTTGCTGCATTCCACCTTGCCAATAAAGACTAAACCTGCTATATTCTCATCACTAACTCTATTTTTTTAGTTTGCCAATTAATTCTGCAAGGTATAATATATAGGAACGTACTCCCATTATGGTCTATCGAGGTGCATGAATATGAGCATAGAACTTGTCCACGTCGGTTTTAACAATATCATCGTAATGAATAATGTAATTGCTATTGCTTCCCCTAACTCAGCTCCTACCAAAAGAACAGTCCAGGAAAGTAAGTCAAAGGGATTATTGATAGATCTCACCAATGGGAGGAGGACCAAAGCTGTAATTATAAATGACAGCGGTCATGTCATTCTTTCCGCTCTTACTCCTGAGACAATCGTCAGCAGGTACCGCCAGCTTGAGCCCAGGTCATTTCAGGTTGAAGAACCCCAGTTAATCGACTAGGATGTAATGGATAATACGGTCAACCATGAGAAATCTTTTCTCCCACTTCACAGGAAACCATCTTTGTTTATTCTCTCCGGACCATCCGGAGTAGGAAAAGATGCAGTTCTCCACAAGCTTAAAGAAACATCCCTCCCGTTGAAATACGTGATTACAATGACTACAAGACCACGTCGCGAAAAAGAACGGGACAACATCGACTATGTATTCGTTTCCAAAGAACATTTCCAGGATCTCATAGATAATGATGGATTGCTTGAACATGCGAACGTCTACGGCAACATGTATGGAGTCCCCAGAGCTCAGGTCGAAGAAGCTCTTGATAAAGGCCACGACGTGATAGTCAAGGTTGATGTCCAGGGAGCAGAAAATATTAAACGCATTAAACCCGATTCAATATCGATATTTCTTATGCCATCATCTCTTTCAGAGCTTTCGCAACGGTTAAAGCAACGTCGCACGGAATCACTTGAAGCTCAGGAACTCAGGATAAAAAAAGCTTCCGAAGAAATGGAGAAACTACCCGAGTTCGATTATGCGGTAATTAACAGGCGAGGTGAGATTGACAAAGCCGTTTCTGAGATAAGGTCAATCATAATCGCGGAAATATGCAGAATTCGTAAATAACCCATACAGGATGATGAGAAGTGGATGCAGCACAATTTTCACTTGGGATTTTAAACAGCCTTCAAGAAGCATTGACAAAGGCATTGGACGGTCTTTCCCCGGAAGAGCTTGCTTATCAGCCTGACAAAGAATCCAACTCGATAGGTTTTATTTTATGGCACCAGATTCGCGCCGAAGACATGATGATCATTGCTACTTTAATGGAGAAACAGGAAGAATGGGAAACAGGTAAATGGGCTGTCAGAATGGGATTCGACGAAGATTTCCGAGATAACGGCTGGGGTTACACTGCCGAACAGCTTTCTTCTTTCACGGTACCAAAACTTGAAGAGCTAATAGCATATGGTAAAGCGGTCAGGGCTGAAACAAAAAAATACATCTCGGGACTCTCTCAGGAAGATTTCGATGAAATAATTACTACCATGTTTGGTGAAATGCCCATCAGTAATATTCTTACCATGCTGATTAACGAACTGGCTCTTCATACCGGGCACATAACGTATATACGCGGATTACTACGCGGACTTGATAAGTAGGATTTATTCTTATTCTAGATTCCTTATCGTTTTAAAAAACGCCAGAGCAATAAATGATAGTAAAACCATGCAAAGCGCCAGACTGCCTATAGACCATTGAATTCCTATTGCTTCCGATAGAGCTGCAGCCAAGAATGTACTAAGACTCATCAGGCCGAATTGCATCATCATTATACTCATGACTCTACCGAGATAATTCTGATCGATATAGTACTGTATGAGCGTGCTGCCCAACGCCATCTGGACCATCTGTCCGAGTCCGACGAACGCTATTAAAACAAGTGAGAGGCTGTAGTTGGTAGAAAATGAAAATCCTGCTAGCGCAATGCCAAGGATGACGTTTCCTCCCAGCATCATTAGTCCTCGCTTTTTATTGGGTAGCGAAGCAAGTACCAGTGAACTGATAATGGATCCGATACCCGATACACTCATCAGCCAACCCATACCGTCGGGGCCGACATCAAGAACTTTTTCGGTAAATATCGGCAGCAACTGTTGGAATGGCATGGCAAGTATAGTAATAGCCAGGGTAAACACAAGGATCAACAAAATTGTTCTTTCGCTTCTTAGATATTTAAAGCCTTCTTTCATTGACTGCAATGCATTTACAGTCGATTTTTTTACCTCGCTGGTAAGTGGCAGGAACCATATGAATACGGTTGATACAAGATACATTGCACCTACCGTGAAATAGACGGATTCATATCCGATATTCGCTATCATCAGACCGGCAATTGCGGGGGCGAACAAGCGTAATGTATTCATGCCCATTGTGTTAAGTGAGATAGCATTCATCAGTTGTTCGCCTTCAACTATCTCTGGAAGTATTGCTTGTCTTGACGGCATCATCAACGCCATAATAGTGCCCTGGCATACCGAAGAGGCAGCAAGTACCCACCATGAACCCGGATTCTCAGAATTAAGATATCCTACAAGCAAAGCAAGGCCAACCCCTCCTGATACTACTGCCGATGCCAGCTGCCCAATGAGCATGACGTATTTTTTTTGCACTCTATCGGCAATAACTCCACCGTATAAAGAAAGCAGAACCATGGGTACGGCATGAAATAGTGACATCGCCCCGAGTATCAACGCTGAATCTGTAAGCATGAATATTAGGTAGGATCGTGCCATCATCTGCATGTTCATACCGACCATCTGCCCGAGTAAACCACCGAAATATATCAAGAACACGCGGTTTTTGAAAGAGCTGAAAGTCCTGAGATTACGAAATGAGAACCCGGGTCGTTTCTCACCGGGCTGAATTGGTCCCATGCGATTTCCGCCGCTGAAGCCTGATTGGTCCAAAATGTTAGTCCGTTACAAGATTAATGAAGAGGTTAATCCTCAACGATTCCACCTAGTTTACACGCAGTAAAATCCGAAATGCAAATATTATGTATTAATATTTTCAGTAATGCTCGAATATGGTGTAGAATTAACAAATATGACATAGATTCCTGATACAGCGGTAATAAGAAATTATGACAAATGATCTAAACATAAACAACTCCAAGATAACCATGTTTACCGGTAAAGGCGGAGTAGGAAAGACCACTTGCGCCGCTGCTACGGCGCTTCATTACTCGAATACCGGAAATAAGACCCTTGCTATTTCGACCGATGCTACTCCCTCCTTGTCACATATTTACGAATTAACAGGCAAATCAAAACCTGCCCGTGTAAAGGATTCACTTTTTGTTAACGAACTCGGTCACGTTGAAGTTAAAGAAATGTGGGACAGGAAGTTCGGCAGAGACGTATATGGGGTTTTTTCTTCTTTCGTTGATATCGAGTATCCCGAATTCGTGGAGTTCATGACTTCAGTACTTCCTGGTTTAAGTGATGAATTTATGGTTGACTATATCAGGGAACTTCCTTTGAACGGTGAATATAACGCTGTGGTTTGGGACACCGCTCCACTCGGCCAGACACTCGCTCTTCTTGAAACTCCGGCTCTTCTCAGCGAACATCTGAAAATGGCTCCCAGGATTTACTCCAAGCTTAGAGTTGGACGCACGACGCAGGAACCTATTCTCGATATTCTAAGACGCTGGGAAAAACTTTCGGCAGTTAATATGGACTTTTTAAAGGACGTTGTGGATTTTACCCTGGTGACCATTCCTGAAGCGCTCGCAGTCGAACAACTTGAAGATATATTCAGTGAACTTGATGAATATGATCTCCACGTGGGGAGAATTATCATTAATAACGTTGCCAGGAACGATGAATCAAAATTTATGTTAACAAGGTATAATCAGCAGCAGGAATATTTACAGAGAATTCACAACAGTTATTCAAACATGGAGGTCGTCGAACTTCCCATGTTTCCCTATGAAATAAAGGGACTGGAAAGACTGCGTGAAATCGAATGTATATTATTCGCTGAAAATTAGCGGTTACAGGTTGTCACCGCTTACAATCTTTATTATAATAAGCACTTAATCCACGGAGTATAATATGCCGTATTATTTTGCCTACGCATCGAATTTAAACAAAAAACAAATGCAGGAAAGATGCCCCGAAAGCAAACCACTTTATAAAGCTACCCTGCCTAATTACAAGCTTGTATTCGCTGATTGGTCAAGACAGTTAAGAGGTGGAAAAGCTACCATCGTCCTTTTCAGGGGAGAAAAAGTGGCTGGCGCGGTGTATGAGGTTTCCGAACAGTGTATGAACCGCCTGGATAAATATGAGACATCATACAACCGGACGAAGGTAAACGTCTTCGACGAAGACGGCGAAGCCGTAGAAGCGATCACCTATATCAAGACTGGACAGCCGCAGGAAGCAAAACCATCACAAGAATACCTGTCAACCATCCAGCAGGGCTATAAAGAATGGGGATTGTTGTAACAGGCGATGCGGTATTATACCTGTATAGTGATAAAAATCTCTTGACGATGATTCAAGCCTAGAGTACAATAAAATTAGCAGTCAATGCCCCGGATTGCTAAGTCTTTCCGGGGTTTTTCTGGAGGTGATAGGGTTGCCATTATACGAGTACGAATGTTCAGAGTGTTCAACGAGATTTGAACTACGGAGAAGTTTCAGTGATGAGAGTGAAGTATTTTGTCCGGATTGCAAGTGCGTCGCGACAAGGATATTTTCACCCGTCCCTATTATATTTAAAGGTTCGGGTTTTTATGTAACCGATCACCGGAGTAACCACGGTCATTCGGAACCGACGACAACCAGTGAAGATTCGAAGCCATCTGAATCCAAACCATCCGAATCTAAAAATACAACGACTGCAGCTACCGCCTCTGATGATTAAATCATATTGGATAATATCATCAGCAACATCAAAATTATATCAGGGGGCTTAACGTGACGACCGAAGAAAAGAAAACTTCCGGTTCGAAAGACAAGAAAATAACTTTCAAGTGTAATTATTGTAAGAAGACCAAATCTATCAATGAAATGGTGGTTGTCACCAGGTATTTCCCTGCAGTTATTATTTGCAAAAACTGCGAAAAAGGTCTCCGTTAAGACAACTTCCCGGCATCACTACCGCTTATTCACCTTTTTCCAGCCTGGCAGCCAGTTGGGGAGGTAATCCGGATTTCATTATCCTGTCCTGGGTCTGTCTTATATCATAAGGTACCCGTCTTAAACGGATTATCCTTGTCTCGTTATCATAAATAGCGTAACTTGCTTCAGGAGTTCTGTCCCTCGGCTGCCCAACCGCACCCGGATTGATAATCAACCGCGTATTGCCGGTTACCAATTTTACGGTAGGCAGGAACCTGGTTGCAGTACAGTTATTCTCTTCATCAAGGCTGTATGCCTGTGGCACATGAGTATGTCCGACAAGACAATATTTGGTTCTGAAACAATCGAAATTCTGCCTGGCAACACTCATCGATAATATATACTCCATAATCGGTTCTCTCGGACTTCCATGCACCAGTAAAAATTCGTCGTCTTCAATACTTTCCGGAAGGTTATTAAGGTATGTGATATCACCGATGGTCAGCTTTTCAGCAGTCCAGCTTACCGCTTCAGCTGCGTTCGGATTAAAGCCGCTTATATCAAGTTTACCAACTACTGCCCGGTCGTGATTCCCCGCAACACAGATATTAGCGGTTTTCCTGAGAAGTTCTATACATTCATGCGGATCAGGTCCATACCCAACGATATCCCCGAGGCACCAGATTTTATCTATTCTCTCCTGGGTCTCTATATCATCGAGGACAGCTTGGAAGGCAGTAAGGTTGGAATGAATATCTGCGATTATCGCGTAACGCATTATTACTTCAGCAGATCCGGAATTTTATCGAAAGGTACGGTCTCCTGGCTGGCATTTGTCATATCGCGCAGCACAGCCGTGCCGTTCTTCACTTCATCTTCACCCAGGATTACCGTATATGAAACGTCAAGTGTATTTGCCTGTTTAAGCTGAGCTTTCAAACTCTTTCCACTGGATGCATTTACCACCGGTATACCAGCCTGTCTCAGGTCGGATGTCAGTCGGACAGCCTGCTTCTTTGCTTCATCACCAAGGTAAGCAACAAGTACTTTCGGTGAAGGCAGTGGCGGCACTTCAACACCCTGTTTCTTCATATTGAGAATTATTCTCTCGATACCGGTAGCGAATCCTACACCGGGTGTCGGCTTTCCGCCAAGCTCTTCGATCAGGTAATCATAACGCCCGCCGCCGCCGATGGTAGCCTGTGCGCGGTCATCTTCCGGCTGGATTTCGAACACTGTTCTGTTGTAATAATCCAGCCCCCTCACGAGACGGTGATTCAGTTCATACGGCAGTTCGAGTAGATTAAGATACTTCTCCACCTGTTCAAGGTGTTCTCTGCACTCTTCACACAGATAATCCGCATTCTTTGGTGCGGAATCGGCAAGGTCCTGGCATTGCGGCTGCTTGCAGTCAAGCAATCTCAAGGGGTTATTTACCAGGCGGGTTTTACAATCGGAACACAGCGTTTTTTCACTTCCCGAGTAATGTGCAGTCAGTGCCTCCAGGTATTTCGGTCGGCATTCCCTGCAGCCGATACTGTTTATCATAATGGAAATATCCTGCAGTCCAGCTGCTTGATATAGACGCCAGGCTATCTCGATTATCTCGGCGTCCAGTGCAGGATCAGCATCACCAATGGCTTCGAAGCCGAACTGGTGGTGCTGTCGCCATCTCCCAGCCTGGGGGCGGTCATAACGAAATATGGGGGTTAAATAGTACATCTTTACCGGCTGGGGTTGGTTATAAAGGCCGTGCTGAATATAGGCACGGCAGACCGAGGGAGTTCCTTCCGGTCTGAGACTCAGGCTGTTCCCTCCCCGGTCCTCGAAGGAATACATTTCCTTTTGGACGATATCCGTATATTCTCCAGTAGTGCGTGTATACAGACTGGTATCCTCGAATACAGGTGTCTCGATAGGCTGATATCCGTACAGCCGCGTTATCTCCGTAATCTTTTGCTCAAGAAATAACCAGTAATCCTGTTCCTCCGGAAGTATATCGGCCGTTCCGCGTGGCGACTGGTACAAAATACTCTCCTGATTGTGTTGTTTTACAGCCTAAGAATACCGTATCAACGTCTGCCTTGTAAAGGTATTATTATGTCATTACTTCTCGTATGGTCATTCCAGTGAAGACTGGAATCCAGAAATATCTTAACTCGGTAAACTCTTATCTTTAAGATAAAATCTTCGGATAATCATAATTTCTGGATCCCTTATCAAGCACGGGATGACCTACGCGGGAGTGTCATTGCGAGACTCGGCGTCAACAGCCGAGACGTGGCAATCTCTATAAATCGAACCGGCATTTACACCAGAATACAACAGGATAAACCTTGCCTGTCTAAGTGAAATTTGATAAACTGACTAAGTGCGTGGGCCGTTAGCTCAGTTGGTAGAGCACCTGACTTTTAATCAGGGTGTCGCAGGTTCGAGACCTGCACGGCCTACCAAAGCTAAATAGACCGTTTCTTTTGAAGGTTTTT
>JAFGCW010000030.1 GCA_016932435.1 Dehalococcoidales bacterium | reverse complement strand
TCCTGGAAATAGGACATATACACCTTCTTCGTAATCTGTTTTAAATCGACATTCTCCTGCATAATAACCACCATCTTCATATGATTTACTTTGCTTTACAAAGTACTTTGTACAATCATATAATGGAAATGGGCATTTGTCAAGAGAGTTTTGGTAAGAAAAAAATACGAGATAATAAATAAAGCTGGTGATTAAAACCTACTGAAAACTTATCTCAAACTCGCAGTGATCGGCACCTTCGGGAATCGTCGCTATCTTATTCCCTTCCACTGGCTTATCAAGGACGGAAGAAAACAGTTTTTCGTACCACCCTGCAGAGCAATAGCAAAAAAGAGGTGATAAGTCTTTCAGCTTGTTAACGAATCCGCAGTAACACTTCTCATAGATGCCGATTATTTTCCCGGCTCTGAGATGGAGTTTGCCCCCGCCGATACGCGTCTCGTTCAGTTTGGTAAGAAAAACTTCGATATCGTCTGACCGTTTATAAATGGACTTCGCCCGCGAAATATAACTCTTCGGAATGCACTGACTGCCGCAGGGAATCATGATCCGGGCAACCTTCTCTTCTTTACAGGTTTGTTCAAGTTCGTACATAATCGCTTTGATATCTGTTGTACCGCATTTCTCTCTAACGGTCGCACAGACATCACTGCCTGCATTCTCTTCGATACTTCGGAATATCCTGTCGATTTTACCTGACACGTTCCCTATTCCTTCACATCGGCTACGAGTTTCTTTCTCTCCTCGAGTTCCTGCCGTGCGATTTTCTTTGCCGATTCAGAGTATATATAGTCGGGGACTTCCAGGTCTTTTTCCAGTCGTTCTATACGTTTCTCCAGATCGGACTTCTTATGCTTCCTGTTCAACTTAAAACTCTCGGATGAATACCGCCACAGCTTATCGGCGTCTCTGACCAGGCCTTCTTCTTTCGAGATAAATCCCTTCCTGGTATCATGTTTTGATATTATCTCGAGGATTTCGGGTATCATATCGGCAGGATAATCCAATTCATTCAGGATTTTTTCACCCAGCTTGACACTCTGTGCCTGGTGAATGTATCTTACCGCGTCTCTTTCTTCATTCCTGGCATCCTTATCGAATATCAGCATCCGCCTTTCGCGAAGGATCTGGCTGTATCCGACATCATGAAGGATAATCGCCGGTATTATGATATCTTCGTTTCCATCTTCCAGCTTTATCAGTTCTTTCGCGTATTTCAGGGTTATCCTGGCGTGACCGTCATCATTCCTCTGGTCCTGGTAAGGTAATGCTGTTTCCCATATTTTCTCGAATATTTCTTTCATATTCTCGTATCTCCATAACAGGTTGATGACAGTATAGACGAAATATGCCATGGATTCCAGATAAACCATGATATAATATCGTTTACTATGTATGACCCCGAATATACACGCGAATTTTATAACGAGTATGCCGACGCCGAATGGACGCGACTCGAACGCAACCCTCATGGAAAGTTGAAGGCTATCATCCATGAGGATTTCGTCCGGCGGTACGTAAAATCCGATTTTTGCGTTCTCGACGCCGGAAGCGGACCAGGGCGTTTCAGCATTACCGCTATCAATTCAGGTGCTAAAGTCACTGTCCTCGATATCTCTGATACCCAGCTTGAACTGGCACGGGAGAAAATATCAGAAGCCGGTCTGGAGGATGGAGTCGAACAGTTCATCAGGGGAGACGTTTCAGACCTGTCGGTATTTCCTGATAACTCATTCAATATAGTAATCTGTTTCGGCGGGGCGTTGTCTTATGTTTGCGAAAAACGCCAGCAGGCAGCAGATGAACTGGTACGGGTTACCAAATCAGGCGGCTATATCCTCGTCAGCGTGATGAGTCTCATTGGGGCAGTTATCAGCGTAGCCGATATGCCCCAGATTAACACGCTGACTCACCCGGATGAGGAGATAGATAACATTCCTCCCCTGTGGCTGGTGTTCGAATCAGGTGATCTGCCTGCCTTTCCTTCAGGAAGCAGAAGCAAGATGCATGCCCCGATGCATCTTTATACGGACAGAGAATTGAGACAACTCTTCGAAAAATGCGAGGTGCTGGAGACAGCCGGTTCTAATGTGACGATAAAAGAGTATGGTTCATCGGCAGACGCCATATACAAAAATCCTAAGGCCTGGGAGACCCTGGTTGAAATGGAGAAGAAATTGAACCATGACCCCGGCCTGGTCAACTCAGGAAACCATATCATCCTTACCGCGCGAAAACCTGCTTAAGCTTCCTGTTTCCAGGCAAGAATCGCTTCTGTATCACCTTCGCTCCTGAACTCGTCCGAAGGGTCCAGTCGTGCCAGGGCTTCACGTAATTCACTCTCGAAAGCTTCTTTCTTGTCTCCCAGAACAGATGGATTAGCCATCGAGGTAGAGTAAAGGTGGCCGATTAATTCATCCGCTGTTGATGATCGCACCCAGTGATGTTTCCACATTTCCACATTCGTGAATGACGACCCGGCGACGAATAATTCGTGTTTTATCGGCGCCACATTATAGGTACCGGAACCCGCCCGTCTCTCTTCGCCAAGATACTTCCTGATCAGTTCTCTGACTGTTGTCAACCATTTGTGTGGGTGATACGTCCAGATACTGGTGTTCGATGCTATTACAATTCCGCCACCATCGGAAATTATCTCATACAGGTCGTTGAGTGTCTTTTCTCTGTCCATCCAGTGAAAAGCGGTACCTATGGTTACCAGTTTGAAGCGACCGATTTTATCCGTGAGGTCAGGTAGGTCATCTGAGCCACCCTCTACCCATACAATATTGGTAACTTTATTCGCTGTTGCCTGCTTTTTACCTTCAGTGATCATTTCCGGTTCCGGGTCCATGGCGACCACTTCTTTCACCGATCCGGCCAGAGGAATGGCAATCTGTCCTGTACCACAGCCGAGGTCCAGAATCCTGTCGTTTTCTGAAAGGCTGAATTTACTCCTGAGTAACTCAAAAAACACTTTAGGATATCCTTCCCTGAAGCGTGCGTAATACCATGCGGTACCTTTGAATGTATCTTTATAATGCGACAACTGTTAACCTTCTCCGAGAGTAATACAGGGGGCGTTCTCCCTTTTGTAAAGGGAGTTAGAAGGATTTCAAAATCCCCCTTGATCCCCCTTTTCAAAGGGGGAAAATGTACTTCTGGTTACTATCACCTATTCTAAAGAGTTAACCGCTTTTTCTATCCTGGTAAGAGCTTCCTGAATTATTGAACGGGGGCAGGCGAAATTCATCCTCTGAAAGCCACTGCCCGATTCTCCGAAGGTATAACCGTCATTCAGACCTATCTTCACTTTTTCTCTCGTGAATGCCCTCAACGACTCATTATCGAGTCCGAGTGCCCGGAAATCCAGCCAGAGTAGATAGGTACCCTGGTGTTCCGTTACCTTTATTTTCGGAATTCGTTCTACGATGAAATCCTTGATAAAATCCAGGTTTCCCTGGAGGTATTCCAATACCTGTTCAAGCCACTCGTCGCCATGACGGTATCCCGCTTTAAGCGCTACGTACCCGAATACATTCGGACTCGGTAGGATTCCTTCTCGTGTGCTGGTAAACTCATCGCGGAGTTTCTTGTTCGGGATGATTATCGTAGAGATTTCCAGTCCGGGAAGGTTGAAAGTCTTGCTGGGTGACATGCAGGTAATGGAATTCTGCGCGAATTCTTCCGATATCGTAGCGAAAGGAGTATGTTTATATCTTTTCATAAGGATTTCACAATGAATCTCATCCGCTATCACCACTCCGCCATTACCGATAACGATATCTCCCATTCTGGCAACTTCGTCGCGCGTCCAGAGTCTGCCGATCGGATTATGAGGGTTACAGAAAATGATTGCTTTATTCCGGTTCGGACCACGTGCCCCGGACTGTATTGAGAATTTCCTCTCCAGGTCGTCGTAGTCCATTTCATATCGGTTCCCAACCTGTATTACCTGGTTATTCTGGATATGGCAGCCGGATGAATTTACCACTGAAAAGAACGGGAAATAGGCTGGCTCCTGGAGAATGATACCATCACCCGGATGTGTTACCGCTCTTACCGCGACATTCAATGCCGGAATAACGCCAGGCGTATAGACAACCCATTCAGGGTCGATCGTCCAGTTGAATATCTTCTGCATCCTTACTACGACTGATTCGGTCACGTCAGCATCAGGGAAAGTGTAGCCGTAAAACGGGTGTTCCGCTCTTTCTTTAAGGGCTTCAAGTATCGGCTGAGCCACCGGGAAATCCATATCGGCGACCCACATCGGTATCACGTCATCACTGCCGAACATCCTCTCGAGACTGCCCCACTTGGCAGAATCCGTATTTTTTCTGTTCCAGATTTGGTCGAAATCGTATTTCATTTTTATATCTCCGCTAGGGAAAGTATACCTAAAACGCTATTAAGGTTCTAGTTCAAAAACCTGATTTCGCTAATGAAAAGTTACAAACTCACTCATAATAATCTAAAAACAAGAAGAGGAGCTGAAAAGCTCCTCTTGATGGATATTAACAATTGAATAGAGGCTATTATCAAATATAAAGCAGGTCAAGCCCTCGACCATTAGTACGGCTTAGCTAAAAACATTACTGCTCTTCCACTCGCCGCCTATTAAACAAGTAGTCTTCTTGCGGTCTTACTCCCGGCCGAAACCGGGATGGGAGATCTAATCTTGAGGTAGGCTTCGCACTTAGATGCTTTCAGCGCTTATCCTTTCCAGACTTAGCTACCCAGCTATGCTCCTGGCGGAACAACTGGAACACCAGAGGTCTGTCCCCCTCAATCCTCTCGTACTAGAGGGAGCTCCTCTCAAATCTCCGGACGCCCACGACGGATAGAGACCGAC
>JAFGCW010000029.1 GCA_016932435.1 Dehalococcoidales bacterium | reverse complement strand
GGTGAGAAATCGAGGGACTTCATGAAGAAGGGAACCGAGACCCAGAAAGCCATCCAGTCAATGGATGCCGCTATCAGCGAATTGTCACTTAACTGCAAACCCGAAGACGCCAGGAGAGCGCTTTTCCTGTTATCGGCTCCTTCGAAGGAAATGAATGTGGACATGGTTAAGGAACTTGGCGATTACATGAGGAACCTTACCCCACTGGCAACCATCAGGAATGGTGACTACCCCAGGCAGAGAGGTGTACTGGACGTCAGTGTTATCCTTTCCGAACTGAGTGATGTCGAAAAGATCAGAGAGTACTATACCAAATCGGCCAGCTTTATCCCGGTGATGAAGAAGAGACAGAAAGAAACACGAGACAGGTTGCAGGAGATCGAAGATAAGTCCATGGCCGTACCTTCCTTACTTTAAAAATTGTTTCCGTTTATTTTTATAGTAAAATTATAAATTAATCAGCTGGGTGGTACTAATAATAGTACCACCCAATTCTTATTATAGTTCTAATACTTCGATAAAACGAGTAAATCGGTCTCCGCCTTTTATAAACAGTGTTTATCACATAAGAGAATTCAGACTCGAGTCTATTACCGCTTATCTCTGATTCAACTTTAGAAAACTACCATTACTATCCCACTTTAGTAAATACAACATTCTCATCATCGGAAAATGAATTTAGTGAAATTGATCGACAGAAACCTCAAATATGATTATGATAGCGGTTAATCTGCCCATCTAAATCAATCAAACACATCCTGTAAGAGCTGACAATAAAGGCTGACTATGCCTGTGATAGAGAGTATATCCAGGTACCAGTACTGTCAGCGTAAGGAGGTGATGCTAACAGCGTAATTTCACCTAACCCCTCAATACTATCTTTGTCATTGAGCTGCAAAACCATATCGGTACCATTGAGGAGGTGTACACTATATGGGAAAAAAGAAGATATTTTGGTTATTAATGAGTTGCTTAATGGTATCATCGCTGATAGTAACATCATGTGACACTAGCGATACCAGCTGAACCGTCACCGAAGAAGACAAAGGTCAAACGGTTTCCATAGGAGATGAAGAAGAAAAGACAACGGATACCGACGAAGAAGATGTTCAGCCGGTTGCCGAAGGGCCCCAATACGGAGGTTCGCTTACAATGTACCTTGGTGCCGAACCTACCGATTGGCTTCCGTGGGCAATCTTTAACTCGGCACCTGTCCTGGCATGCCACGAATGGATCTGGAACGGTGACTGGGCAAGGGGTAATGCCGGCGGTTACGGTACCGGTGAAGTAGGCTGGGAACAATCCACAAACATCCGGGGTCTTAAAGCTAATTACCTTGCCGAGGACATCTGGTGGGAAGTCAGTGAAGATGGGACCGAAGGTTATATGTACATAACCATACGAGATGGTGTACACTTCGGACTCGACCCTGATAATCCCCACAGTGCCACGGTAGGCGGTAGAGAAGTAACCATTGACGATATCATATGGAACTTCGATATGTGCATGAATGACACCAGATACCACCCCGGGCTTTTCCTCAACACGGGTTTCCCCTGGACAAACGGGATCTACGGTGAGAAAGTTGACTCGACTACCGGTAAGTATACCTGCGAAATAAAGAACCTTCTGGACTTAATAATGTTACTTTGTGACGGCGCGCCGATATTCCCGTCGGAACTTGGTGATGTCGATTCAACCGTAGACTGGCAGAGCTGCGTGGGAGCCGGAGCGTTCATGATTAAAGACTACATTCCAAGTAACATGATATCGGTAAAAAGAAATCCCAACTTCTGGGATAAGGATCCTGTAGGTCCCGGAATGGGGAACCAGCTGCCATACGTAGATAGCGTAAAGTATCTTGTCATACAGGATAATTCTACCCAACTGGCAGCGTTCCGCACGGGTACACTCGACCAGAGGTCACAATTTTCAATCGAAGAGAGAGCAGACATGGTAAGACAGCAACCTGACCTGAAAGAAGCAGTGGGAAATTATGGATCCACCGGGTTACTGGAGATGAGAACAGACCTGCCCGGAACACCCTATTCCGACGTAAATGTCCGCAGAGCTATGATGATGGCTACCGATTTCAACGAGTTAAACGAGGGCCTGTATCAGGGCCTGGGACATACTGGCAACAGAAAGGATATGAAAGACTCTACCTGGGTCTTGACGATCCCGATATGCCTGAAACCATCAAAGAGCTTTATACATATCAACCGGAGAGAGCCAAACAAATGCTTGCTGATGCCGGCTACCCCAACGGCTTCGTTACCGAAATACTGGTGAATACCGCAGATATCGATTATTTCTCGGTAATCCAACAGCAATGGGAGAAGGTCGGTATAAAAGTGGAAATTGTCTTCCATGAGTTTGGTACCTGGTGGAGTATGGTGATGGGCAGTGCTTACGAGCATATGGTAGCGTCCTTTATATCACCCGCATCATCATGGCCTGAGGTAGCCGGTTATACCGGGATAACGGCGAGTAACTTCAGCAAGATAAATGATCCTTTTGTGAACGAGGCTACCGACCATATGCGCACTACCGCCATAACAGACCTGGGCGCGGCAATGGACGAAACCAGGGATCTTATGAAACACTTGCTTGAAGGAGCATGGGTAATTCCTACTCCCAGGTATCCAACCTATATCCTGTGGTGGCCCTGGCTGAAGAATTATTCCGGAGAGACCGCCGTTGGCTGGCTGCCACACATCTGGCCAAGATGGGTCTGGGTTGACCAGGACTTAAAAGCATCCATGGGATATTAGTCTCTTCAGTAAAAGTTTTCGGTTATTATACTCTACGTACACTCAAAAGGGGCTGCCCTTAGGCAGCCCCTTTCACAGTTACTTTGTTATTGCCAGTCGTAATCCTTGTTATTTACAGAGATACTCTTACTTTCCATCTGGCCCATTAAATTGTTGAAAATATTCCGTGCAGACGGCACGCCAGAGTGCGCCGTTTTCCTGCTGCTCTTCGAGTTTCTTCTTTACATGTTCGAATCTCTGTGGGTCTATCTTACCCCGAAGACTTTTCCAGATACTCTTCATTCCGGTTATGTACTCCACACCAAAATTATAATGATCTCGTATTTCCTCGAATAACGCGTTTCCTGAGTCGAAACGATAGTCCCACGGGACATGATGAAACCATAACAGGTATTTTTCAGGGCAGGTCTCCAGACTATCATATTCTTCACTCAAGGGACCTAAATATTGACCGACGGCATTACTCCCCGTGCTGCTGCGGTCAAAGCCAAGACCTTCTTTGTCAGCCCGGTGATAATAAACCGAATTCCAGTCTTCTCTGGCCGCTCCGCTGAAGGCAGGATCAGGACCGTAGTGATGGCCTTCCTGCATGATATGGTGCAGACCAAGCGGTGTCATATAGTCCACACAGGCTTCCCACGAACCAAGCATCATCGTCTTAATCGACTCCACGATGACAGGATCGTTCGACCATGTCATCCGTATCCATTCTTCGCAGATATCTTCGCTGCTCTGGTGATGGTCCCATGCCAGGCATCCGAAAGCATACCAGTTCGCCTGAGCAAAATGATGTCCGCACCAGTTTCGGTCCGAGCCTGTATTCGATACTCCGACTATAGCTGATTCGGCATTCCCGTACAGCGAACCATCCACTACTCGGGAGACTGTCGAACCTTCACCACAGGCATACGTATCGGCATCCAGAATCTCTTTCCACATCGGCGCCAGATAAACAAGATGAACCGCCTGTCCCAGGTATTCCTGGGTAATCTGCAGTTCAAGAGCCATGGGTGTTTTCGCCATAGCGCCGAAAAGAGGATGGAAGGGTTCTCTCGGCTGAAAATCTACCGGACCATTTTTCACCTGGAGGAACGCTCCGGGAGCGAAATTACCATCAAGCGGTACAAACTCTTTGAAAGCGCATTTCGCCCTGTCTTTATCGATGGCAGTATCATAGACAAACGCCCTCCAGAGCACCATTGCTTCGTGGTCACGCAACACGTCAGCCAGCATATTAGCGCCATCATGGTGGTTTGCCCCGTATTCCTGAGGACCTGGCTGGCCTTCTGAACCTGCTTTTACCTGGAATCCTCCGAAATCTGGTATCAGACCGTATATTTCATCCACTTTTTCCCTCCACCATCGAATTACATCCGTATTTCGGGGATCGGCGGTTTTCAGACCGCCCAGTTGCGCGGGTGCGTTGAAAGGAGGTGAAAGGAAAACTCTGATACCGTAGGGGCGGAATATATCTGCCAGCGCTGCTATTTTTACAAGGTATTCGGTACTCAAAAACTCTGCCTGGCTGTTAACATTATTCAAGATGGAGCCATTAATTCCTATCGATGCACATGCCCTGGCATAATCGCGATATCGCGAATTGATCGTATCTGGCAGCTCATCCCACTTCCATAACGACCATCCGGCATACCCCCGTTCTATCGAACCGTCGATATTATCCCAATGGCACAACAACCTGTGACGAATCCGAGGCAAACTGAGAATATGGATGAGTTGTATGTCCTGATGTGTCTGAAGAAGTCTCAGGAAGTAGAACATGCCTGTTATAACACTCTTCGCTGTATTCGCTGAAAGTATTATCCTTGCATGTTCGTCTCCTTTATCATGCCGAATCAAGAAACCCTCATCACCCATATCAAGACAGTCAGCCCGGGATATATCAAGGTGGGTCTTTTTCAGATTCTCGACAGTACCTGCTACCAATATTTTGCCCGGCAGTAAAGTCCGTCCGATTCGTATTTGCTTATCGAGTATCACCGGCAAAGCAATATCCAGTTCATCCTTGATAATATCGTATGTCACCCCATTTTCCAGGATCGTCACTCCCTCGATCATCTCCCGGTATTGTGACAACCTGATATCATCACCTATCTTCTGATATCGAAACCATAGCCGGTATCCGTCTTCATTAATTGACATTTCTTTATTCTACGACGTAATTACCCCCGGTCATATATACAATATATTAATTAAATAATATATTGTATACCTTTCTATATTGTACAGATACTGAAAAAAATTATTGATTAATACCGAATTATATAGTATTATTACTGCCACCAAGCGAAGTTTTTTCATCACGAAAGGAGTTATCTATGACACAAAGTGCGAATATAAAAGTAAGGAAAATGACCAAGGATGATCTTGCTAAAATAAATGCTGTCGATAATTCGTTACATGGCAGAAACAGGGTCACGACCTGGCCGTTCACTTTTGATTTATACTGGAGAATCTATGAACCTGAAATCTGCTATGTTGCCGAAATGAATAAACAAGTAGTGGGTTTCGTTGCCGGAGTAATAGAACAAGAGGAAAGAAGCAAGTTTCTCATTAACCAGCCCCGTACGATCGCAAGTCCTATCGGTGATTCTCCAAGAGTTGGATGGATCGAGATGATGGGCGTTCATGCTGATTACTGGGGCCAGGGTATCGGCATGGCGTTAATGGACGCTTTCACCGAAGAATGCCGCAATAATAATGCCATGATGAGAATCGTGGTCAGAGATGATGATGAAGCCCTGAAGAGTTTCCTCATCGGGCGTGGATTTAACCGGTCGATCTTCGTTTCCTATAACAAAGATCCACGGCAAACCTAATAAATTAAAAAAATAGTCTGAAACGCACTGACCTCGGTCAGTGCGTTTCCATTTTCGGGTGTTTGTCATTAGGGTTGGAAATCAGGCTTAAGGATGACAGGATGGAGAATATAATATACACTATCTACTAATAATCTAGAGGAGAGAATATATGACAGAAAAAACGTATAAGTGCCTGAATCCTGTTGGAATTCATACACCTGTAGACCTGTCTCCTCTGGCGCCACGCCTTGATAAACTTGACGGTAAGACCATTTTCGTCAGCATTGGCGCCGGTGGTGAACAGGACATTACCATCCCTCTTCCCAAGAAGCTGCAGGAGAAATATCCCCAGGTGAACTGGATAATCCAGGGAGCCGGTCCCCACCTTACTAAAGCAGGTAGTATCGCCCTCACCGATGAACAGGTTGAAAGCGGAGAGATAGATGCTCTGATACGAGGGGTAATCTGGTGACATGGAGCTATATGGGAGCAGTTGCCCCACTTAGCGACAATTGAGAAACGCGGTATCCCAAGTGTATTCATTATTTACGAAGACCAGGATGTTTGCTTCGGCGAAGCTGCCAAACTGAATGGGATCCCCTATCTCAGACGTGTAGACTGTTCACGTACCATCCCCGGCCCCGAAGACGTCGACCGATGGATAGATGATCTGATGGATGCCCTGGTACGACCTCTCACTGCCGAGGAAACGGCAGGCGGAAGATGGGAAGAACCTGACGAGAGAATACTGTTTGAAGGAACACTGGAGCAAGCTGAAGAATTTTACCAGCAGACAATGATTGTTCCGTCACTCCAGAATGCGCCGTTCTCCGTGTATACCGATGGTATGCCCATCACCATTCCAACCGAAGAACGTGTTGCCAAGATGCTTGCCGGCACCAGCCATCCGGCTGATGAGATTATCAGGTATCAGTCTACCCATCAGGTTGGTGACAGGATAAACCAGATGGGAAGCTCGGGTATACAAGGCGATCCGGTATACTTCATGCCTATGAGAAGAATGGCTACCGTTGAAAAGGTTGCGACAATCGGTGTAATGGCAGGATGTAAACCGGAACATATGCCAATACTTTTAACCATGGCAGAATCCGGTGGCGGCTGCAGTGACGGTCGCGGCGGCGGAGGTTTCTGCATTTCAGGACCGATAGCCAAGGAAGTCGGCATGAACTTCGATGTTAACATCCTCGGCCCTGGTAATCCTTCCAACAAGTGCCTGGGAAGAGCCCTGGACCTGATGTGGCGTAATTTCGGCCAGCAGATTCCCAGCGTGAACAATGTTGGTATATGGGGGAACGCCCGTGGAAATGTATTCCCGGAGAACGATGACGCTTTGCCACCGGGATGGTCCACATTGAGAGAAGAGTACGACTATGGTAAAGATGAAAGTATACTTCTCCCTGCCGGATTTGGCGGTGGCGGAACCCATTTCTCACCCGGCGGCTACCGTGCCTTCCAGAAAAGCGGTCACGGTGGAATTGCCAGGAGACTGGGTGTAAAAGGCGTTCCCGGTTCTAAGAACTGGCTTGAATACGAAGTGCCGGGCTGGTGGAAAGCCGGAGAAGGCGGTATGGGTATTCTTATGCTGCCGCAGATGGCACAGCACCTCTATGAAGCCGGTTTTAAAACAAAGGATGACATCTACGAATGGATATATAAACAAAGTTTCATGACTGTCCGAGAATACAGAACCCATTCCTGGCCGGATATGCGTACCAACGCCTGGAAAGGTGTTGAAAGGACATCAGGAAAACGATGGCTCGAACTGGATGAGGATTACCTGGTTCCAGCCTGTGAAGACCCCTTCAGCAACCTGGTAATCGTTTCAGGCGCCGGTGAGGAAATGGCACTGTTCGGCGGCGGGCGTATGCCCGGTATGGATGCCGCATGGCATATCGATCCCTGGCGTTAAATCCGAATGATTGAACACGAACCCAAAAGGCTGGCAGAAATCTGCCAGCCTTTTTCAATCAGCAAAACAGATACTATCTACGAATAATTCATTGACAATTAACGAAAATTTCGTTATAATCGCGACATGAATAATAATTTAAACCCCGCAGAACAAATCATCCAGCGTTTTGGAGGTCAGTCCTCTCTTGCAGTGATTCTCGGCAGAAGACAGAGTACCGTGCAACACTGGGCGAGAACAGGAAGAATTCCATCACAATGGCACGAGACAATCCTGAAAACCGCTCGTGAAAAAGGAATACCCCTCGAAGCTAAAGACTTCGTAACCCAGCAGACATTGTCCATTGAACCTGCCGAAGGGAAACTCGGTGTACTCATTATCGGACTCGGAGCGGTCAGTTCTACATTCATAGCCGGTGTGGAACACGTCAGGCGTGGAATGGGAAAACCTATCGGTTCGATAACCCAGATGGCGACGATACGACTTGGTAAGCGAACCGATAAAGAAACACCGCTTATCAAAGATTTCGTTCCTCTGGCAGACCTGGACCAGCTTGTATTCGGTGCCTGGGATCCTATTCCTGATGATGGATACGAATCCGCCATAAAGTGCGGAGTGCTTAATCGCATTGAGGATATTGAGCCTATTGCCGACTTCCTTAAATCCATAAAACCGATGCCGGCTGTGTTTGATAAGGACTACGTAAAACGCATCAAAGGAACTAACGTAAAAAAAGCGACAAACAAGCTTGAACTGGTCGAGGAAGTCAGGAAAGACATACAAGACTTCAAGACAAAGAATAACTGTGACCGTTTAGTAGTAATCTGGTGCGGTTCTACCGAAAAATTCATTGAGCCATCCGCTGTCCACCAGAACATGAAGAATTTTACCAAAGGATTAAAAGACAACGATAAAGAAATAGCACCCTCCCAGATATATGCCTATGCTTCACTACTGGAAGGAATTCCTTTCATTAACGGCGCTCCGGCGCTGACAGTTGATTTCCCCGCGCTGGAAAATTTTGCGGTGGAAAAGAATATTCCCATATGTGGAAAGGATTTTAAGACCGGTCAGACGCTGGTAAAAACAGTCATTTCACCAATGCTGAAAGCCCGTATGCTGGGCTTGAACGGATGGTTTTCCACGAATATCCTGGGTAACCGCGACGGTGAAGTACTGGATGAACCGGAAAACTTCAAGACGAAAGAAGAATCAAAACTGGGAGCCCTAGAATATATTCTCCAGCCTGATATGTATCCGGACCTCTACTCAGAGGCTTATCACAAAATACGCATTAACTACTACCCGCCCCGCGGCGATAATAAAGAAGGCTGGGATAATATCGATATCTTCGGCTGGCTGGGCAGGAAAATGCAGATTAAGATTAATTTTCTCTGTTCTGATTCTATCCTTGCCGCTCCACTCGCCCTTGACCTGGTTCTTTTTATGGACCTGGCGAAACGCGCCGGTCTCGGCGGAATCCAGGAATGGCTGTCATTCTACTTCAAGAGCCCGCAGCACACATCGTCCGTATATCCTGAGCACGACCTGTTTATTCAGCAGACAAAGTTAAAAAACACGCTCCGGTGGATGATGGGTTCCGAACAGATAACCCACCTTGGAATGGAATACTACCTTGACGAGTAATTCTTACAAGTAACTAATTGGAAAAGAAAGAAGGATTGGTTAACCAATCCTTCTTTCTTAAGTACTTAAATTTTTATCCGGCACATTCGTCGAGGAATGCTTTCTGATCTCGACTCTTTTCCACAGGTTGCAGGCTCATAGTCAGTTCTTCTATCTCTTTCTCAATAGCCGTAAGAACAGTTCCATCGGCATTCTCGCCTTTCTTTTCCTCGAGTTCTGCCCGTTTCTTGTTGATCGCATCGATAATCTCTACTTCTGTCATTTTTCCTCTCCTTTTTCTTTTTTCTCTTTCGAGTGCTTTTTATTCATTGATATTACCGGTGTTTCGCACTCTTTCGTTATGTTATAATGTATTATATACTAATATTATCAGATTAGTCTACTATTATTTTTTAACTTAATGATACCCTCATTTTAGTGGATCTCATATGACAGAAGTCACATAGCAAGCAGGAAAATACCGAGGAAAAAGGAAGAAAGGGGAAGAAATGGCTATTATCGAAGAGATGACAGGAAAAGGCGCTCCTGCCTGGCCATATCCTGTCAATTATGGAAAGGAAATTGAATTATCATCCGATGTTCTCGTAGTTGGTGGTGGAATCGCCGGTTGCCATGCCGCAATTAACGCCGCGAAAAGAGGTTCAAAGGTAGTATTACTTGAAAAAGGAGCGACGATACGAAGCGGCTGCAGCGGAGCCGGGGTTGACCACTGGGGAGCGGCGTACACGAATCCCTGCTGTACCACAGACCTTGAGAGAGCCGCCAATTCCAGCGAGAAAAGACGCCCCTGGGCAAATGGTATGTTGAGTTATATCACCATGCGTGAATCGTGGGACGCCCTGCTCGATTGCGAAGAGATGGGCATGAATTTCCGCGACGAGGATGACGAGTTTGCCGGTTCTCCAATACGTGATGAAGAAACCAAGATAATGTTCGCCTATAACTACAACACCCGGGTAAACATACGTGTTAATAACGGAGCTAAAGTTAAACCTGCTCTTTATAAAGAATTATTACGCCTGGGAGTGAAAGTTATCGACAGGGTAATGGTTACCGGACTCCTCACCGAAGGTGGAAAAGCCGGGGCAAGAGTTATCGGCGCAATGGGCGTCAATATACGCACCGGCGAATTCTACATTGTCAGCGCAAAAGCCACAGTTCTCAGCGCAGCCCAGTACTCGGGAATCTGGGTTTTCAATACCGAACTGGCAGGTTCGGCGGTACACCTGGACGACCCTAATAATGTCGGTGAAGGAACGGCTGCCGCCTGGAGAGCAGGAGCCGAACTTACCCTGATGGAACGCAGTAAAGGTCCAGCTCACGGCAGTTTCGGCTGGCCTCGTTTCGGAGTCGGCAGCCCGACCAATACCTGGTATCCCTGTAATATCGTTGATGCCAACGGCAGACAGGTACCCTGGGTAGACAGGAATGGTAATTTTGTGCTCGATGTCCGTGAGAGATCGCTTTCCCAGGCCGGCGCGACGCCACATCCCGACCTTTTCGGCATGATCGAACGAGGTGAAATCGTATTACCGCTTTACGCCGATCTTCCCAGCATGCCTGAAGATGAGCGGAAAGCCATCTGGGACTTGATGCTGGCTAACGAAGGAAAAACCCGAGTTCCGGTTCATAAAGTGTTCGGTGAAGCTGGTTTCGATCCTGCGAAGGACATGCTTTATGCACCGATAACTAAACATGAGGTCGGCGGTGAAGGACTCGGACCTCCGATGTGGCGAACCGCCTCATCCGGCGGCGGCTGGGGCAGCGGCGGTCTGGTGGTAGATTGGGACCTGAGGAGTACGCTGCCCGGTTTATATGCAGCCGGAAACCAGCTTGCCGGACAGAACGGCGGTCATCCCGGCGCTGCCACCACGGGTCGTTACGCAGGAAGAAAAGCCGCTGAATACGGTGCCACTGTTGAAGGTATAAATCCTGTCAGGGAACAGATCGATACCGAGAAAGCCCGTGTCTACCAGCGTATCGGTCAGGGCGGCGATGTCGGCTGGAAAGAACTGAACTCCGGTACTGCCAGGGTAATGCAGATATTCTGCAGCGCCTATAAGAGCGAGCATATGATGAAAACGGGACTCTGGTGGCTGGACTCGATACATAAAAGCGAGATAGCCCGTACTTATGTCAGAAATCCGCATGAACTGGAACGGTACATTGAGTGCCTCTCAAGACTGACCATTAGTGAGATCATCCTTCAGGCTTCGATTGCACGCAAGGCCAGTAATGTAACCCTCGATTTCAACCGCGTGGACTTTCCTGAAAAAGATCCTGCCGAATGGGACAAATACATCACCTTGAAGCAGGTTGACGGTGAGGTTGTCACCGACGATCTTCCTCTGGATTACTACCTGAGAGAACCCTACGCATCCGGTTTCAAAGACAATTACGAAGAACATGCAAGTTTGAATGATGGGAGGGCGAAGTAATGAACAACGAAGCGTATCTGGTACCCAATCCGGCAACTCCCTGTCAGCCTATACGAATAGATCCTGAACTGTGTATAAGCTGCTACCGGTGTGCCGACCAGTGCCGGACCGATATCATGGTGAGAAATCTACCGAAGGTAGATGGATTTGCCCGATGTGAGGAAGCCTGCCCTACCGGTGAAGCAATCAGGTGGACCACTTATCTTATTGCAAGAGGTGAATTCGATAAAGCTCTTGAAAACATTAAATTCGAGAATCCCTTTCCCGGTATATGCGGTCGAGTGTGTTTCCATCCCTGTGAAGATGATTGTGCCCGTATCCCGCTTGATCAGGGGATAGCTACGAATGCGCTGGAAAGAGCAGCCTATGACTACGGCACTCAGGATGCGAAACAGCCTGAAAAACGACCTGATACGGGAAAAACGGTTGCAGTGGTCGGTGGAGGGCCTGCCGGACTAACCTGTGCTTATTATCTTGCCATTCTCGGACACAAGGTTACCGTTTTCGAATCAAAACCGGTGCCCGGAGGTATTCCCCGGGTCAATATACCGGAATTCAGATTACCCACTGCAGTAGTAGACAGTGAACTGGAACAGGTAAAGTCACTTGGTGTTGAAATAAAGACGAACAGCCCGGTTGATGCTGCCCGATTCACGAAATTGACCAGAGAATACGATGCCTGTTTCGTCGCTACCGGAGCGCCATTATCTGTATCGTTAGGAGTTACCGGAGAAGATAACCCGGACGTCATCGGCGCGCTGGATTTTCTTTACAGGTCGAGAATTGAAAACGACATGAAAGTTAGAGCGAAAGTTGTCGTCATTGGTGGTGGTAATGTTGCTACTGACTCAGCTCGACTGGCACGCCGACTCGGTGCTGACGAAGTGACCATGGTATGTCTTGAGACCCGTGATACCATGCCTGCTTACGAAACAGAGATAGAAGAAACACTAAGAGAGGGTATAAATATCCTCCCAAGCTGGGGAGTGAAGGAAATAATCCTGAACAACGGTCAGGTTTCAGGATTAGAACTGAAATCGTGTCTTTCCGCGTTCGATGAACAGGGAAGATTCAATCCGACCTACGATGAGGGCAATACCTGTGATATAGAAGCAGATACTGTAATCCTGGCCATTGGACAGCAGACCGACCTGTCATTCGCAGACAGAAAAATGCTGGAAGGGTCCCGGATTATTGTCGATCCCGTCACTCTGGAAACGCCTTTGTCAGGAGTATTTGCCGGCGGTGATATTGGTACCCCGGATCGTTCGATCGTCCAGGCTATAGCTTCCGGTAAGAGAGCGGCTATGAGTATTGATATCTATCTCACCGGCAACAGTAGAGATATCCTGGCAGAAGCCGGGACCGGTATTACCTCAATGCGTTCTTACATGGAAAAAGGCACTGCAATACCTGAAAACCGTATACCGGAAGAAATGGTGTTGACATACTACGGTCCGGGAAATCGTATGGTACCGGAAATAGTACCCGGAGAAGAACGAGGCGAATCAATGGATGAAGTTAACAGGGGATTTATCCGGGAACTTGCAGTGGCAGAAGCAACGAGATGCTTCCGCTGCAGTCAATACCTGCCCCCGCTTGTACTTTATCCCGATGAATGCTGGTTCTGCGGTACCTGTGTCGAGGAATGCCCGGCTGAAGGAGCTATCCGCATGGAGCATCCGTTGAACCAGAGAGTAATCTGGAAACGCAAGGAAACAGGCGAGTTGTTCCGGCGTGGTATGAAGAATCCTCCGCCACCCAACACTCATCCACCGATGGGTGAGAGTAAAGATTACGTATTTCCCGAGAGATAAAAAAAGAGAGGGTGTGCTCTAAAGAGCACACCCTTTTTCTTTTCCATATAATTGCGACAATTTATTCCAGTATGGTTTCCAGATCCTCATCCGGCAGGCCTTTTTCATTCTGGCGTTCAACCATATCCTGAATTGTCGTTTTATCCAGGATAGTATCCATGGCTTTCTTCATTTCACACCATACATCTCGTGTCACACAGGTATCAGCGCGATCGCAAATGTCAGGATTGTCCACGCAGTCCGCCGGAGCTACCGATCCTTCCAGAAGGCGGATAACATCACTCAGTTTAATATCGGAAGGCTTTTTATTCAGGGAAATACCGCCCTTCGGTCCTTTCGTGCTCCTCAAAATACCGCCGGCAATCAACGGGCTAATGACATGCTCAAGGTAGGCGAGTGAAATATCCTGTTTCTTGGCAATATTCCTGAGCAGCATGGGTTCATTACTATCACGCATGGCCAGCTCCAGCAAAGCCCTCGTACCGTATCGTCCTTTTGTAGATATTTTCATCTGCACACCTCTCCACAAGAATAATAATATAACTAACTAAAATTATCAACTATATATATTATTTGTTCTGAAAAAACAAAGGTAAGTATATTATCATAAGATAATTTATGGTATGATAGTAAGTGTATAATTACATATAAAAAGGTAAGTAAAAATGGGAAGAACAATGAAACTCACTATTAGCCTGCCTGAAGAATTAATTCTATTCACCGATGAGTTTGCCAAGAAGAAAAAAATAAGCAGGAGTAAAGCGATATCTCTATTTCTCAAGGAAATTGCAGAAAAGCAGATAATTGCTGAAATGGCAGAAGGTTATAAATTCATTGCCGAAGAACAAAAGCAGTTTACTTCTATGGTGTCTGAAACGGAACACGAAGTAATTCCTGATTGGGAATAACAATATGACCGAAAAGATAAAACGCGGTGAAATATACTGGGTTAACTGGAATCCATCCAGGGGCAGTGAACAAAAAGGAATAAGACCTGCCCTAATTATCCAGAATGATATCGGAAACGAATACAGCCCGACGACTATTGTTTCATCACTTACTACCTCAATTGAAAAACAATACCCGTTCACGGTCAAACTTACACCCAAGGAAAGTGGATTACCGAAAAACAGCACCGTAAATCTGTCGACGATAATGACCATCGACAAAACTCGCCTGACAGAAAAGTGCGGAGAATTAACTCAATCCAAAATGTCAGAAATTGACCAGGCAATTATGATAAGCCTTGGGTTAAAATAACTCTATTATTACCCTCCCTACTGCCAGTTCTTCGCCTGGGGAACCTTATCCATTACGCTGAACGGCTTTGCGTGGGTGATGACAACGTTAAAGGTGCCTTCACGTTTCGAGATCCTGCCCTTCACCACCAGGAATGCCGACTTCATCTGGTACTCGTATTTCGCATAGGTCTTCGGGAAGACCATCGCCGGAATGAGGCCGAACTCGTCCTCCAGCGTCATGAACACCACTTTGCCGTGAGGACGCTGCCGCCGTATCACCAGCCCGGCGGTCGTTACCGCGGCGCCGTCCGGCAGGCCGGCAATCTCCCGGCTGCACTGCAGCTTCCCGCCGAGGCGGGGGCGCATCTTCGCCATCACGTGCCCGGACGGGTAAAGTCCCATGATGCCATACTCCCCCCGCATCTTTTCCAGGTCGCCCGGCGCTTCCAGTTCCGGCAGGTCCTGCTCTACCGGCAGCGGCAGGGCAAGCTGCGAATTCACCGGCCGGTAGCGCAGGCCTATCTCCCACTTGGACTCTCTCCGGTTTGGGATAATGCTGTCGAAAGCGCCTGCCGAGACAAGGTTGAGAGCGACTTCCTCCAGGACGCCGGTGCGCGTCAGAAAATCACCGATATTCCTGAAAGGACCTTTTTCCTGAGCCTTTTCTATGGCTTCTGCCGACGCCTTGCCCAGCCCCTGAACATGGATGAAGCCGAGCCGGATGGAGCCTCGGCAGGCAATACCCTTTCGGGATTTCCCATTTCCGTTGTCCCCACTCCCCTGGATTCCAGCCTTCGCTGGAATGACGGAAGGAGAATGGGATTCTTCGCTTCGCTCAGAATAACAAGATGGAGGCTCAGAATGATAGGCATAATGTTTGAGACTACAAGTGCAAGAAGTATATCCCCGTTCTTTCCCCCTTTGACAAAAGGGGATTAAGGGGGATTTTTCACCCATCTTTACTCCATATTCCTGACTTTCTATCACGCATTTCGTCCGGCTGAGGTTGATATCAGGGTTGAGCACCTTCACGCCATGCCTCTTTGCGTCTTCTTTGAGTGTCTCCATGTTGTAAAATCCCATCGGCTGCTGGTTGAAGATAGCAACGAAGAACTCAAGCGGATAGTAATACTTCAGCCAGGCCGATTGGTAGGCGGTTACTCCAAAGGCGAAGGCGTGCGATTCCGGGAACATGTACTGCCCGTTGAATTTTTTAAAGACCGTTTCCACCGCTTCCTCACTTGCCAACTCCGTACCGGCGCCTTCAAGGAATTTCCGGTGAAACTGCTCTATCAGTTCGGTGTTATGCTTCCGGCCGAAGGCGCGCCGCAACCGGTCTGCCTCGCTGGGAGCGAATCCGGCCACATCGATGGCAAGCTGGTTCACCTGGTCCTGGAACAATACCACACCGAGGGTGCGTTCCAGTGCCCGTTTCTCCAGAGGGTGATCGTAGGTCACCGGTTTCCAGCCGCTTCGCCGGGCAAGGTACTCCTGCACTCCATTATTAACACCCACACCAGGCCGTACCGCGCCCACCTCGTGCGCCATATCAAGCAGGTTGCGAGGTCGCAGCCGGATTATAGTCTGCATCTGCGCCGACGACTCCACCTGGAATATACCGATGGTGTCGCCCTCGCACAGCATATCGTAGACAGCGGTATCCTCGAAGTCGATCCGCGACATATCGATTCTTTCGTCGGCCCTTTCCTGTATTATCCCCACGGCTTCCTGGAGCTGCGAAAGGGTACCCAGGGCCAGGAAATCTATCTTTACGAAGCCGGCATCGTCGATGCTGTCCTTGTCCCACTGGCAGACGTAGCGTCCCTCTATGGCAGCGCGCTGCACCGGCACGATATCCGTCAGAGGGCTGGAAGAGATGACCATGCCGCCGGGGTGCTGCCCCATGTATTTTGGAAAGCCGTCGAGCTCCAGCGCCAGCCTTACCAGGTCGCGCCAGCCCGGCAACTCTATCTTGTTTTTGAAACCGGGTAATTTCTGCATCTCTGATTCCAGTTTCTTCGCGCTGCCCCAGTGGGTCTGCTTGGCCAGCCGGTCGACCTCCACCTGCGGCAGTCCCAGCGCCTTGCCAAGGTCTCTCACCACTCCCCGTATCTTGTAGGTAGCGATTGTCCCGGTGAGCACAGCCCTCTCCCACCCCCATCTCTCGTGGGTTCTCAGGATAAGCTCTTCGCGGATGCTGCGGGGGAAATCCAGGTCTATGTCCGGAACATTGGTCATAACATCGTCCGGCAGGAACCTCTCCAGTGAAAGGTCGTACTGCAGCGGGTCGATGTGGGAAAGACCGATAAGATAGCCCACCAGCAGCGCCACGGATGAACCGCGGCCTCTCCCCGGAGGGTTTTCCTCCACAGTCAGCGAAGGATCGCTCAGTCCCAGGTCTATCATCACTTCCCTGCCCATCTTTATCACCTCTTGGTAGAGAAGAAGAAAGCCGGACAGTTTATACTTGTTGATCAGCCGGAATTCCTCATCCAGCCGCTTTTTCACTTTCGGCGTCACCGAGCCGTAGCGTCTTACCGCCGCCTCGCAGCACAGCTTTTCAAGGTAGCTTTCCGGCGTGTGCCCGTCCGGGGCATCGTAGTCCGGGAAGTGGTAACACAGGTCCCGGGTAAGATCGAAGTTGCACCGCTCGGCGATCCTCACCGTATTCTCAAGCGCTTCCGGGCATTCACGGAACAGTTCCTCCAGTTCCTCGCGTGACCTGAGATAGAATTCGGAATTGGGACGGCGTTCGCGGTGGGTTTCCTCCAGGCTTTTACAGTTCTTTATCGCCACCAGGCAGTCCTGGAGCTGGTGACGCTCCCGGATGTGATAATGGACGTTTCCGGTGGCAACCAGTCCGGCGCCCGTTTCCCGCGCCAGTTCCACCAGTATCTTGTTGCGTTCGCTGTCGCCGTAGACAAGGTTGTGCTGCAATTCGATGAAGTAATTATCCGGGCCGAACCAGTCCATGTACCGGCGGATAAGGTCGCGCGCTTCAGGAATACGCTCCTGCATCACCAGTTGCGCCAGTTCTCCCCGGGTACAGCCGGAAAGGGCTATCAGACCCTCTGAGTGCGCCGAGAGCAGGTTTTGGGGCAGTTGCGGGTCGTTACGCTCGCCGCTGGCATGTGCCGCCGTGATCAGGCGACTGAGGTTGCTGTAGCCTTTCCTGTTCTCCGCCAGCAGGGTCAGGTGGTAAACCGGATTACTACCCCCGGCCTCCTGGATTCCAGCCTTCGCTGGAATGACAGAGGGAGGGACGGGAATGACAAAGGGAGATATAGTGATCTCGGCACCGATAATTCCCTTCATTTCAAGAGAAGCGGCAAGCTGGGCGAAGCACATCGCCCCGCAGAGGTTATCGTGATCAGTTACAGCCAGGGCACGGTAGCCAAGCTCTCCGGCGTGCACCATAAGCTCCTCCAGTGATGAGGCACCGTCGTGAAAAGAATAATAACTGTGACAGTGAAGTTCGGCATATTCCATGACAGTTTTCTACAATCCTTTGTCATCCCGTGCTTGACACGGGATCTAGGAACTACTCGAAATCATATATTCCCTGTATATACTGAAAATTAGCCGGTTTCAGCAATTTCTTGATTCCAGCCGGAGTTTACCCGCCTTCGGCGGGCTGGAATGACGAAATAGTTTTCCTTCTTATTTTAGTATGCCTGGCGGAACCAGCAGTCATTTATCAGGTCTTTATAAAGTACCATCCGCTGACCTGAATCGAGCGTTACCTCGAAATAGAGACGTGATATCGACTCCTGTCGCCACCATTCGTCGTCTATCCTCCACCTGTCCTCGATGTTTACAACAGCCTGCCGCCGCGGCGCCCTTACCGCAAGCGGCAGGCTGAAGGAGGAGGATTCTTCCACATCTACCGGTTCCGGGGTGTTTACCGGCCGGTAGGTATCAGCGCGTAGCGTCTTTCCGGTATCCTGGACCATGGCTCTACTTCCTTGATTTTGAAAACCTGCGGGTTACCCTGCCGCAGTTCAAGCTGCCTGATATCCTCCATCAGGTGGCTCCTGCCCCTGATCTCAGTGAACAGGCTGTTCTGCTTTCCCCTAGGGTATCCCAGGCGCGTCACCCTGATCCCGACCTGCTCTACCGGGCCCGGCTGAGGGTAGTCCTCCAGCACCCGGTTTACCCTGGAGCGCACGCTTTTCATCTCCATCGCCGGTTCCTTGAAGCGAATGGTCCGCTCCCAGTGTTCGGCGTCATAGCTCCTGGTCCACAGTTCCAGGTTATGGATACCCATTCCCTTCAAGCCGATACGGGCAAAGACATAAGCGACCATCGACTCCACGGCGACAAGCACGGTATCTATGGATGTCGCCACCGACGGCAGCATTATATTCTCTTCTATGAGTTCCCCGGCTTTTCGGGGTATCAGCGGTGCATCATCGACACCGTGAGCCAGCTTCCGCATCCTCACACCTTCCGGGCCAAATTGCGACTGCAGAGGTCCTGCCGGAAAAGCGGCAAGCTGCCCCAGCGTGTGTATTCCGAACTCGTGCAGCATGGTCTTACTCTTCATCGGTACCGGAAGGACATCACAGGAGAGATCTTTCATAAACCGCAAATCTTCCGTCAGGACCCGGTAACCGTCCGGCAGACTGTTCAGGGCGGCCAGGTATGCCGGGAATTTTCCGTCGGCGATACCTATCCGGGTATCGAACAAGTCCGGCAGCACTCTCCGTATCGCCCCGACAAGGCTTTCATCATCGGGATAGATAAGCTGAAGTCCATTCACATCCAGGTAAACGGTACCCAGTTCCGGTCCTTCGACCATCGGACTGATGACATTTTCCAGTTCGTCCAGTATGCCGTTGAAGGCAGACCAGTACAGTGGGATATCCGCCTGGACCGTATCCACTTTGTCATCGACGGCAAGCGCCTGGTGCAGCGGCATATCCTTCTGCACGCCTTTCAGTTCCGGCGAGCAGTCCAGCACCACTTTCTTTGAGCCGGCGCCGTGCAGTACCAGGACACGGCTGTTTTCCAGTTCCGGCTTCCTCGCCGCCTCGCATTTCAGCGGAAAATTCGGCAGCAGGATACAGAGAATTTTCACCCTTGCACCTCTATAAAGACAGTGATATGATTATATTAGAACAATTGTTCTATTGTCAAGAGGTTTTATATAAATTTATCCTCAAGAGTAAAATATCCAGGTCTTCTCCCTTTCGTAAAGGGAGAGTGAGAGGGATTTTTAAAATCCCCCTTAATCCCCCTTTTTTAAAGGGGGAAATTAGTGCTACGTTTTATTTTGATTGCTATTGTCTTATAATCACTGGTACGGAGACAGTAAAATGGCAGAACATAAAGGTATCTACATCGGCACGTCGGGCTGGTCCTACCCGAAAGGCGAAGGTACCTGGAAAGGTTACTTCTATCCTGCCGGTAAGATAAATGAACTGGAATACTACAGCCAGTTCTTTAATACCGTCGAGGTAAACAGTTCCTTCTACCGTCCTCCGAATCCGGAATACGTCCGTAACTGGGCGAAACGAACGCCCGATGATTTCCTTTTCACGGTAAAGCTCTGGCAGAAATTCACTCATCCCAGAATGTACAAGGAAGCCACCGGTCGGGATGCTGCGATATCCCGGGATGATGTCGATCTCTTCCGCCGCAGCCTCGAGCCCCTGGCAGGGCAAAATAAGCTGGGCGCGCTGCTGGCACAGTTCCCCCCCAGTTTCAAGAATGATGACTTCGGACGGCAGATACTCCATACCATCACGAATACCTTCAATGATTATCGCCTGGCAGTTGAACTGAGACACAAAAGCTGGACGGATGATAAGACTACCGCTGAACTACTGAGAGAGACGAATACCTGCTGGGTGGAGATAGACGAGCCCAAGTTCAGCTCATCCATCGCCGCCGATGTGCCCCTAACCTCCGATATGGCCTACTTCCGCTTTCATGGTCGGAACCGTGAGAACTGGTGGAAAGGTAATAACGAAACACGTTACAAACACCTGTACTCTGAAGAAGAACTGGATGAACTCGCGGAAAAGATGAAAAAAGCTTCCGCAGAAACCGATCTTATGTTCGCTCAGTTCAATAATCACTGGCAGGGCTACGCTCCGCGTAACGCTACCGACCTGAAAAAGCAAATGGGACTACCGTTCGTCCAACTCCCCCTTCTCAGGGACACTTCAGACGAAGGGAAACAGCAGCCTCTCATCTAACAACTGGCAACCACGTATTTTCGAATGGTATAATTGCCACTTAAGCGCCTTTCCAAATTTATATGTAGAAAGTGATTGTGCCTATGCATCAGGAAGAAAGTATCTATAAACGTTATGAACGAGGTTTTACCCTTGATTCGGAACTCACCGAACCTGCTTACTGGCTGGCGTTCGGTCGCGGCAGGATGCTGATTTCACCGGACGGACTTCACCTGCCCTATTTAAAAAGTCTTGACGAACTTGGAGTATCACCGGTACGAACACAATATCTGGGAGTACTCGAAGGCAAACACTGCTTTTCGGCTGAATTAGCACCGGAAACGGAAGCTCCGGAAGGCATGGAATACATGAACCTGATGTCGGCTTACAGCGTCCTGGATGAAGATATTTACCTGCTGGCCGGAAAAGCCACCCAGATAGTAACCTGGGACCAGACCCACCAGTATTGCGGGAGGTGTGGAAAAGAAACGGAATATATACCCGGGGAGAGAGGTAAAAAATGCCCTGTCTGCGGCTTTATGAGTTTTCCCCGTCTTTCTCCGGCAACGATAACCGCGGTTATCAAGGACAAACAGATACTGTTATCTCAGTACGCTGCATTCAGAGGGCGCGGCATGCATACGATAATCGCCGGATTCGTAGAACCCGGTGAGACACTCGAGGAATGCATACACCGGGAAGTGTTTGAAGAAGTAGGCGTGCACGTAAAGAATATCAGGTACCTGAAAAGCCAGCCATGGCCGTTCCCGAACTCACTGATGATGGGTTTTGTCGCCGAACATGACAGCGGCGAGATAACGGTGGATGAAAAAGAAATCGCTAATGCCGACTGGTTTGACCTGAATAATCTTCCTGAAACACCTCCGCCACTCAGCATCGCCCGGAGAATTATAGACTGGGTAGTTGAAAATTATTCATAATAAGCTGAATATAGTTACATAGATGCTAATCGGTTACCTTGCTTTTATGATCTTCATGGCCTTCATCCTCGCTCTCTGGGAAATCCAGATAGAGGGTAAGGACGGCTGGGCGGCAAATTCACCCGGCTGGCGTATAGAGAAAGGCTGGCCGGTCAAACTTGCTGGTGGACGCTCCATAACCGGATATCATGTCTACATGACAATTTTTATTATCGCAATAGTTCACCTGCCGGTATTTTTCACTCAATGGACATGGCAGCTTGAATGCCTGCTTCTCGGCTTTTACATTGGCATGGCGGTAGTTGAAGACTTCCTGTGGTTCGTGCTGAATCCTCACTTCGGTATAAAAAGTTTCCGTAAAGGTAAAATCTGGTGGCATAAGCAGTGGTGGGGTCCGGTACCGGCTCTATACTGGTATCTATTGCCGATTGCCGGCGTCCTTATATTCTTCGGTAGAAACAACCTCTAGACTATCTAGTCTTGGTTTCCTGGAAAACCGACTGCACCCATTCCCTCTCGACCCAGAGAGCGCAGCCGCCTTCTGTTTCTGATAAATGGTCGTGGTTAGCCCGAATCTCTTTCAGGAAATCAGACTGGAGTGCTTCGATCAGCGATGCGTCACGCAGGTTGGTATCAGAATACGGCGCGAATGGACATGGCTCCACGTCACCCAGGGGATTGATATGAATAAATCCCCTGCCTGCCGAAAGGCAGCCGCCGATTTCCTCCTCATCTCCGGGAACGGCAATAAACAAGGCCGGATGTTTCTTGCGAAATTCGTCGCGTCTGGCAATCAGGTTTTCCCGCTGTTCATCGGAGATAAGCCAGTCTTCGGTGCCCTCTGTTACCGGTGTATATTCCACGAAGAACATAAGTTTACATCCCTGTTCGACCAGATTCGCAACAAATCCTTCATCCATAATCGAGTCATAGTTCAGCCTGGTCAGAGTGAGTGAAACGCTCCAGAATATGTTCCGCTTTTTCAGTTTCCTGATTATTTTTTCAAGTCCGGCATAAACACCCTCTCCGCGACGGAAATCGGTCCCGGCACGGTCACCTTCCAGGCTGATAACAGGCACGAAATTTCTGTTCTTCTGTATCCTGTCCAGTTTCTCCTCGTCCAGCAGCAGCCCGTTAGTGAAAACCAGGAAAATAACTTCCGGGAATTCCGAGGTAATATCGATTATTTCCGGTCGCATCATTGGTTCTCCGCCGCCGATAACCATGATAGATACACCTATGTCTTTCGCTTCAGCGATGGTACCTCTCAATTTCTCGTCACTCATTTCGATGTCGCCAGCTTCATGCAGAGCCCAGTGAAAGCAGCCTTTGCAGTTAAGGTTACACCTGTTGGTAATACTGTAAATAATGATCGGCGGTATATGAACTCCCTTTTCCTCCCAGTTAGCCCTCGTTTTCGCAGCCTGTTTCTGCCAGCGAACTATCTTGAAGAAATGATAGGCCTGTGACGGCCTGGTAATCGTTACCCTTACCGCGTCTTTCAGAAAAACACTCAGAGAATCATTCAGTACTTTTTGTAAATTACCGGAAGTATCGTACCTGTTCCTGCCCATGAAAGCAGGGAGAATCCTGTTAATCATGCAAACTCCGTTCTATTCAATGCCGTATTTGAGTTTCCCTCACTATCGCAGGGACAAAGCAGGTCTATATATGCACAGGAAACCAAATCTTGTGGATCTATCTCCAGTTGCGACATCAATTTCTCAATGATTTCTTTACCTTTTTCCTGGGTATCATCAGGTCCAAGAACCACTTCCAGTTCCAGGAAATCGCCCAGATTGTCCACCTTATCCAGGTGAATACGGGTACTGCCAGTATTATAAAGAGTCCTCTGTTTTCGTATCGATCCCCGTATACCAAGTGTTTCTGAGAAGCACTTTCTTACGAACTCAGGATCACTCAGTTCAGTACGCTGATATTCGCACAACCCGGGTTCAAAGGTGTCCGGTCTTTTATAATATATGAGTTCACCGGACACATCGGCAAATACTCGTAATTTCAATCTGCCTTTCTGTGAGAAAAAGAAGGTATCTTCCTGGTAAATACGTTCAGGTTTCGAAACAGAAATCCGTTCAACCAGTTTACTGGTCGCTTCTCTGTCAGTAATTCGGGCTTTTATCTCTACGTTTGCAGGCATAAACAGAATAATAATCCTGTAAGTATATTTATACTACTTATTATCCTTTAACATTCGAAGTGCCCAGACTATCCTCTCGAGCGAGTCAAGAGCCTTTTCTTCGGCTTCCCTGGCTTTTTTCAGTTGTTCCAGAGCCAGCCTATAACGTTCAGTTTCCTCGATCCCGTCACTCGTTGGCATCATGGGAAAGAGTTCAACAACCCGACTCAGGCTGTCCACAACCGGAAAGTAACTCTGAATGGCGTCTTCCAGGAGAGGAGTTACCGAACTATCCAGTCTTGCTTTCGCTTCGTCCAGGAATTTCAAGCCAAGTACGCGACATTCCGCCCAGACCGCCGCATTATATGACATTCCAGGTCCAGTCGCTTCACCCTTCTCTACCGTATCTATCCATACATCATATCC
>JAFGCW010000028.1 GCA_016932435.1 Dehalococcoidales bacterium | reverse complement strand
CCGGTATCCGGCTGGGAGATCAATAGCTCATTGACATTGACTCCACATCGCTGAGCGTAGCTGGGATCCAGGGCATGCTCAACATCGATATAGGCAGCTATTCCTCCTCTCTTTTGTGTCTCGGCAATAATGTGCTGAGCCAGGGTGGTTTTCCCCGAGGACTCAGGGCCGAATACTTCGCCGATACGTCCCCTGGGCATTCCACCTATTCCTAAAGCCAGGTCCAGTGATAGCGAACCGCTGGGGATAGCCTCCACCGGTGGGATGGTCGCTTCACCCAGTTTCATGATCGAGCCTTTGCCAAACCGTTTTTCGATCTGGCCTATGGCTAACTCAAGTGCTTTACCTTTTTCTGTGGTCATATTCGTCTTAACCTAATGATAACATACTAAATCAATGCTAACAACGCAATTATGTAATTTAGTCGATACTGTGAAAATAGTTTCAGATATAATACAAGAACTTTTGTTCTATGTCAAGGGGGTGATTTATAGAGATTGCCATCCGCTTGAGGCGGATCTTAGGCGGATTGACGCCGAGTCTCGAAATGATCCACCTGAGGCGGACTTTCAGCCCTATAATTACAAGGTTGCGATAGGTAAACAGGAGTTGGGTTTGTGTTGCTTAGAGGATCTCCGCTACGTCAGTCACGTTGATCTCGAGCATCTTGATGCTGGACAGGATACGGTCGATATTTTTGTCCACGGACGGGTTTCCGCCGGACATCGCCTTCAGTTCCAGGGCTTCTTTCCTGATAAGGGCGATTTTCCCGGCCATTTCTTTGACAGTATTTACATCAGCAGTCACTTCTAAGTACTCCTTGTAAAAGCAGCATTCTTTCTCTTAGTGCGCGTCCTTTCGCAGGTCTTTAAACCTCTTTGCCTTCAGGTCGTATCGCGGCAGCGAGCCGTACTCGTGAAATTCAAGGTTGTAACCGAGTCCGGTCTTTATCCTGAGCTGGTCGACAAGCGTTTTCCTGACACTTTCCTCGTTGCCTTCCTGCCCCGGTATCAACTCAAGTCTCAGTGAAATATCATCAAGGTCACCTTTCTTGGCGACGATCACTTCGTATTCATCACCGAGCTGGGGAATGCTTCTCACAACCTCCTCGATCGATGTAGGAGCCAGCAATACTCCTTTTACCTTGGTTATATCATCGACCCTGCCGACAACTCCCCCTTTTATCAACCTGAAGGTGCGACCGCATTCGCAGACGTCGGGACTCCACTCGATGATATCCTTCGAGTCGAACCTGATACACGGCTGGGCATACCGGTCGAAGGTGGAGATTATCATTTTCCCTCTCCGGCCCGGTTCGGTGATCAACTCGCCGGTATCGATATCTTCTATCTCGACCAGGAACAGGCCTTCGTTAACATGAAGACCTTTTTGACAGGTACATTCATAACTCCAGGCGCCGAATTCGGTAGCGCCGACGTGGTCGTAGACTTTGCATCCCCAGGCTTCTTCCATCCGTTTCTTGGTTGTTGGTATACTGCCACCCGGTTCACCGGCAACGGTTATCTTCTTAATATTCAGGTCCTTTGCCGGATCGATACCCAGTTTTGTCCTGGCGGTGTCAGCCATACCGAGGACATAGGTCGGAGTGGCCATCAACGCCGTGGCTTTCAGCTCCTGTATCTTGAGAATTCGCGCTTCGGTGTTCAGGACGCCACCGGGGACAACCTCGCATCCCAGCTTCTCGGCCCCGTAGTGTCCCATCCAGTAGGCGATGGCCGTATGATACCCGAACGGTATGAACACCCTGTCGGTCTTACGGTACCCCTGGGCGTACAGGATATAAGCCCAGGTTTCCGCACACCAGTCCCAGTCCTGCCAGGTATCGGGCTGAAATACAGGCTGGCCGGTTGTCCCGCTGGTCTGATGGTACACGGTGACATCCTCCAGCGGTACCGAGAGAATTTTTCCATAAGGGAAAGGATCACAGTTCTGTGCATCCCTGAGAAGTGACTTTTCCATCTTGGGTACTTTTTGAATATCGTCGTATGTTTTAATATCACCGGGTTCCAGGCCGGCATTTTTATAGAGTTCATGGTAAAAGGGCGAGTTGTCATACGCCCATGTCAGGATTTTCCGGAATTTTTTCAGGTGCAGTTCTCTCAGTTTGTCCTGAGGAAGCGTTTCCAGTATCGGGTTCCAGTATAAATCAGCGTTTTCCATACTATGTCTCCTGTCTGTAGAGCACTAATCTACACTTTAATAAGTAATATGCCCAATGTCAATTGACGATATGGAGACTACATGCTACACTGCCAGCATTATTTAACGGAGAAATTTACATGATAATCGATATGGAACATCACCTGGCGACGCTTAATAAGCTTGAGAAGGGAGAAAGCGAATCCGGCAAGGTCTGCGAGCGATACTGGGATACCGACGGCAAGATGAAGATAAAGTCGTTCGAAGAAGCAGGACGCGCCGAATCTCACCTTGAGTTCATGGATGCCGCCGGAATCGATATTGCCCTGCTGACAACCAATCCTATCACCACTCTCGACCAGTGCTGCAGGTGGAATGATTTCTGTGCCGGCCTGGTAAACGATCATCCAAACCGTTTCGCCGGATTTGCCACGGTTCCTCCCCTTGGCGGTAAACCTGCATTTGATGAGCTCGAACGGGCAGTGAAGGAACTGGGTCTTAAGGGAGTACATATCTGGACCTGGAATGACGGTCAGGCACTGGACTCCCGCGAGATGTGGCCGTTTTATAAGAAAGTTACCGAACTGGGGATCCCGGTCGATGTGCATGTTACCCTTGAGCCGCCCGGACTGGATTCCCTGCATGCATCCTATGCCCTGTATTACGTGATGGCGCGCGAACTCGATATGTGTTCGGCTACGCTGAAGGTGTGCCTGGGGGGAGTGCTTGAGGACTTTCCGGACCTGGTAATGATAATGAACCACTTCGGCGGCGGTGTTTCGGCCGTTCTGGAGCGACTGGATGCGTATATGGGATATGTCGGACCGGGCTGTCCCAGTCTTTACCAGGGCGAACCGCTGATAAGCAGGCCCTGGCGGGAGTATTTCGATAAGCTGTACTTTAACATGGCAGGCAGGGAGATAGGCATGGCTGCGGTTAATAGCGCCCTTACCAATATCAGCCCGCAGAAGTTGATGTTCGGTACCGACTGGCCGTTCAACTATGACGGGAATCCCGCCGGAGCGGCGCGGTATATTGAAGAAATTCGAAAACTCGACCTGCCTGAGAAAGATATCGATGATATGCTGGGCGGAAACGCCGCCCGGCTGCTTGGTATTACGTAAGCATTTACCTTAAGCACCCGTCAGTGCTAAAATCCATAAGAGTATCAGACGAAGGGAGATTGGACAATGGCTGGTAAAGAGATAAATTACCTGAAAGCCCTGTATTCGGTAGCGGAAGACCTGAACACGGAACGCGAGCCTGAAGGCGTGCTGCAGTCGATCCCGGAGGACGTAACCGAGGCGCTGAATGTGAAGGGCTGCTCTCTCATCCTCCTATCGTCCGATAAAAAAACATTACTCCATACCGGAACATACGGTCTCAGCGAAGATTACGTGGGAAAAGGTCCTCTCCTTGCGCAAAAAAGCATATCCGATGCACTGCTGGGTAAAGTCGTCACTATCCTGGACTCCAAGAACGACAGCCGGGTACAATTTCCCGAACTGAAGGAAGGTGAAGGGATCACCTCCATATTATCGGTTCCGATGAAATTAAGGGGCGAAATAATCGGGGTTGTCAGAGTATACACGGCGGAGAAGCATGAATTTACCGAGGATGAAATTTATTTTGTCCAGGCAGTAGCCAACCTTGGAGCGATAGCTCTTGAAAACATAAGGTTATTAGAGACGGTAAAAAAGGACTATGACCAGTTAAGGCAGGAAATGCTGGAGTGGCGTACCTCCATGTCCGGGACACCCAGGAGTATGTGGTTTATGAGGCACAGCCGGGACCAGCATCTGCCCGGCGGTCATACCACATAATAAGCCTTTTTCACGGCGGATATTTCCCGCCGTGTATTATTTCCATATTCAAATCTGCTGCCTGTAAGGAGCTGTGTATGAGTAACGACTATTCGCAACTATTAACCGGAGCTTCCCAGCTTGGCCCCTACCCGATGGAAAAACTGAAGAAGGTAGATACACCGACCACCCGAATCACGGATTCCATCGAGCGGTTCGATGAAAGAGAAATGGCTTTCGCCCGTGCCAGGCGTGAGAGATCCGGAGCACCTCCCGTTGCAGGTTCGACGATACATGGTGCTCCCACTTCTCTATCCATGACATTGATGTCTGCTCTCGGTATGGCTGCGAATTTGTCTGATACTGAACCAGCTTCGGAAAAGGTGAACCTTCCGGATGATCCGCATATACTGAGTCGCCATATCAAGAGCGCCGCTTATTTCGTTGGCGCCGATGTCGTGGGTATCTGTGAACTCCCGCAATGGGCAGTGTACAGTCACGATATGCGTGGAGAGCCGATCGAGTGTAACCACAAATATGCCATCTGCATCGTGGTCGACCAGGGCCTGGATACAATGGAAGCCGCTGATGGCAACGACTGGATATCGGCATCACAGAGCGGCCGCGGTTACGCGATGTGCGGATACATTGGTGGTATTGTAGCGTCCTATATAAGGTCGCTTGGCTATCCCGCCAAACTTCACTCTATCAGGGGGTATGAGGTAATTGTTCCTCCGCTGCTGTTGTTGTCTGGGATCGGCGAACTAAGCCGGGCGAATATCGTATTGAATCCGTTCCTGGGACTGAGATACAAGGCTTCAGTCGTGACCACCGACCTGCCGCTCGAGCCGGATAAGCCGGTGGACTTCGGTCTGCAGAATTTCTGTGACAAGTGTATGAAGTGTGCCGATGAGTGCCCGTCCCGGTCGATCGATAAGGGCGAAAAGAAAATGATCAATGGCTACGAGAGATGGGAGTTCAACAGCGAGACCTGCATGAAGTACCGCTTTTCCAATCCCAAGGGTGTTTCCTGCGGGAAGTGTATCAAGGTCTGCCCCTGGAACAAGGTGGACGGCTGGACGCACGATCTTGTCAGGTGGATGATAGACCACACCCCGTTTATGAACAGCTTCTTTGTGAAGATGGATGACCTGATGAGGTATGGAAAACCTGATTATGATAAGAAATGGTGGTTAGATCCATAAGTACTTCTTATGCGACAGGGCTTCGAGTAATATAGTATACTGATTATATATATCGTTATAATACACGGAGGTGTGAGAATGGCGGAGAAGAACGTAGTGGTATATTCAACCCCGACTTGACCCTGGTGCACGAGAGTGAAAGAGTATCTTTCACAGAAAAAAGTGACTTTTACTGAGTACAACGTTGCCGAGGACAAGGACAAGGCACGGGAAATGGTAGAGAAATCCAAGCAGATGGGTGTTCCCGTAGTAATGGTCGATGATGACATCATCGTTGGCTTCAACCAGGCCGAACTGGAAAAACTCCTGGCATAAGCAATTACGGCCTGTTTCCTGTAAATCACTGAGACAGGAGACATATAATGTACGAATTAATAATATTGGGGGCGGGTTCGGCAGGACTCGCCGCCACTGTTTATGCAGCACGGAAGAAACTCAACGCATTACTGATCAGCACTGACATCGGCGGACAGGTCAACTGGACGATGGGGATAGAGAACTACCTTGGCTACCAGTTTATCGAAGGTCCCGAACTTATCAACAAATTCGAATCACAGGTCAGCCAGTATCCCCTCGAACAGAAGATCGGTGTCAACGTTTCCAGCGTATCGAAGATCGACAACAGTTTCGAAGTAACTACCGAAGAAGGCGAGAAATTCCAGTCGAAGACGCTTATCGTAGCTACCGGCAAGCGGCCCCGGAGGCTGAACGTTCCCGGTGAAATGGAGTATACCGGAAAAGGTGTTACCTACTGTTCTATCTGCGACGGCCCTATCTTCGCCGGGCGGAGAGTTGCCGTGGTGGGCGGAGGAAATTCTGCGCTGGAAGCAGCCCTGGATATGGTGAAGATAGCCGAACACGTCGATCTTGTTTCCCTGACACAGCTAACCGGTGACCCTGTGCTTATCGATAAACTGAAGGCCGCGGATAACCTCGAGAAGTACCTTGAATACGAGACGCTGAGTATCGAAGGCGATGACTTCATCACAGGAATGACTATTAAGGAACTTAAAAAGAGCGAGGAAAAGAAGCTGGACGTGACCGGTATATTTATCGAGATAGGGCTGGAACCAAACTCGGAATCGGTGAAAGGGCTGGTCGACCTGAATGAGCGTGATGAAGTAATGGTAAATCAGGCATGTGAAACGAACATCCCTGCCCTTTATGCTGCCGGCGATGTCACCAATGTGCCGGAGAAACAGATAATAATCGCCGCCGGAGAAGGCGCTAAAGCCGCCCTCCAGGCACACCGGTATTTACAGAGACTGGTGGGGTAAATATCTACCAGAACGAGATTTTTCTGGATCCCGTGTCAAGCACGGGATGGTATTGTTGGTATAGACCGGAGACGTTGGTTACAGTACTCGGGTGTAACATGATGTAGGGTGGGTTAGTCCGACGAAGTCAGGACGTAACCCACCAATTTTTATCGGTGGGTTACGCTTCACTTGACCCACCCTACCAGGCTATCTTCCCTTCTGTCATTTCCGCACTCCTTATATAATTACCATTTTTGTTATTTTCCAGCTATTTCCGAATCCCTTGTATCAGGTGTATTGACATCCAGAATAAATATCCCGAATAATTATTCACACTGGATACAATCCGAGGAGGAGACACATGAAAACACTTCTTATTACCGTTACTGCTGTGCTTATAATCACTGCTGCGACTGGTGGTTTCTTTATCGTTAACCTTAACAGGCATATCAACGACCTGGAACTGGATATGACGAACACGTCGAGTAAATTGGAAAGCAAACTGGATGACACAAGAAGCGAGTTTGCTAATGAGATAAGTTTAGTAAATACGGCCGTTGAGGATACAGGATCTTACTTGAACGAATATATTACCTCGACAGAAGACTTGCTGCAAACAGTCGAAGAGAATATTGATGAGAATATTGCTAAATTATCCAGTCTTGATACAAAAGCAGATATAACTAGAAATATTATTGACGACTCTGTCCTCAGATCTAAATTACTCTATGATCAAGTCAAGGAATCAATCGTGATAATATCGGATGGCCGGTCACTTCTTGGCTCCGGATTTGTCACGAGTCATTCTCAAAAAAATAGTCCTGCTACTGTCCATCGAGTGTGGACTGCATATCACGTTGTCGAAGGTTTAACTGACGTATATATGACTTACCATGACGGACGGACCTGGAAAGCTTCGATTCGTTACTGCTCCGAAGAATTGGATATAGCTCTCCTTGGCAGAATTACTCCAATTGGATATGTAGCTTCATCTGAATTGTTAAAAGTTTCTCCAACCTCTTTGGTAGATTCAGACGAAGTCAAACCCGGTGATCCTGTCTTTGTTCTGGGTAGCCCCGGTGACGATGAAACATACAGGATGGGATTCAAACAAACGATGACCACCGGAATCATCAGCCAGATAAACCGTTGCGCGACAATTGACGGAGATTTTGTAACTAACTTGCTGCAGTTTGATGCGCCGGTAAACTTTGGAAATTCAGGGAGTCCTCTCTTTAACTCAGAGGGCCATGTGATTGGATTGGTCGTTGCGAGAATTAATCCATTGCTGGGAGATGGTTTAGGTCTAGCGGTAACATCAAACCAGCTAATGAAAATTGCAGAATCCAGTGAAACCCCAGATCCTGATGTACCCATAGTACTCGGTGTCTCATCTCCATCTTACCCATACCCCTGGACTGGTATCACTGTTGAAGATATATCTCCAGCCGACATATACAACAGTAATAATGTGGTGACTTCCGGTGCGAAGGTAGTCGAGGTAAGTGGCTCTGCCAGGAATGCCGGTATCATGGTTGATGATATTATAGTGAGATTAGGTGATATGGAAATCCGTGACAGTGATGAATTTTACTGCTTCGTAACGGAGTTCTATAATATTGGTGACACCGTGTCAATTGAAATCATGCGTTACGAAACACTTATGTCTCTAAACGTTACCATTGAGGAAAAACCCTAAACTTTGAACTAGATAATATGAAAAATAAGAGGGAGTGATTTAATCACTCCCTCTTTCGCGATAGAATCGATTGTATCTAACTCTTCATGAAGCTAAATACTTCTCCGGTTCCTTGTCGAAGGCTATCTTGCAGCCTTTGGCGCAGAAGTAGTATTTCTTTCCCTTGTATTCCGAAATTGCTGCGGCTGTGCTTTCTTCCACCGTCATCTTACATACCGGGTCGATATGTGTTGCCATTGTGTTACCTCCACTGTTTGATTCTATTTTTACCGGCCTGTATCTCTTGAGCCGGAGTGAGTTCGTTACCACCGTGATCGAACTGGCCGCCATCGCCGCCGCTGCCAGGATCGGGTTCAGGAAACCGTAATCGCCGAATATGAAGTGCAGTCCGGACGGTACGCCGCTATTACGAAAGGCGAAATACAGGACTCCCGCGGCGATGGGAATTAATACTGTATTATAGGCGAAGGCCCAGAACAGGTTCTGCTTTATCGTCCTGACGGTACGTTTACTCAACGAGATTGCCGTAGCTATTCCCCCAAGATCGCCGCTTATCAGGGTGATATCGCCTGTCTCCATCGCTACGTCAGTACCGGTGCCGATGGCTATTCCTACATCCGCCTGGGCAAGCGCCGGGGCGTCGTTAATTCCATCGCCGACCATCGCTACCACCCTACCCTGCTCCTGAAGCTTCTTCACTTCCTCCGCCTTGTTCTCCGGCAGTACCTCAGCCAGGACACGAGTAATCCCCGCTTCATGTGCGATAGCTTCGGCTGTCCGCGAATTGTCTCCCGTTACCATCACAACCTCGGCACCCATATCCTGAAGAGCTTTCACCGAGGCGGCGGCATCCGGCTTTAATGTATCGGCAAGGGCGATAATACCCTCGACCTTTCCGTCGGTTCCCAGGTACATCACGGTCTTGCCCTCATTACGGAGTCGTTCCGCTTCTTCATCAAGTCCGTTAAGTGACAGGTTCTTTTCATTGATCAACCTGAGATTACCCAGGACAATATTTTTATTATCGATAACCACTTCCACCCCCTGTCCGGGAATGGCGTTAAAACCGGAAGCTGAGGGCATCTCGAGTCCTTCCATGGTCGCCGCTCTTATTATTGCGTCTCCGAGGGGGTGTTCCGAACCATACTCGGCGGCAGCGGCAAGTTTTAAGATATTCTCTCTTGATAATTCGGGAATGACATCGGTCACCATTGGTTCACCGCGTGTCAGCGTACCGGTTTTATCCAGCATCACCGTGTTTATCTTGTGTGATTTCTCAAGCGTTTCGGCGCTGCGAATGAGTATGCCGTGTTCGGCTCCTTTGCCTGTCCCAACGATTATTGCAGTGGGTGTTGCCAGTCCCATGGCACAGGGGCAGGCGATGATCAGCACTGCCACGAAGTTAAGCAAAGCGTAGGTCAGAGCCGGTGAAGGTCCGGCGAAATACCAGACTATAAAAGTGATAATCGATATACTTATCACGATAGGCACGAAATAACTGGCGATGATATCCGCCAGCCGCTGGATAGGCGCCTTGCTTCCCTGGGCTTCCTCGACCATTCTAACGATACGGGCAAGGGTGGTATCCTTACCGACCCGGGTCGCTTCAAACCTGAAACTGCCGGTCTTGTTGATTGAAGCGCCGATAACCTCGTCTCCGACGTTCTTTTCCACAGGGATACTCTCTCCGGTGATCATCGATTCGTCGATACTGGAATGCCCTTCCCGGATGACTCCATCCACCGGCACCCGTTCGCCGGGACGGACTACTATGACATCACCCACCAGGACTTCATCAACCGGAATTTCCTGCTCTTCGTCGTTGCGAACGACCAGGGCTGTTTTAGGATTCAATCCTATCAGTTTTTTAATAGCTTCCGATGTCTGGCCGCGTGCTCTGGTCTCCAGGAAACGGCCGAGAAGTATCAGGGCGATAATCATCGCCGAAGTATCGAAATATAATGCTGCTTCCACACCGGTACCGGAAAATATCGTGGGAAACAGTACGGCTACCACACTATAGAAATACGCCGCTGAAGTACCAACGGCTACCAGCGTGTTCATATCGGCTGTCCGGTGTTTCAGCGCTCCCCAGGCTCCTCGATAGAAACGCAGTCCTGCCCAGAACTGTACCGGTGTTGCCAGCGCCCACAGCAGGTATTTTTTCCCTGTGAAATCCGGCAGCCACATCAGCAGCATGATAGCCGCCGCTAATACGACGGCAATAATGAACTTATTCCTGACGCCCCGCAACTCACGCTGTGATGCTGCGGTAACATCTTCAAGAGTTTCGGCTTCCGAACCCAGCTCGTAGCCGGCATCGTGCACTGCTGCCTTGAGGTCGGCTATACTCGTCCCTTCAGTATATTCTACCGTTGCTTTTTCCGAGGCCAGGTTTACACTGGCAGAGACAACCCCGGGCACGCTTGATAATGCTTCTTCAACCCTTGCAACACAGGCTGCGCAGGTCATACCGCTTACGGGGAACACGGATTTTTTTGTAGCTATACCATACCCGAGTTCCGAGATGGTCTTATTGAGTGTTTTCAGGTCGATCTTGTCAGGATCGTATTCCACAGAAGCCTTTTCGGAGGCAAAACTCACATTTGCTTTTTCAACGCCGGGGGTTTCGGTCAAACCTTTCTCTATGGTAGCGGCGCAGTTGGTACAGGTAATTCCGGTGACGATGATATTCGCTTTTTCTTTTTTAGATGCTGTCTTTTCAGTCATATAGATTCTTCGCCGTTGTATAGTGGAAGATTTCTCCCTTTGAAAAAGGGAGAGTGAGAAGGACTATAAAATCTTTAGTGGATATCTTATGTTTTACTCGGTAAACTCTACGATAACCTCGTTTACATCCCACAGCGGTTCTATCTTTTCTATGACCTCTTCCTTGATCGCCGGAGCGAACTGGTGGTCGGGCGGAAGCGAGATTGAGACTGTAACGACTCCGTCTTTAACCTTAATTCCTTCGACGAGTTCGGTCTTTACCAGGTCCAGTCCCGCCATCGGATTCATTACCTTCTTCAGGCGGGTGCGGACAGTCTCCATATTGGTCGGTTTCCTGTCCTTGACCAGGCCGTGACGCTCTTCATAGTTCTCTATCGCTGACTTTAATCCTTCGATAGCCAGTACAGAGCAGTGGACTTTTATCTTTGGCAGCCCACCAAGCGCATCTGCGGCGTCTTTCCAGGTTATTTTCTTCGCTTCGTCGATGGTCTTTCCCTTTGCCAGGTCGGTAATAATCGAACCTGTGGCAATATTCGAGGCACATCCGTATGACTCGAACTTGATGTCTTCGATTACTTTGGTTTTTTCATCGACGTCTATATATACTGCTACCATATCGCCGCAGGCGGGACTGCCTTCCTGGGCTTTGCCGTCGGCATCCTCGAGTTTTCCCACGTTATGGGGATGGCGAAAATGTTCTAGAACTGTTTCACTGTATGGTGATTTCATTGCTTTTCCTCCTTTTAGTCCTTTTCAGGAGCAAGCGGGCTGATACTTCTTAATTCGTCGACTATTTCAGCCAGCCTGTCCACAATACCGTCTACTTCATCCATGGTGTTATATCTTCCGAATGTGAACCGGATTGAGCCGTGTGCTCTCTCGTGATCGCCGCCGATGCCAAAGATTACGTGACTCCCTTCCAGAGAGCGGCTGAAACAGGCCGAACCGGTGCTAACGGCATAACCGTGCATATCAAGGTGCAGGGTGATCGATTCACCTTCGATGTAGTGGAAGGAGATGTTTGCGTTCTGTGGAAGTCGTTTTTCTCTATGACCGTTCAGGGTAACGTCCGGTATTTCGGTAAGAATCCGGTCGATGATGTGATCGCGCATCTCCCGCAGTTTTTCCGTTTCTTCGTCGGTTATCAATTCTATTGCTCTGGCGAAGCCGATGGCTCCCGGAATATTCTCCAGTCCGGCACGAAGGTCGAATTCCTGGAATCCGCCGTCCATCCACTTGCCCAACTTCGTGCCTTTACGGACATACAATCCACCAATTCCGTTTGGTCCGTGAATCGTATGTGCGGCTACTGTTATCAGGTCTACCGGTATTTGCTTCACGTCGATAGGAATTCTGCCGAAGGTATGGGTAGCGTCGGTATGAAACGGTACTCCCTTTTCCTTACAGATTTTCCCGATTGCTTCTATGTCCTGAATCGTTCCGATCTCCTGGTTGGCGTGTTGTATAGACACCAGGAATGTTTCATCTGTAATGGCTTTCTTCAGATTGTCGAGGTTTATGAACCCATCTCCATCAACGTCAAGGTAAGTGACTGTAAATCCCTGTTTTTCCAGGGCTTTGGCGCTGTTCAGCACCGGGAAGTCTTCGATTTTTGATATTACAAGGTGCTTGCCCTTTTTAGCGGCCAACGCCATTCCTTTCAGGGCAATATTGGATGATTCGGTACTGCCGGACGTAAATATGAATTCTTCAGGGTTACCGCCCAACTTACCACTCAGGACGGTCCTTGCTCCTTCGAGAGCTTCGCTGACCTCTATTCCCTGTGAATAGGCGAACTCCGATGTCGCTACCGCGTACTGCTTGAAAAAGTATGGCTTCATCGCATCCAGTACTTTTTCATCCAGCCGGGTCGCCGCCGAGTTGTCCATGTATACCTGATTTTCATTAAGCATTATTTCCCTCCTGTCTAGATAAAGAGGGTAATTTTCGAATCTCTCGCTTCATCCAGGTACGTCCCCACTCCGCAATAATCCCCTATCAGGTCCTGACGAAGGTCTTCCGGTTTAATACCCATAATATCCATTGTCATATCGCAGGCCATTATCTTCCCGCCAAGTTCCTTGAAATCCTGCATCATTCTTTCAAGAGAAGCTACGTTCTGCTTTTTCATTTTCATCTTCACCATTAGTTTTCCCAGGCCCAGCATGTGCATTTTTGAAAGCGAGCCTTTCTCCAGGCCGCCTTTTTTCAGTCGCTGGAGTCCCCAGAAGGTAAAAAAGAGAGACACCTCCATACCCATAGCCAGGGCGCCGTTTCCAACGATGAGAGCGCTGTAAAGCTTATCCATGTCGCCGCTGTGAACGATAATCGTGGCTTTATCCTGCTGCTCAGCCATTTTAGCCCTCCTTCTCCTTCTGGATCCTGATTTTCCACGTATTACCCGTTTCTTCAACGTTTAGGAGTTTGAAACCCAGAGCTTTTACCGCCATGGGGATTTCTTTCTTTGAAGCGGGGTGTGTCCCAATAATCTCTATAATATCACCGTCAGCGGCTTTTCGCAGGGCTTTACGCGTCTCAACCAGAGGTACCGGGCAAGTTTCACCAGTGCAGTCAACCACTATTTCAGTCATCTGGCAACCTCCATGAAAAGAGTATTCGGGGAATATATGATATGCCTTCTCTATCCGTATGGCAATTATACGCTCGTGACTGAGTTGCGGATATGACTATTGTCATATTTAGAAAGTGCTTTCAGGAGATGATGGATTATAAGTAGCGGGTAACTATGACTCTAAGAATCGGGCTTGCTAAGACTTTTCGTCTGCATCATCGGGTGCCATCGGTAAATTTTCCTCCGGTACCGCTTCGACCACCTCCGCTACTACCTCGGAACCAAGAGTTTCGGCGGCCAGGATGACCCCCTCTCCAACCAGAGAAGCCGCTTCTTCTTCGGACAAGCCGATTTCTTCAGATGCTTTCTTTACTGTTTTAAGAGTTATCTTAACCGCCTCGGTTACGTCTGCTCCGGTTTCCACCGCCCCCTGTACGACTCCCTGGCTGGCTCCCATAAGCGAATCACGGGAATCCATCCCGACTTGACTCGAAGCGGTGATGACGCCTTCAACGACCTGTTCTATCAATTTATCCATATTTACCGGTTTTTCATCGACAACATGCATTGCGCCGCGAACCGTGTGCTGGACGATTTCCATACCATGTTCCCTGATCTTCCTGCGTGAACGCCCGTAACGCGTGATATTTTTTCCAAGGTCCGAAGCCATTCTCTGCGTGATACTGCGTCCACGGGTAGCCGCTAAGGCTGTAGCCTTAGCCATTTCGGCTATCTGGTAAATCGTAACTCCAAGGGCGACATCGAGACCGGGCGGTACGCGTTTGAAAAATCCGAATGGAAAATTTGCCAGGAAAGTGAAACCGGGTACGGTACTCATAGGCCGTGATATATCTTTTATAGGCTCGTACAACGATTCCAGGATCACTTCTCTTCCGACATCACCTTCTTCGCGGATTGTGGCAAGCATACCAAGGGTTAATATTCCCAGGAGAAAAGCTATACCGAAAAGAAAATCACGACCGATTATGCTGACAAATGGCAGATTGATAGTACTGGCAGGATCGATCCAGGTAAAAGTAAGGTTCAACTGCCGGGTTGCGAAGAAATCAGCCAGAAAACCACCTGCTATCGGACCTAAACCGGCGCCTATATTGGTAGCAAGCGACGCGGTAGCGAGATAGGATGTCGCTTCACCCCTAGGAGACAGTTTTAAGCCTATGGTACCCACGGTAAATGAAACCGCGGCACTGGCAACACCGGCGAATATATGCAGGATTATAAGCAAGGGTACGGTAAAGAAGTACTTGTCAGGTAAGGTGACAAATATCCATCCGCCTATCACCAGAATGTAGAGAGAAATGCCTATTGAAAGGACGACCTTGTTGCTGAACCGGTCAGCTAATGGGCCCCATACACGCAGAAACAGTATATTGAATATCTGGCTTAAGATGCTGAGACCGATTACCCAGACAACTGGCATTCCCAGTGTCTGAAGCATATGAGCTGCGAAAAATGGTATCGCCAGATTGGATGCAAAACTCCAGTAGAACAAAAATCGTAACAGCCGTCTGAAATTTGAGTCGCGGAGAGGTGCCGATAACCTCTCTCTGAGAGACGGTTGGGGTCCTGTCACCGGTTGCATGAGAGGTTCGGGAATCAGGGACATAAATAACACACTACCGAGTCCAAGGAACAAGGCTCCGAATAATATCGCATAGGTGTAGCCGAAAGCGGAGTCCTCCGGTAAGGAAAAATTCCTCCAGTAATCTATGAATATAGCGGAACCAACACTGAATACCGCGGCAAAAGCGGTTGCATACGCCATACGCCTGGAAAAGAATCTACCGAGTATATTTTGAGGTATCAGGTCACGCTGCCAGCTGTTCCACGATGCATTGCAGATAGCACTCATAATACCCCTGAAAGCCATTATCCCGATAACCAGAGAAATAGCTGCCTTTCCGGGTATCGGCAGGAAAAAGGGAATAAGCGCGATCGGGAACCAGCATAACTGGGCAAAAAACCATGAAAGGACAGAGATCATTTTTCGCCGTCTTACCGTTTCGATGAGCAAGATAGCGGGAATCTGGATAATCTGCATGATAAATGGAATCGCGGCGAGTATACCTATATGGAAGTTCTCAGCCCCTAAGGCCAGTGCGTAAGCAACAAGAATTCCGCTGGTGGTAATACTGAAGAAACCCATCGATACGGCACCTTCAATAGTGACCCAGCGTAAGCCTGATTTAATTTCATCTTCGGTGAGAGTTGGTTTCGGTCGGAGGAATCTGAACATACTCTGCTGCTTTTTACATACTCAATTTTCCATTATATATCTAAAGGTTAATAAAAAAAATATATTGGAAATATATTATTTACTGTTGGTGTTTATTGCCTGGAAAAAATAAAGACTCCTTATGGTTTAGGAGTCTTTATGAAAGAGTCAAAAGTCAGGTTAGTATCTAGGGTTTGGAGATGAATTTATTTACCAGGTTGACTGTGTCGACGGCGTTCAGACTCTTGAATACCATGGTGAACTGGGCTTCAAGTTCCTGCATGATTCCCGCCATATTTTCTTCCGGAAGGTGCCAGGTTTCTTCCTTGATTCCACCCCACCCCTTCTTCCTGGTCTTGTAGATGAACTGTTCCTGTGTGTCCTTATCTTTCTTTTCATCACCGTATCGTTCGGTAATATAAGTATGCATCTTGCTTAACAGGTCTTCAGGGAAATAAGCACTGTCGTATGTCGTGTTCTGATAGCCGGTAGCAAGGTGAACCTCCAGAGTGTTGGCTTCCGGAAACAGATCGAACATATCATCGGGGAGTGTCGATGCTCCATGCTGTACAATGCCCCCAACGCCATATTCCTCACGGGCAACCTTCCCCAGTTCTTTTATAGTATTGAAATCGAGGTTCACATCGGCGATCGAGCCGTCGGGTAAGACGAGGCCGCCGTGTGTTGTTCCTGTCTGGACGCTTATCTTGGAAATTCCTTTAATATCTTTTCCGACCAGTTTATTATACCCATCCATATATGCCCGGAGTTCCTCGACCGTGGTGTTTGTTTTACCTACCTCGCCGATTTCTCCGCCGACCGATATTGTTACTCCGTCCGGTTGCATCCCACGGATGTATTTTGTCATATCGGCGGCGACTGTGTAATTGTCCTTCTGCTGCTCGTCAAGACTAGATCGAGCGAGTACGACAAGAGTCGAGGAATCGATATCTATATTCAGGAAACCGGCGTTGATGGCATCTCTGGTTGCATTCTTCAGAGTATTCACTTCGTCATCGGCACCGGCATCGTAATTCTTCTTATTGAACTGGAAGTGATCACCCTGTACGAAAACAGGGCCGGTGTATCCTTCCTTAATTGCGGCTGCCAGGATACTGACCACGTATTCCTGAGCAGACTGGTCAGTGTAAACCATCTCGGTACGGGCTATCTCGAATATGAAAGCACCTGCTTTAAGTTTTTGAGCGGTTTTAAAAATCGTTCGGGCAACTTGGTACGTAATGCCACGAATATTGATAGCCGGAACAGTTTTATTACTGTATTCACCCCTGGCTGCAGCTTCGTAAAGTCCCTGGATACTGGCGAGATATATTCCTTGAGAGGTAGCCAGGTCACGGATCTCTTTCCGGGCAGATTCTTTCTCTTCAACACCTGGGCCGAAAACCGCTTTTTCTATCATTTCATCAATTCTGTTAATCGTCATAGTCAATCTCCTATGTAGAGTTCTGTACAGCGTATTATATAGAGTGGGAGAGTTACCCGGGAAGGTTAAGGATCGTTCGGCGACCGTTAAATCTTTCCGTATCATAAAGGGTGTTAACATCGACCGTCTGTGTCTTGCCGACGATATCGACTATTGGGACAGACGTGATCTGCCCGTTCTGGTAACTTACCATTCTTCCATAGTTTTCCTGGATAATCAGGTCTACGGCCGCTATCCCGAAGTATCTTCCCATTCTCCTATCGAAAGCGCAGGGAGCGCCACCGCGCTGGAGATATCCGAGAGCCATACTCCTGGTCATCAATCTGGTGCCTTTTTCTATCTCCTGGGCAACATAATTTCCGATACCGCCGAGAAATATATGACCGAATTCATCAGTTTCCTCTTTCCTGGTGAAAGTAGATTGCCCTGCCGGACTGGCACCTTCTGCAACCACGATGATATTGTACCGGTTACCCTCTTTCACTCCCTGAAGTACCAGTTCATTCACCTTTTCCATTGAGAAGTCATACTCGGGAATAAGTATTAAAAATGCTCCGGAAGCTTCACCACCTTCCAGGGCAAGCCAGCCTGCGTGCCTTCCCATTGTTTCTATAACGAAAACAACCTGGTGAGAACCAGCGTACGTTCTTAATCTATCCACTTCCTCAGTGATCACATTTAAAGCAGTTTCGTATCCAAGCGTATAATCCGTCAGCACTATATCTCTATCTATGGTCTTGGGAATACCGATGACATTCACTCCATCTGCCGCCAGTTGACCGCCAACTCCAAGAGTATCATCTCCGCCGATCGCGATCAGAGCGTTGAGTTCGAGTTTTTCAAGATGTTTTTTTACTTCTTCGACACGGTAGTCATTGGGATTGTAGGGATTAGTTCTTGAAGAACCCAGGTTAGTTCCTCCGTGCCTGTCCCATGTCCTGACTATATCTTCGGTCAGGCAGCACACGTGCTGTGACTCATCGAGAGAATCCGGCGGTGGAAGAACGAGACCTTTCCAACCTTCACGTATACCAAGGACCTCGTATTGAATACCTCTTTCTTTTTCAAGCCTGGTATCCAGTGCGGTTTTCACTATCCACTTTACCGCGGAGTTCAAACCGGCACAGTCACCGCCGCCGGTAAGCACTCCGATTCTGTATTTAGCCATTTTCCCATACCTACCTTACTATCACTTGCGATAATATTATATCCAGTATTGCATATTTTCAGCAAACGTGAAAGAAACGTCAGATAGTATTTTATTCTTCATGTCTTTCATCCGGTTAGTCTTGGAAAGGACGCTGGAATATCAGAATATAACCCGGATAACTAAATGTCAACAGGGGTAGTCATTAGAAATAATCATATTAGTAAATAAAAAATTGACATCATTAGCTTTCTGGCAGTATTCTTTTTTCGTATTACATCAAGGAGGATTTGCTATGAATTTTATGGTTTTAGGCGGAAGCGGTATGTTCGGGCGGAAGACCGTCCTGCACATGATCCAGGATAAGGAAATTGATAACGTCGTATCGGTGGATATAGCCCCGCCGCCGGACTGGGCGCTGAAGCAGTATGAGCCCTGGAAAGACAAATTTCACTATGTCCGCGGCACGGTAGCCGAACTTGAAGATATTCTCAACGCGTCCAAGCTGATGAAAATCGACGGTATTGTGAACTGGGCGTTCGTGATGAATCTCCAGGACCTGAACAGCAACCCCCGGCTCAGCACGAAAGTAAATATGCTTGGCATGTGCAATGCGTTCGAGGCTGCCCGTCTTATCGACGCCAGTCGTGTAGTCTACGCCAGCTCAATGACTGTCTACGGCCCGGCAGACCTTTACGGTGACGAGGTTACCGAGGATGTTATCCTTGCTCCTAGCAGTTCCTACGCGGTTGCGAAGGTCTATGCCGAGATAATAGCTGCTCAGTATCACCAGCAGTACGGTATTGAATTCACCGGTGTCCGCCCCACTATCGGGTACGGGCATGGCGGTAAATCCCCAGCCAGTATGTGGTCGGATATGCCCTCGGCAGCCGCGATAGGACAACCCTACAGGATGGAATCCGATGGCAATATGTCGATGTCGCTGGTGACCGCTGACGACCTGGCTATTTTCACCACTACTTTAATGAAAGCGAAATCGTCTCCGCGTCCTGCTTATAATGTCGGCACTCCACTGGTAAACTTCCGTGACCTGGCCGAAGTGGTGAAGAAATATATCCCGGATGCAGTGATAGAATTCGCTGACAAACCGGCACCGTTTGGTATGGGTAAGCCCCTTAATGTTACCTCGAAGGCAGCCAAGGACGATTTTGGATTTGAGTGCATGTCACTCGACGAAGGGATAAAGATACATATTAACGATGCTCGTCTCGATGCCGGCCTTGAACCGTTGAAATTCTAGTATCAGGTAATAACAGGAATGCGGGAGGATGTGTATGGATGTGTGGGAAGCAATAGAAAAAAGAAGGACTATCAGGGCGTTCTCGGCACCGGTACCGATGGAAATGCTTCGTAAACTGATTTGGCTGGGTTCACGTGCTCCGTCGGCCAGTAATTCCCAGCCCTGGGAGTTCATTATAATCGAGGACAGGGACGTTATCAATGAGATAGCTGAGCAGAAAGGCACGATGGAAGGCCAGCGTGGCGGTAAGCGAAGAATAGCGATAGAGAAAGGGCTCTATCAGAACTCGAGTGTCGTGGCGATATGCAACAGGAAAGGGATTTTCGGTACCGCCGGTGCCTGGATGGCAGCGGAGAACATGGCGCTGGCAGCGACCGGCAAGGGTATCGGCTGTGTGATGTCTATATTCGGTGGAGAGTATAAGGATGTAGTGGAAAAACTGCTGAAGATCCCCGATACTCATGAACTTACCACGGTCATGTGCCTGGGAACTCCGGAAGGCGAATGGCCGACCGTCAGGGCTGTCGGCGAAGACCGCCCCGATTTTAGCTGGCTGCATTTCAATACGTTCGGAAATCAGGAGGTCTAGTCAAAGTACGGATAAGGGGCGGGTTTATTTTAAAATCCTTCTAACTCCCTTTACAAAGGGGAGAACTACTCAATATTACTGATCCGACTGATTAATCTATTGTTATGGAGTGAATTCTGCGAGTATACATTAACTATGATATTACCTTAATATCTTATTTTCTCTTCACCCTTTTCCCCGGTTACGAGTTCACCCCCTTTCCTTGATAGGGACAGAGGGTGACTCGAAAATGGAATTGTTTCCTTTCAAAAATCAGTCCCGCTAACCTCAGCCAATATCCAGAGTGGAAATTCTCTTCATTAAACCAACCTATACTTTAAAAAATTCGGGCTACCAGACATGGTATTTTCGAGCGTCTCCCTTTCCGTTTGGAGAGGGAGACAGCCCGTAACAGAGGGAGAGGATAAAAAAAGAAAGAATTCGATTTATCGAGATTGCTACGGTTTCCGCCTTAGGCGGATTGACGCCGAAACTCACAATGAAAGACAAATGATTCCAGGATCATCTACAAGATATTGACAAAAACCTCCCCGGCAGATATGCTGATTAGCGTATCTAATTCTTGCATCAGGAGAAATCGTATGACGTTCGGACAGGCTGTCGCCGAGGGGCGAAAAGAGAAGAAACTGAGTCAGAAGCAATTGGCTTCTATGATACTGAAAGAGGACGGTACTCCTATCTCACCACAGTACCTGAATGATATCGAGAGAGACCGCCGTAATCCACCTGGTGAATACCTTATCAACCAGTTCGCGAAGGTACTCGGAGTTCCGGAAGAATACTTCTACTTCCTGGCGAACGAGATTCCCCCGAAGTACCGAAATGATTCGCCGAGCAATCCCGCCCAGGTACAGGAAGCCTTCAAAGCATTCGCCCGCAGTTACCGTAAAAGAGAAGGCGGTGAAGAAAGGTGAAATGGGTAGCCGACCAAGCCGGCCGGTTCAGACTGCGACCGTACTATAACCGGGAAGAACTGGATTTCGAGTGCGAGAGGATAGTATCCCGATTCCTGGAAAGAAAATATGGAGTATGCTGTTTCCCAATATCCACCGATGACCTGACAGTGATGATTGAGGAAGATACCTCAGATCTGGATCTGTTTGCCGACTTGTCCGGTTTCGGTGAAGACGTTGAAGGGTTAACGGATTTCTTCCCTGACAGGAAACCGGCGGTAAAGATCTCGGCGGATTTATCACTGGATGACCGGAGTGAACACCGGCTTCGTACTACCCTTGCCCACGAATACGGTCATGTAAAATTTCATACCTTTCTCTGGGAGTTGAACCGGTGGGAAAATCCTGAGACTTCTATCATATGCACGGGGAAATACAACCGGCTTTACAGGAAGTTCAATCATACCGCACCGGAAATAAACCCCAGGTGCAAAAGCAGCCGTATCATCGATGCTCCTTTTGAAGACTGGATGGAGTGGCAGGCCAGTTATGCCTGCGGAGCTTTCCTGATACCGATAACTCCGTTAAGGAAAATAACGGAAGACTTTCTAAGAAGATACTCCGATCATAACTGGCTTCCGGCTGGTACTGATGAAGCAACTGAACTGGCTGCCCTGGTTGCCGAATCATTCGAAGTCTCTACCGAAGCAGCACGAGTCCGTCTGCAGAAACTCGGTTTTCTTCAGGATATTACCTTCGAAAGTGATCGAGTAATATCCGAAACACAAAATTCTGTTATTCAGTCGGTCAGTTAGTGAGGGTGGTAATCCTGAAATCCCATGCCATTCTCCGCGTGCCAGTATTCTGCATGATGCGTTAGTTTTTGCATACTTCGACTTTTTGAAATATCATTCTTGATAATGAGTAATGAGCGTGATCAAACATGACAGAATTAGTATTTTTCATCATCGGTATTGTAAACAGTATTGCCCTTATTGCCATCTTCCTTATTCGAAAAGAAAAACTGGATACCTTAAGAAGATACGGAAAACTTTATTTTCTGCTGGCTATTCCCGTAGCAGTCAATATGTTCCTGGTCTTTTATGAAGATGCCGATATCCGGTATTTTGTTTTCCTCATAATATTTTTGTTATTCCTGTTTGTCGAATGGCTGTACGATTATAAAATTCAGACTGACTTCAGAGAAAACTGGTTAAAGAACTGGAAATGGACGGTTCCTTATCTTGGATTATATTGGGCAATGAATTACGGATTTGTCGTGATGCCCTGGAAATCACACCTTTCATGGGGAATCCTGATGCTCGTTCTCTTTATTATTCAAATCATCGCGAATATTAGAAGCCATCCTAAAGCTAATACTTAGAGATAAACCTGCCTGATAATAATCTCAGATAGTAACAGACAGCTATGCGAATCACTGGACAGGTGTCTTTAATATACAGATAATGTACAAGCTGTCACTAGAGCTAGTGACAGCTTGTTGTTTTTATTTAAGAATCTCTAAGGGACTTTTAGGGTGCTGAAGCGAATTTACTCCATATGGGGACTTTCTCGTCGCTGAAAGGAGATAATGCCCGACTCTGCTCATGGTCGATTGCCAGATACTCGGGCGGCTTCACCAGGTCGAAGATCATTGCCTTCGATTCACACCCGAGAACACAGAGACCGCATCCCATGCACTTTTCCTCGTCGACAACTGCTTTGAGTTTTTTCGAGCCGGGAACCTTCTTCATCTCGATAGCACCGAAGAAACAACGCTCGATACACTCTTGGCAACCAACACACGACTCAGCATCTACTCTTGCCCGGTAGCGGCTTGGATTTCGCAGCTGATGAGCGACCCCGTTGCGTATGGTCGCCCCCATCACGTTACAGCAGCAGTCACAGCAATGGCAGAGCACTCCACCGTTCCTCTCGCTTAATCCGCCACTCTTGAGTAGTCCGGCCCTTTCAGCCTCATTCGAGATAGCAATGGCTTCGTCTATGGAAATCACTTTCAGGCTGGACGACTGGTTGAGGTTAAATTCCGCATATTTACCGAACTCAAAGCAGTTATACACCGGTCTATCGCACCGGTGTGCTCTTACACGGCAGTCGCAATCACTGACGGTCATAATCTCCCGGCTCGCCTTCATCCGCAACATCGCGTGTATATCTTCTTCCGGCAGAACATCCTCAGGCTTGATATTGGGGTTGGAGTCGATAGCTAATCGAGCTGGGATTATTCTGGACATTGCCCCGCTTACCGGGACCTCCTGGGCCACTTTGATACTGCGGGTTATCATCTTCTCTTCTACTTCGGGCATGAAATCATCCCAGGCTTTCCAGAATCCCTCGGGTATATCTTCCTTGTTAGCTTTAGCGATACGGGCGAAGAATCCATGCATCGCCATATGAAATAAATATTCATCGTGTTTCTTGAAGAGCAACCTTCTGCGTTTTAGTTCCTCAAGTTTTTCAGAAAGAGCTTTCTCGTCCGTATTCAGCCTTTTCGCTACCTGTTCGCAGGTTGCTGGTTCGAGAAACTCAAGCAGGAGTTCTCCCTCCTCGGGCTTAAAAAGTATCTTCAAATACTTGATCAAATTCTCTGATCCCGGATAGTCGAATATTTCCGCTACCTTTTCATATATATCATTGTTCGCCATTATGCACCTCTTTCTATTTCGGTCTTTCTAGGCTGCCATACCATTCGACAGCTATAGAAACTTATTATTTATTGTTGAGTTTAATACAGCGGGAAAAATGAAGTCAATAAAGGATATTTAATAACCTCGAATGGTATCAGATAGCTATACGTATGATGAGACAGATATTCCAACGGTATTTCCCATAAACAACCATTTTCTATGCTTTCTGGTATAATATTCCAGATTTCCAGAAAGTTGTAGAATATCATGCTATATATTATCGGCGGCGCTTCCAGAACGGGAAAATCCATGATAAGCCGTGAACTAATGGCAAAAACAGGAATACCCTGTTTCAACCTGGATGTGCTCATGATGGGACTTGCCAACGGTTTACCGGAATACGATATTAATCCTGATGATCCGGAGTTCAGGAATGCCGAAAAGATGTGGCCGATTTTACGGAGTATGTTGATAAACATGATAGAAACTGGAACCGAGTATATCCTTGAAGGGTATACTATTATTCCCGAACACGCCAGCGAAATACGGAGTTTATTCCCTGACCAGGTTAGATCATGTTTTATCGGTTATACCAGGATCGATCCTGAGAAAAAACTTGAAGAAATCAGGATATATTCAGACTTTCCTAATGACTGGGCTAAAACATCTTCGGACAATGAGATACTTAATCTGGTAAATAGATCGATAAGCTATAGCTCTTTTTTGAAAACAGAATGTGAGAAATACCAGATTCCATACTTCGATCAGTCGGAAGACTTTATCGACACTCAAAGAAGAGTATTAGCATATCTGAATAATCAGGATTTACAGTAAACTCCTTAATTCCGAAGTTGGTAGCTATTAAATAGATATCCGTATTCCCAGGTAAATATTCCGATGATCATCCATCATTATGTGATGTCGTTATTTTTGGTTTTATTATCCTCTTATTTAACTTTATTCAGCATCCGGATTCCAATGTTAAGATACGCAGCTATGCTGACCCAGAGGATATACGGCAGCAATAGTATTCCTGCAATTAGCGAGACAGGGAATGTTGTAATTATTGTAGCGAGGATCAATAACCAGGGAATAATGATATTAATAATGCCCCCGATAATCGATCTTCGGGCGAAAAATACGTATGACCATAATGCATTAGCAGTAAGTTGTATCCAGAATAACGTAAAGGCTGTTGTTACCCCTGGAGTATACAGACCTTTTTGCCAGACGAGAAATACGGAGACCGCCATCAGGATATACAGAATGGTCCATACAGGGCCGAATACCCAGTTCGGTGGAGTATAGGTGGTTTTTTCAGCCCTCTATACCAGTCGGGTATAGCTTTCGAAGTGAAAATACTGCCAAAACCAGCCGCGGCAAAACAGGAAATTATGCATATTACCAGTTTGACTATAGTGTTACCGTCCATAAGAAAAACCTGGATTCGAACCTTTATCCTAAACTCGTAATACCAGAAATAGTGTTGAGGTAACGATAATCCTACCATAAACGAGAAATAATGGCGATGATTGATAAGATAACCTCTCCACTTCCTATTGTCGTTAACTCATACCAGCTTTATTTGACATTTTCCCTGATTCATGTTACGCTGATATGCTTATCTGCATATTTCAGTATTCATTGTAAGGGGATACCTGTGTCTCAGATCATTGTCGAAAACCTGTATAAATCATTCAGAGTTCCCATAGGAAAAAGTGGGCTGTTCAGTTCTGTGAGGAGTTTCGTGAAGCGTGAACACAGGGAGATACAGGCGCTTAGAGATATCTCATTCGAACTGAGAGCAGGCGAACTGGTGGGGTATATCGGTCCGAACGGAGCCGGCAAATCTACCACCGTGAAGATAATGAGCGGTATCCTTGTCCCCGATTCCGGAACGTGCGAGGTGCTGGGACGGACTCCCTGGAAACAGCGTAAAGAGCACGTTCGTAATATCGGTGTGGTGTTCGGACAGCGTACCCAGCTCTGGTGGGATGTGGCCGTTATCGAATCATTCGACCTCCTGAAGGACATCTACCGGGTCCCCCGGAGTGAATACCTGAAAATGAAAGACGAACTGGTAGAGGTGCTGTCCCTGCATTCTCTGCTGAACATGCCTGTCAGGCAGTTGAGTCTCGGTCAGAGAATGAGGTGTGAACTGGCGGCGTCTCTACTGCACCAGCCGCCCGTCCTGTTTCTCGATGAGCCGACCATCGGTCTGGATGCCGTCTCGAAGATAGCCGTCCGTGATTTCATCCGGAAGATAAACAGAGATAGAAATGTTACGGTCATACTGACCACTCACGACATGGATGATATCGAAGCGTTATGCTCGCGTATCATGGTAATCGGTAAAGGCACACTCCTCTTCGATGGCAGTATATCTAGGCTCAGAAACACTGTAACGCCTGAAAGGGTGATTAAGATCGATTTCCTGGAAATTCCTCGCAGGCTCGAGTATCCTATGGCCAGCCTTTCTTTCTTCGATGACAACCATGCAGAGTTCCGTTTCAATCCGGAATCAGTAACGGCGACAGAAATAATCCGTATGATCTCTCAGGACAACCAGATCAGGGATTTCGTCATTGAAAATCCGCCCATCGAAGAGATAATCGCCAGAATCTATGACGGATTTACGATTTGAAGGCCTATCTCACCATAGTGAAAATACGCTTTGCCGTCCAGCTCCAGTACCGGGCGGCTGCCGCGGCAGGTTTCTTCACCCAGTTGTTCTTCGGTTTTGTCAGAGTGATGGTGTTCCAGGCATTTTACGCGTCTACTACATCTGTACAACCGATCTCTCTGGAACAGGTGGTGACCTATACCTGGATAGTCCAGGCTACTCTGAGAATGCAGCCGTGGGGTGGTGATAACGACATTATCGATATGATACGCGACGGAAACGTAGCTTATGAACTGTGCCGTCCGTTGAGCCTGTATTTCAACTGGTACTGCAGATTACTGTCCCAGAAAATCGTTCCCGTCCTGCTTACCGGAGTGCCGCTGTATGTACTGGTTTATTTTCTTCCCGCAGGATATGGGCTCAAGCCGCCTGATTCGTTAGCTGCCGGGGCTGCGTGGGTCATATCCATGTGTTTTGCCCTGCTGCTGGGATGTGCAATTGGCAATATCATGTCCATATCGACAGTATGGACCCTTTCCGGTCTGGGAATGCAGAGGATCGTTCCTGCCCTGATCATGGTTTTTTCGGGTGTAATCGTTCCGCTTGTCTATTATCCCGACTGGGCTCAGGGAATTCTTCGATACTTACCGTTCAGCAGTCTGCTGGATATTCCTCTCCGCTTCTATCTGGGAGTGCTGCCGGTTTTGGACCTTCCTTCATTTGTTTTGATCCAGATTACCTGGACGATAGCGTTCATGGTGTTGGGGATACTGCTGCTGAAAGCAGGAATGAAAAGGGTGGTGATACAGGGTGGATAATCTGGTCGACTCTATTAAGCTATATTTCAGGCTTATTGGTATAAATATCAGAAGCCAGCTTCAGTATCGGGCTTCCTTCGTGCTGATGACGATCGGAAATTTCATTGTCACCTTCATCGAGTTTATCGGCATCGCTGTCCTGTTTTCCAGATTCGGTTCACTCCAGAGCTGGAGACTCGAGGAAGTGGCGTTATTCTACGGACTAGTGAATGTCGGATGGGCGATAACCGAGGCGTTCGGTCGCGGATTCGACCATTTTAATCTCCAGGTCATACAAGGAGAATTCGACCGGACGCTATTGCGTCCCCGTTCGACCGCCCTGCAGGTACTGGCGCACGATTTCCTGTTGTTCAGAGCCGGAAGGCTGCTCCAGGGCTTGGCGATTCTTATCTGGGCTTCCGTCAGTATCGGTATCGCCTGGAATTTTGCCAGGGTAGCGTTGCTGCTGCTATCGGTTGCGGGGAATATCTGCGTTTTTACCGGACTGCTGATACTCCAGGCAACGATGTGCTTCTGGTCTACCCAGAGCCTTGAGGTGATGAATTCTTTCACCTATGGCGGCGTTGAAGCCGTCCAGTGGCCGCTGCCTATATACAAACGCTGGTTCGCCGGAATATTCGTCTTCATAATCCCGCTTGCCTGTGTTAATTATTTCCCCGCGCTGGCTATCATGGGAAAGCCGGATCCTCTTAACACACCTGTCTGGTTTCAATGGATTTCTCCGTTGATTGGACTGATATTCCTCTGGGTATCATTGAAGGTATGGCAATTCGGCGTCCGGCATTACCATTCGACAGGCAGTTAGACCGGTTCGGCTGTCTGCCCGGATACTACGGTCTATTCGCGGTGATGTTCCCAGATATAGCGCCAGATTCCCATTAGGTTGCCTATGCTGTCGGCGAATATTTCCCTGGTGATATCGGGAAGTATGGCATCGTTTCTTTCCTCCGGATTTTCAATTGGAAAGATTCTACGACCGCGGCGCTTGCTTTCAATGCACAGGTCAATCATGTAACTCATAAAGCCGTTATCCGGGATTATCGGAACCTTAATGATACCGCCTTTTTTACAATCGTCAAAACCAAACTTTATTTTTTCCGAATACTTAGTGTCCTCGGTTCTCTCTTCATCCCAGGTATTGATGATTATTCCTTCTCTGATGGCTACGGGAGTGACGGCATCGTCCCATAATTCTTCAAGCTTTCCGTGCGCGTTCTTACGCATGTAGTTACCGGCAGGTTTATCGGTTCCTTTTCTCCGACTCGGCTCATCATCTCTGGTCGCGGATGGAGGATCATCCCGGAGGTCGCAATGCATCGGAACATGAGCATCCACTACGTAATGGCTTAAAAGCAGATAATTGTACATTAGCTGCTTCAAATCGTAACGATCGTTAAAATTTCTCAGTTTGGACATGCTTATTATTTCCTGGCTGATATGATCGATCCTGTACGGAAGACCTCCCGCGAACTTGATATACGTATTGTCATCTCTCTCAAAGGTGTCTTTACCGGTTATACCGTGTCCGGGGAACTCATCCTCGGTAAACAGCTTGAATATATGAAAGGGATCGTTATCATGCAGTACGTCATCCGGTGCCCAGGTTGCCTCCGTAATCATATCCTGGTAATGCTGAAGAATACGCTGACGTTCCGTTGCCTTGAATCGTTCACTCGCCTTCTTGCCCCTTGTCAGGTATTTACCCTTGCTATCTACCGTGTTGTCCACCGCTTGTCGGGTTAGCTCGATTGCTTTCGCTGCAAGATAAATATGTGTATTGTGCTTCACCATTCACCTCCCTGTTCTGTTAATAGAAAATCCGGTTATATAACGACTAATAGTACCGTAATAGTGTAATTATAGCAGTGGTGACTTATATTGTGACGGTTAATCTTTAATATCCCTGAGTAATACGTAAGCTTTACCGACATCGTTACGATGAACACGAAGGCTGATCATTCCGGCAACGACGCCCCTTCCGCTGGGTGATGTAAGGTTATGGAGTTTACACCTGATACCATGATTACGCAGGTATGAAAATCGGCGCAGTGTAGGTTCGGGGTGTTTGTTCGGAGAAACATGAATTTCTTTCCATGTGCCCTCTTTCGGCAGAAGATGCGATATGACTCTACCGATCCACTTCACTGACTTCCAGACTATTACCCATATCTGTTTCATCGTATATGTCAACAATTCAGTGATTTTCGAATATCTTCGAATTGTATCAGCTTGTATGGTATTCTTCAAATTCACAGATGTATTAAGTTTCTGGATTTCTCATTAATGCAACCTTGATTGCTGGGTAGTATAATGTTAATAAATTAAAGCAGGTGGATAACATGGCAGAAGTGAAAGAAGCTGGATATGGCTCCTGGAAATCGATGATAACATCGGATCTTGTGGCATCATCCTCTATCAGGTTTGACGGCTTTATTGAAACGGATGGTAAAAATGTGTACTGGATAGAGATGAGACCTTCCGAAGCCGGAAGGTATGTGCTGGTACGCCGATCACCGGACGGCACGACAGAGGACGTCAACCCGGCTCCTTACAATGTCAGGACACGCGTGCATGAGTATGGCGGCGGCGCCTGTTTGATCGACCGGGACACGGTCTATTTTTCGAACTTTTCAGACCAGCGGCTTTACCGACAGGAACCCGGTTCTCCACTCTCGCCACTCACGCCTGAAGGAGATATGCGCTATGCCGACGGTGTTATCGACCGGCAGCGGAACCGCATCATCTGTGTCTGTGAGGACCACACCAAAAACGACAAAGAACCGGAAAATTACATTGCTTCTGTCGATCTTAATGGTACCGGAGAGATAACCAGACTGGTATCAGGTAACGATTTCTACTCGTCTCCCCGGATCAGCCCCGACGGTTCCCAACTCGCCTGGATTACCTGGAATCATCCCAACATGCCCTGGGACTATACCGAGTTGTGGATTGCGAATATCAGCGATGAAGGCAGTATTATCAATCCCGAAAAACTGGCCGGCGGCAGCGATGACGCGGTATCCGAACCGAAGTATTCTCCGAACGGAGTATTGTATTTTCTCTCGGAAAAGACCGGCTGGCTGAATCTTTGCCGTTACAGGAACGGAGCTATCGAGCCACTCTGTGAAATGGCAGCGGAATTCGGAAGTCCGCACTGGATTTTCGGGCAGTCTACCTATGCCTTCGAATCTGAAAAACGTATCGTCTGCACCTATTCTCAGAACGGCGAATCCTGCCTGTCAACGATCGATACGGAAACTCTTGAACTCAAGCAGATTGAAACTGAATATTCGTCCTTTTCGTCGATAATAACTGCTCACGGTTACGCTGTCTTCCTCGCCGCTTCTCCAATAGAAGCGGCTTCGGTGGTCAGACTCGACCTGTCTACCGGGAAAACCGGAGTATTACGCAAATCTACCGACATCATCATAGATGCAGGGTATTTATCTGTTCCCGAAGCTATCGAGTTTCCCACCGAAAACGGGCTGACCGCCCATGCTCTCTACTACCGACCGAAGAATACTGATTTTAAGGCTCCTGCTGGTGAAAAACCTCCTTTGATGGTTATCAGCCATGGAGGACCGACCAGTGCAACTTCCGGTGCATTCAGTCTGTCAATTCAGTACTGGACAAGCCGGGGCTTTGCTGTTGCCGATGTGAATTATGGCGGCAGCACGGGATACGGCAGGGAATACCGGCGGAGACTGGACGGGATGTGGGGCATCGTTGACGTGGATGACTGCGCGAACTGCGCCCGTTACCTCATAGAACGCGGAGAAGCGGACGGAGAACGTGCTGCTATCCGCGGCGGCAGCGCCGGCGGCTATACCACCCTGGCTTCGCTGGCTTTTCGCGATGTGTTCAGGGCAGGAGCCAGCTACTACGGTGTCAGTGACCTTGAAGCACTGGAAACAGACACGCATAAGTTCGAATCGAGATACCTGGACCGCATCGTCGCTCCGTATCCCGAGAAAAGGAATGTATTTACCGAACGCTCTCCTATCCACCATGTCGAGAAACTGTCGTGCCCGGTTATCTTTTTCCAGGGTGACGAGGATAAAGTCGTGCCGCCTGACCAGGCTGGATTGATGGTGAACGCGCTTCGTGAAAAAGGTATCCCGGTTGCCTATCTCCTGTTCGAAGGAGAACAGCACGGCTTCAGGAAAGCGGAGAATATCAAACGGGCGCTGGATGCGGAACTGTACTTCTACTCGAAAATATTCGGCTTCGAACCGGCTGATCATATAGAACCGGTGATGATAGAGAACCTTGACTAATCGATGATGACAGACTGGCAGAACATTCTTGAAAAAGCTGTTGATGCCCTGCTGGAAAGCGATGACAGGGCCATTAATTATTTCACCAGGAATGATCTGCTAGGGGAACCTGTCGGACCAGTCAGCCAGGTATGGGAACTGCCGGAACCGCTAAAAATACTGAAAAAACAGCGTAATGACGGTTCCTGGAAAGGTGCCGCGAAGAAGACTCCGGTGTATCCTGAAAATCATTCGGATCTTGTTGCTACGTTTAAGGCATTCAGGACACTCGTCAAGGATTATGAATTCACCCGTGACTGTGAAGGTATCGATATAGCGGCTGAGTTTCTGTTCGGCTTCCAGTCCGGCGATGGAGATATCCGTGGATTTATCGCCAACCAGTACGCTACCTACTACACCGGAGAGATATTATCCCTGCTGATAAAGGTCGGTTATGCTGATGACCCTCGTGTTGATATGGGGATGGATTGGCTGCTTGGTATGCGACAGGATGGCGGCGGCTGGACTATTCCGATACTTACCCACACATTCGACCGGGAAACAGGATATCAACTGACCGCTTCATATATGGAACCGGTCGAACCCGACCGTACGAAACCGTTTTCACACAACTGGACCGACATGGTACTCAGGGCTTTCGCCGTTCATCCGGTATACCGCAAATCAACAGAAGCCCGAAAAGCCGGTGAACTGCTGAAAACACGATTCTTCCAGCCTGATGTGTATAACTCATACAAGGAAGCTCGGTACTGGACGCGGTTCGTACACTGGTGGCCTAACCTTCTCACCTCGTTGGAATCACTCCTGCTGCTTGGATTTTCGGCGGATGACCCCGATATCCGAAAAGGTCTGGATTGGTTCCTGGAAAATCAGCAGGAAGACGGGCTCTGGGATGTTTCTTCCGAGGGCAGACCAGGCACCGAAGGAAAACCTCTCGAACGCGCCTGGATTACGCTCAGGATATGTAGAATGCTGAAAAGATTTCTTGGTCAGGTTTAGTACTTTCCTCTGTCATTCTCACTCTTCCTTACAACTATCCAACCCAACCCTCTTCCGTCTTCCTCCTTCATCCGCCTGTGCGAATTGCGGCGGACTTTCAGCCCTCTCCCTTGAAAAGGGAAAGGGAGAGACTTAAAAATAGGCTTTTCAGGCAGTCAAGGTTTGATTATTAAGGATGTTAGGCGGTTGCTTGAAAGAGTAAAGAGCCGGGGGAAGGAGTTCAAAATGTCATTGCTAGACTCAGCTTTCTCCCGTTTGTCCTGAGCTTGTCGAAGGATAAACCACCCATCTGTCATTGCGAGACTCGGCGCTGCCCGCCGTACAAGACTTGGCAGGCGGGTCAACAGCCGAGACGTGGCAATCTCTATACATTCCGTCACTTCGCAGGAAATCCTTTGTACTCTTTCGTCGGACTCATCGCAATGACATTTGGAATCATCAGCCCTTCTACCTAATTATGTCCTTGTCCCAGTCCGGCGGCAGGACCTGCGTGTAATTCGGATAGTTACCCGTTGTTACCAGCAGTATCGGCGTGGTGACTTTCTTGATGACAAGCGGACCGTGCTGCAATCCTTTTGGAATAAATATCGCGCAGCTTCTTGTTATCTCTTGAACTTCATCTTCTATTGTAAGGTGAACTTCTCCACCAAGGTTCTCGGTGTCCTTCGGGTTGGTGCTGTAAATACCTATCACTTCATCCCATTCAGGATGAACATGGGGCGGGTCGTTGAAACTGCCTTCGATCGTCGGCTTGATAGCCATGAATGACTCGTAATAGAAAGCGCCGGGTATGACATCGCCGTCCAGCCAGGTAAGAATCTGACCGCTTTCCGGATCGCTCGGGACCTGGTCAACCCAGTCCGAGTGGCGGTGTTCCCTGTTTTCGGTTATCAAATCACTGTATTTATTCTCTGCCAATTTCAAACTCCTCTTCTTACCGGATACCGCTAAGAGTAATATCTGCTGATACCGATTGTCAACAATGAACGCATATCAGCATGGGTATCAATCTCGTGTTATAATCATTGAGTGTAAAGAACGGATTTTACTATGGATGAAAAAAGCCTTGAAATACTGGAATTTCCCAGGATAAGGGACATACTGGCGGGATATACTTCCTTTCCCGTCGGATATGAACTTATGCGGGAACTAGTGCCGCTGGCTGACTTCGATACCGTACAGAAGCTGCTTAAGGAATCGGAGGAAGCGCGATACTTACTTTCCGTTGATCGTGAATTCTCTATCGGTGACGCCCATGATATCCGGGAGATGACCGCTGCTGCTGCCCTCGGTAAGATACTGGAGCCAGCCATCCTGATTGAGATTCAGCAGACGCTGTCGGTATTCAGGCAGGCACGCGCCAGTCTGGCACAGGTGGCTGCGGAAGTCCCGCTTCTGTGGCGGATAGCAAAGGATATAAAACCGCTTTCCGATATCGAGAAACAGATAACGCATTGCATATCACCGGGCGGTGAGGTGCTGGACAGGGCATCTACCAAACTGGCGTCGGTCAGGAGAAGACTGAGAGATACACGGCATTCACTGCGGGAAAAACTGGAATCGATTATCAGGGAACCGGGAGTCCAGAAACTGATACAGGAACCGATCATTACCGAGCGTGAGGGACGGTACGTCATACCGGTGAAAAACGACATGAGAAGGGATATCGAAGGCATCACCCATGATGTCTCGAACACCGGCGCCACCGTTTTCGTGGAACCCTGGGCGACGATCGAACTGGGAAACGCTGTCAGGGAAATGGTTACCGAAGAGAGGTACGAGATAGAAAGAATTTTGCGTGAACTCAGTCAGGCTGTGGGAGTTTACGATAACGAAATACAGCAAAATACTGCCCTCCTGGCTGAGTTGGATGTGGCGCTGGCAAAAGGGAAATATTCTCGTGCCGTTAAGGCTTCTATCCCCGAGCTGGTCGGTTTTTCATCCGAAAGGGAAAATGACGGAGGTGCGTTTATCAGACTCGTTGAAGGCCGGCATCCCCTGCTGGGAAAGAACGCGGTTCCCCTTTCTGTTGAAGCAGGTAAAGAATATACGACACTCGTTATCACCGGTCCCAATACCGGCGGTAAAACGGTAGCCTTGAAAACAATCGGTTTAATGAGTCTGATGGCACAGGCGGGAATTCCCATTCCCGCCGCACCGGAGACACGCCTGCCGGTGTTCGACGAAATATTCGCAGACATTGGTGACGAACAGAGTATCGAACAGACACTGTCGAGTTTCAGCTGGCACGTCGGCAATATCGTTCGTATTATCGAGCATGCCACGCCTCGAAGCCTGGTTCTTCTCGATGAACTCGGTACCGCGACCGATCCGGCGGAAGGTTCGGCACTTGCCCGTGCTGTGTTGCTGTATTTCCTGTCCAGAGGAGTGATTACCGTTGCGACGACCCATTACAGTGATCTGAAAGTGTTCGCCCACCAGACGGAGGGAATGCAGAATGCATCCTTCGACTTCGATCCGGTTACACTAGCCCCTACCTACACGATAACCCTGGGAATACCCGGAGGAAGCAACGCGCTGGCGACGGCGGGAAGACTTGGAGTACCTGCTGAGATCATCGACGAAGCCAGGAATATGCTTTCGAAAGGTGAACTCGACCTTAATACCACTCTCTCGGAAATCATGACTGAAAAAGAGAAGATCACCGAGTTCAGAAAACAGATTGAGAAGGAAAGCCTGGAGATAAAGTCGCGTAATGTGGAACTGGAGAAGAAGCTGGCGGAAGTGAGGGAAACAGAGAGGAGTATCATACAGGAAGCCAGGGATAAGATAGTGCGTGAAGCGGCGGAACTCCACCGCGAGATTCGTAAAGCTGAAACAGACCTGCGAAAAAAGAAGACAGCGGAAGCGGCACAAGAAGCCAAAAAAGCCCTGTCGGAAACCAGGGCACGTCTCGACGGTGAAGTATGGTCATTGAAATCATTGCCTTCAATTGATGATGATATACGTATCGGCGATACCGTCTACCTTGAGGGAGTCGACCTGCATGGGACAGTGAAAGCTGTCTATGAAGACAATGATGAAGTTGAAGTGCAGGCAGGACAGCTTAATCTCAAGGTCCGTCTCGAAAGCGTGAAGAAAGTCCAGATGGAAAGCGGAAAAATAAAGCGAAGGACGGCGGCGGTTAAGATTCCTCCGGCTCCTCTGGTCAGGGGAGAACTGGATCTGCGGGGAAAACGGGCCGACGAAGTGGAAGTGGCCCTGGATGGTTACCTGAATGATGCCGCGTTGTCAAACCGGAATGAAGTGGTGATCATCCACGGGATTGCGACTGGAACCGTACGGCAGATCGTTCGCGACCTGCTTTCTGTGCATCCGCTGGTCAGGAACTTCAGACCGGGAGTCCGGGGAGAAGGCGGAGAAGGGGTAACCATAGTCGGTCTGTAGTCTAGTAATCATGAACGAATATTATGTTAAGCGTTCTAATATGTCCGACTTCCTTGACCGGCTTGAAGAGGACTCCGGTTCAATCACCTCTTCGGTTTATCTACCACCTTCTCTCGCTGAGAAAGATATCCGGCAGATAATAGCTACCCCATTTCCTGACACGATAATAGAGTTAGCTGCCGGTTCAATAACCGGCGCGATGATTTACTCTGGTAGCGAAAGTAATACAATGGTGCTGCCGCCGTTTCCTGTAAAAGAGAAAGTAATATTCTCGGATTTTACCACCGAACCTCTCAGGGAATTACTGGCGAAGGAATGTATCATTGGGCTGGTGCTGGTGCATCTCGGTACCTATGCGGTGGGAGTGTGCAAGCATGATGTACTGATATCGAGTAAGGTGGGCGACGGGCTTGTTCATGGTCGAACCCGTAAAGGCGGTTCATCCTCACAGCGTTTCCAGCGTCGCCGGGAAAACCAGGCCAGGGAGTTCCTGGAAAGAGTGTGTGGTCATGCCCGTGAGCACCTTCAACCTTATGAAAGAACGCTTGACTACCTTATCTATGGAGGACCTCACCAGACCGTGCTTCAATTACAGAAAGAATGCCCGGTACTGAATAAGTTCGAAGACAGGACTCTGCAGATAATCGACATACCTGCCCTCAGGCAGAAAGTGCTTGAAGCCGCGGTAACACGTATATGGTCCAGCAGGATTATAGAGTGGGGAAATGAATAAGAGGGAGTATAACTCCCTCTTACTATTTCTCTATACTACGTCCCATAAACCAGCGAATCACGTTTCATCTCGAGCAGTAAGAGATGTGTCCTCTCGGTTGCAAGCAGGCTTCCGAAAAAGTTTGCTGCGCCGATATCATTGAGCTGGTCTCTTGCTTTCGAGTAAAACTCTATTCCAGCTTTCTCGAGTTTGATGCCGATATCGATGGCTTCGAGAGCCGTGGCATCCGCAACTTCATCTGTTAATCTGGGAACTACAAGCCTGCCGACATTTTCTATATCTTTCGCCAGTTCGGCACTGAAATTCCCTTTCCATTCGCGGGATGCGTAGATAGACAGGTCAGCTCCCTTAGCCTCTTCTATCTGCTTGACGTGTCCGGCCTCTGCCTTGGCAAGTATTGTGAATATTTCTTTCGCCCCTTCATCCTTTACCTTTTCCGCAGCCTCTTTGTATATCCGTAAACCTTCTTTTTCAGTCTCAAGCGCCTTATCGAAGATGGCACTCGCTTTGTCTATATCTGACATTTGGCACCTCCGGCCTTTATTTTAATACAGTCTATCTGTATTAATAACTAAGTGAAGCGACTTAAGTCACAGTACTATACTATTTATAATAGTGCCTGGTAAACCAGCCGTTCGAAATCCTCCATGTAAAAATTATCCGGCATCATCAGGTGACCGAACGTCTGCGTAAAACATATAGCGACCAGGTCCTCGCAGGGATCGGTGAAGAAGGTAGTTCCGGCGGCGCCGCCCCAGCCGAACGTGCCGGGAGAACGCATTATCGGATCCGGGCTGGTTCCCAGGTACACACCGACTCCCATTCCCACACCAAAGCCGGGTTTAAGTAAAGGTATGACCATATCGCCGGTATGGTTTGAAGTCATAATCTCTACGGATTTTCTGGAGAGGATTCTCACACCGCCCAGTTCGCCTTCGTTAAGCAGCATCTGTCCGAGACGAGCGTAATCCGCAGCAGTCGACAGTAATCCGCCCATATCACCGCCTGTACCGAACAGCACTTTTGGACCTTTGACCTTTTCACTGGTCTCGGCTTTGTCATACACGGCCAGGTGCCAGTTACCACCCTCGGGAGAAGGCTGATAGCACGTCGTGAACCGGTCGAGTTTACCTTCACCAAGGTAAAAGGACGTATCGTTCATTCCAAGTGGTTTGAAAATCCGCTCCTGGTAGAATTCTTCGAGAGTTTTTCCGGTGACCTTTTCGATGATCACGCCGATTACCACGAAGCCGGCATGATACACAAAATCTGTCCCCGGTTCGAAACTTAGTGGAATAGAAGCATGAGCTTCTACCCTTTCCAGGTATGACTTTCGGGGCGGCTGGTCCAGAGATGCTGCCAGGTCCCAGCCTGATTCTTCGATTGCGTCTTTGTAAAGTGACGCAATCCTCACCGTAACTCTGTCCGGTGTTGCTAAACCTGTTGTGTGCCGAAGGCAGTCACGGATGGTAATTTCACGTTTTGCCGGCTTGAGAGGCAGCATAGCGCCGGGTCCGGCGTTTCGCGGGGGTGGCTCGGATGAGATTACCATCGGATCCTTAAACGCCGGGATGTATTTCGATACCGGATCGTCCAGGTCCAGTAAACCTTCCTCGCAAAGCATCATGACGGCTGTACCGGCAACTGGTTTGCTGTTCGAGTACAGCCTGAATATAGCGTCTTTTCCTGCCTGTTTCCGGGTATCGACATCGAGGTAGCCATGAGCTTTATAATTACCGATGTTCCCTCCACGGGCGATAAGCGTAATTATATTCGGGACTTTCCCCTCATCGACGTATCTCTGCATGGTGTTGTTAAGAAGTTCAAGCTTTTCAGGATCGAGCCCCGCTTCTTCGGGGCTGGTAACCGGCAGTATTGTATTGTCAGACATAAGGTCTCCTTAAAATGTTTTTTTAGTGTGTATGTATTATAGGGAGGTCGTAATAAAGCGTCAATCCTCGGCCAGGTACATATGATATAATGACTGGTCTGGAATTCCAGTGGTGAGGTATACATATGAAAGGTCTGGATTTATCAAGAAAGTACTATTTCGAATGTCTTAAGCCGGTTTTCCGGGATAAGTTTCCGGAGATAGCCGTTGAATATGCGGTCGCATTAATCGGGTACGGTTCCGATGTCATCGGAAATGATGACGAGATATCCAGGGACCATGAATGGGGACCACGATGTCACATATTCCTTTCAAATGAAACACATGAGAAATATGCGTCAAAACTGAATAAAATCCTGAATGAAAATCTACCTCTTGAATTTCAGGGATTTCCAACTCGCTTCACCTTTGCCGAACACTGGGGAAGTATACCTTCAAAAGATACTGGCGGATATCACCATGTCGTAATAACCACACCACAACGGTTCCTTGAACTGACGATTGGCGTCCCGGGGGTACCCGAATCGGATATCGACTGGCTGGCCGTATCTGAACAAAGACTCCTTGAATTCACCTCAGGCGAAGTATTCGAGGACTTTACCGGTGAACTAACGGCACTTCGTCAAAGACTGGCATACTTTCCCGAGGATGTCTGGAGGTACAAAATCGCGTACTCCCTGTCCGATATCGGTACTGATGACAATTTGATATCTCTCTGCGGACAGAGAGGTGACCTCATCTCCATGCACCTGAATGCCGCCAGGACAGTAGAGAAAATAATGAGATTAGTATTTCTGCTGAACAGGACATACGCTCCTCTCTATCCCAAATGGCTGCACAGGAATTTCATGAAGCTGCCGGAAATAGCGGCCGATATCGAGAAATCATTAATGACAGTACTTGAAGCGAAAGAATACCAGTCCAAGATGGGAGCTCTGAAACCAATCTATGAAAAAGTACTGACATTTATGGCGAATCGGAATCTATGTGAAAAACATCCGGCTGTATTCCAGAGAGACTTCTCCGGTATCCACTATGATATTCAAACCTCGGCAAAGGACCTTCTCTCGATGATCAAGGGAGACTTAAAGGAGCTGCTGATAGACGGAATACCGCTGGGAGCGATCGACCAGTGGATGTTCAACCAGGACATTATCTTATCTGCAGAACACATGAAATCATTACTCCCTGTGTATAAAGCCGAACCGTTAAAGAGAGATAAACTGGATCTGCATATTTAAGTGCTATTCTTAGTTCGTTGGTAACAGGATACAACGCTTTATCAATCTTTCAAGGCGGTAACTTTTTTCTATCTGGATTTCTTTTATCCGTATGAGTAACGGCGTAAATCAAACGGACATTCTGTGAAATAATTGACATACTGACTTTGTTTCGTTTACATTGTTATGTAATTACTGAAACCGGGTGTAATTGTCTTAATTATCCTCTATTTTTACTACAGTCTAAGGAAAAACAGCTGATGACCAGCGAAGGAGAACATTTTCCATGGAAAATGAGTTTTTCAGCAGCAGAGACAATGATAGAATCTGGCAAAGGTATTGCGGTTTTCTCGATCTGTCGGTAAAGGAATTTATGGAAATACAGGAAAATCTGTTGATGGAACAGATTGATCTCGTTTCTGACAGTCCTCTCGGCAAGATCATAATGAAGAATATTAAACCAAAAGACATAGATGAATTCAGAGAAACCGTTCCGTTAACTTCATATCAGGATTATTCTCCGTATCTTGACAATAACCAGGAGGAATACCTGTCTGAAAAACCATATTGCTGGGGAAGAACTTCAGGGAGAGGGGGAACCGCTAAATGGGTTCCTTATACCGAAAAATCAATGGATTGGGTAGGCCGCCTTGGTGTGGCGATGCTTATTCTTGCCTGCGCATCGAGGAAGGGTGACGTACGGATAGGTCCTGGAGTACGGGTGCTTCAGAATCTACCTCCACGTCCTTACTATACCGGTATCGGTGCTGCAGCTATGATTAAACAGCTTGATATGCGTATGATACCACCGGTGGATAAATATGAAGAAGAGTCTTTCGAAAAAAGGATTCAGGACGGTTTCTTGATGGCGTTACGTGACGGTGTAGATGTACTGGGTTCACTGACAACGGTACTTATCAGGATGGGTGAACGTTTCTCCGGCGATACAGGAGGTATAACACTCTCGCGGAAAATACTCCATCCCCGGATTCTTTTAAGATTAACCAGGGCTTACCTGAAGAGTAAGAAAGAAAGAAGGAAAATGCTTCCAAGGGATATCTGGCCGCTGAAAGGTTTGATATGTTATGGGATGGATACGAGTATATACCGGGACGAATTGATTTACTATTGGGGGAAAGAACCTCTTGAATTATACGGAGGTACGGAAGTCGGGCTTCTCGCAATCCAGGCCTGGAACAAGAAAGGAATGACTTTCTTTCCATTCTACGGTTTTTTCGAGTTCATACCTGAGGAAGAATGGTTGAAGAATACTGAAGATGAGAATTATCAACCTTTTACCATTCTTCTGGACGAAGTGAAAGCCGGCGAAAAGTACGAACTTGTCGTGACTAATTTTTACGGAATGCCGTTTCTCAGGTACAGGATCGGTGACCTAATCAAGATTACAGCTCTTGAAGATGAAGAGACCGGAGTGCGGATACCGCAGATGACTTTTGAAGGCCGCGCTGATGATCTGATAAGCATCGCCGGATTCACCAGACTGGATGAGAAGACTATCTGGCGTTCGATGGTTAATACCGGTGTCAAATACGAGGAATGGACAGCGAGGAAGGAATATGAGCTTGAAAAGCCGATTCTGCATATGTATATAGAATTGAAAGAGTCGATCGATGTGAACAGGATGTTAGAATTATTGCATGCTGAATTCAGAGCTATCGACGAAGATTACAGGAATCTCGAGGACATGCTGGGTATATGCCCGTTGAAGGTTACTCTACTTCCTGAAGGGAGTTTCCAGCACTATTACCAACAAAAACAGGAATCCGGGGCTGATCTCGCGCATCTTAAGCCCCGTCATATAAATCCGTCTGAAGATGAAGTTAAGTTGCTTCTTACCCTGACCATGAACAAACAGGGGGGTTGATTTGAATTTCTACCTGTCGTTACCGCTTATTCAGGCAGTACTGAGTTTCATACTGATCCCGGTGGTCCTTAAGGGCCATAGCCGGAGAGTGGCACATCGTCTTTTTGCCCTGTATCTTCTTGGAATTATGCTATGGGGCATACTTATCTACCTGATGCGCTCAAGTCCTACCCTTGAGCAGGCGTTCTTCTGGGATAAATGGTTGGCGGCTATAGGGCCTATTCTGGCGGTCATATTTTACCATTTTACAGCTCGCTTTACCGGTATAACACTGAAAAACTGGATATTACCTGTCCTATATATTATATCCTTTGCATCTCTCCCCTTTTCACTGGCAGGACTAATGGTTGAAGCTGTTCAGGTAAAATCTTATGGTTATGCTCCTGTTCTCGGTCCTGTATTCCCGGCCGTGATGGGCGTGAGTTACATAATACTCATGACGGCACTCGTATACCTGTACAGAGCCGTAAAAAACGCCCTTTATACCGAAGATAGAAATCGGTATTTTTATGTTCTCTGGGGACTGGTTTTTTCAATGATCGGTGGTGTTTTCGATTTCCTGCCGGTAATCGGTCTCCCACTATATCCCGGAGCTATAATCGGAAATTTAATTTTCTGTCTGATAACCACTATAGCGATTATCAAGTATCATCTTCTGGATATCCATCTTATTTTCAGGAAAGGCATTACCTATTTACTTGTTGGACTGGTAGTGGGACTCGTATATGCTGCTGCCATGCTTGTTACCAAAGCCTGGTATGGAGAGCCCCTTCCACTGGGAACTCACGCTATCATGTTGGTAGTATTAGTAATTACACTTCGTATCCTCTGGGATAGAATTCAGAGGCTTGTGGACAGGTGGTTTTACCAGGAAAGGTATGATTTTCTGAATGAGTTGGATCGTTTTATTCAGGATACTCACGATATTAGTAATCTCGAAAAACTAGCCTCCTCGTTAGTCAGACTTATCGAAAGTGCTTTACAAACGTCAAGTGTATATTTACTGATGCTTTCTGAGTTCGGTGATTTCAGAATTGTTTCTTCCAGCGGTGGAATCGATACAAACTTGACTCTGAAGAGTTACAGTTCATTATTGCGATGGATACGCACAAGAAAAGGATTGCTGTATCACCAGGATATAGACATTATTCCGCATTTACAGTCACTTTCAGCAAAAGAAAAAAATGAATATGAGAAAATGGGTGTCGAATTATTCGTTCCGCTAAAATCGAAAATGGACGAATTAATCGGCCTCCTGCTGCTGGGGAAGAAATTATCAGGTCGTTTGTATTCTGAGGAAGACATGAAACTTGTCCTGCATGTTGCTGATAGAGTGGCAATTGAACTTGAAAATGCGCGTCTGTATTACGTCGAAACAATTATCAGAAGCGAACTCCAGAGTCAGAATGAAAGAAAGACAGAGTTTCTACACAGTGTTGCCCATGAGTTGAAAACACCACTCACTTCTCTCATTTCATCATCAGTGTTGCTGGAAACGGAAATGGATAATATCACAACCGACCAAGAAAAAAGGATTATCGGCAACATCTCGAGAAGCGCCCAGATTATGAATACTCGTGTGGATGAACTTCTCGACTTTGCCCGGTCACAAATAGGTCATCTTGAGTTAAAACTGGCGTCTGCACGTATCGATAGTGTCGTAATGGATGCAGTTGAGAGACTATCTCCGGCTTTTGAGGATAAAAACCAGCAAATGACGCTGGAGATATCGTCGGAATTACCTCTCGTAAGTGCGGATATCGATAAACTTGAACAGGTAGTGATGAATTTACTTTCTAATGCTAATAAATACTCTTCTAACAACAGCGAGGTAATTATACGGGCAAAAGAATCGGATGGGAATATTATCGTGGAAGTCACAGACTCGGCTCAGGCTGTGGATGCGGATGAAAGAGAGAAGATTTTCGAACCTTATTTTCGCGGAAAGGTTGGAAGCGATAACGGACAACTTCCTGGTTTAGGTCTCGGTCTGGCTATTGCTAAACAGATTATTGAGTTACATCAGGGACGGATCTGGGTGGATAATGTCCCCGGAAAGGGAAATACATTCGCCTTTTCTTTACCTGCTCTGGTTTGATATGGAAAAACGATATTGAGTTAGTTTATTGTTAAGGAGGGACAGGCAATGAAGGTAATGATAATCGAAGATAATGCTGAGGTGGTTGAAGCGGTATCACTTTGCTTACAAATTCGCTGGCCGGACGCAGATATATCCTACGCATACGGAGGACTTACAGGAGTCCAGATGGTCGAAGCTCAGGAGTATGATATACTTATCCTTGATATTAATCTGCCGGGTATCAACGGATTCGAGGTACTAAAGAGAATACGTTCCTTCTCAATGGTACCGGTCATTATTCTTACCGTCAGAGGATGGGAAGAAGACCAGGTAGAAGGCCTGGAATTGGGTGCAGACGATTATATCGTGAAACCCTTTAGACCGAGAGAGCTGGTATCCAGAGTAAATTCTGTCCTTCGCAGGGTTAACACATCGGCCACAGGCGGAGAAAATCATATGCTCGTGAGAGGGGCTATTAAACTTCTCCTAAATTCTAATGAAATTCAGATGAAAGAAGAAAAAATTAGACTGACTCCGACTGAGTGCAAGGTCCTTTATGCATTGATGAAGAATGATGGTCAAACTCTCAGCAGCAGGATTCTCTTGACGGAAATTCTCGGCAGAGAAGATGGAAATACCGAAATTATTCGTACTTACATCAGGCGTCTCAGGAGTAAACTCCAGGATTCCCCACCGAGTATCATACTGAATGACCGTGGTGGAGGTTACAGGTTCGTCACACCTAAATGATTAAGCAAAAAGTATAAAAAAGGAGGACAGAGCGCATGGCTGATACTAAATACGGGCATCTTTTTAAGAAGATGAATATACACGATACCGGGCGTACCGAGGGAGGTAATGCAGATTTTATCAGCGGTTTCGGCGGTAAAGACCTGGAAGGTTTGAAGCTGAATTTTACATGGGCTATACACCAGTCTCTCGGTGACTGGCATGGAGGTCAGGACCCTCATGTTCATGATAATTACGATGAATGTCTGATGTTTGTAGGAATGGACCCGAATAACCCGGATTACCTGGGAGCGGAAATAGAAATATCGCTGGGAGAAGAAGGTGAAAAGCACCTGGTCGATACTCCGACCGTTGTGATACTCCCGGCGGGATTGGTGCATGGTCCGCTGGTCACAAAAAAGGTTGACCAGCCATATGGTTTCAGCGCTATATGCCTGAACGGCGAACATGAGACCAAGTGGCTTGGTAAAGGGTAGTTAAAACTGGTTAACTGGTAATGTAACACCTGAATATGGACCGGCAGCTGCTATAAGCAGACTGCCGGTTTGAGTACAGGAGAGATATGCATACTTTATATCTCGATGGTGAATGGAGTCTGCAGCAGGATCACCCGGTAACGGTTGAGATTACTCCGGATGAATGGATAACGCCGATAGAGGTAACAAGACAGTTGAAAGTACACAGTCTGGTAGATACGTATTCTTACCCAGGAATTTCATCCCCTGCTCGACACTGAATTCAGAGGCATTTCGGTTACAATGAATTCCGGATACCGGCTCCCGTATCAAGTACGGGACAGGTTTCGCCGGTATGGTAAATCTCGATAAAACACTTTATACTGGCAATAATTATGAGTCAGAATATACAGATAAGAGAATTTAACAGGGAAGACCTGGATACGGTCGTCAGGCTTATTCATGATGTGGTAGACATCTCTTACAGGGACGTCTACCCGGCAGGTGCTCTCGCTTTGTATAAAGAATTCCACTGTCGAGAAAATATCCTTAATGACGCTGAAAACGGCTATTGCGTGATAGCTGAAAACGCCGGTCGAATAGTGGGAACGGGTACACTTCTGGAGGACGGAATAAGGCGGGTATATATCGATCCGATATACCAGAAAAGCGGTATTGGCAGGCGAATATACCGGGAACTGGAGAAAAAGGCATTAACGACCGGATTATCGCGTCTTGGCCTTGGAGCATCGGTCATCGCCAGGGAATTCTGGGAATCGGTAGGATTCGTGTTTGAGGAAGAAGTGGATATTCCCGCCGGCGATGAACAACTTAAGTTCTATATGATGAGTAAATCATTATCTGGTACAGGAGGATAACGATGGCTTTTCCAAAAGATTTCGTGTGGGGTGCCGCGGCGGCAAGCTACCAGGTCGAAGGCGGCGCCTATGATGACGGCAAGGGGCTGTCCGTCTGGGACATGTTGTGCAAACAGCCGGGGAAGATCTGGGAAGGAAACACAGGCGACATTTCCTGCGACCATTATCACCGCTATGAAGAAGACGCAAAACTCATGGGTGAAATCGGGTTGAAGGCATACCGACTTTCCATTTGCTGGCCCCGGGTTATTCCTGATGGCACCGGGAAGGTTAATGAAAAGGGACTTGATTTCTATGACCGGCTGGTCGATGTCCTGCTTGAGAATGGCGTCCAGCCGTGGGTGACCCTGTTTCACTGGGATTATCCTTACAGCCTGTATCTGAGGGGCGGCTGGCTGAACAAGGACAGTTCCGACTGGTTTGCAGAATATACACAGGTAATCGTAGATAAAATATCCGACCGTGTTTCTCACTGGATGACATTGAACGAACCCCAGGTGTTCATCGATGCCGGTCACCGGGTCGGAAGACACGCGCCCGGTCTGCAGTTAGGATTCCGTGACGTGCTGACCGCCGCTCATAACTCGCTGCTGGCACACGGCAAGGCTGCCCAGGTGATACGCGCCCGGGCGAAAAGCACACCGATGATCGGCGCCGCTCCCGTTGGGATCACCAAGATACCGGTAACCGATAAACCGCACGAGGTAGAAACAGCAAGAAGCAGGATGTTTTCCATCACGGAAATGAACTGCAACAGCAACACATGGTTTGCCGATCCGATGGTCCTGGGTCGTTATCCCGAAGATGGCTTTGCCCTCTTCAGAGATGAATTACCCTATATTGGAGCTGATGATATGAAGATTATCTGCCAGCCGCTTGATTTCTATGGTTTCAATATTTACCGCGGCGACGTTATCAGCTCTAACCAACCTGAACCAGTCCTCGGTGCTGACGGTCCGGCATTGACCACGATGGACTGGCGGATCACGCCTAAAGCGCTGTACTGGGGTCCCAAATTCCTCTACGAACGCTATAAACTACCCCTGGTAGTTACCGAGAACGGTATGGCGAATATGGACTGGATTCATCACGATGGCAAGGTCCATGATCCGCAGAGAATTGATTACCTTACCGGTTACCTGGGTGAATTAAGCAGAGCGATAGACGACGGTATTCCGGTCAAAGGGTACATGTACTGGTCGATTATGGATAACTTCGAGTGGGCGGAAGGCTACAAGCAGCGGTTCGGTCTGATATATGTCGATTACGGAACCGGGAAACGCACTCTCAAGGATTCGGCGTACTGGTACAGGGATGTAATTGCTTCTAATGGTGAATCTATCGGGAAGTAGCCAGCGAACCGGATTTTCATTCCGTATTTTCTGTTTATGTACCTGTGTTTGATCTGTCATTACTCTGCAAATGGAGTGCTGTGTCATTCTGAGGGAGTAAACCGACCGAAGAATCTCGTTTTATTAAGAAAGTAAATCCTTCGTCCCGACTATACCGGAAATACAGGATGACAAGTAATCGATTTATCGAGATTGCCACAGTTTCCGCCTTAGGCGGATTGACGGCGAATCTCGCAATGACATCAATTGGCCAGATTCTTGTATCGTCATTCCCGCGAAGGCGGGAATCCAGCAGGCTTTCACCACGAAAACCGATTGACTCAAAATAAATAATTTACGTCCCGTGCCATTTTCACATACGAGTGATATGGTATGATATATCATTCCGCTCCTGTTTCCGACTGTATCAGCTGGTATGTAATAAAGTTCATGGAGGGTAAAAGATGAACGCTAATCATGATAATAACCGGGAACTGCTGGATGAGATTGTGAATGAAATGATGAAAAAGACCGGCCTTCCCGGTGTTGCCGTCGGTATATACCATAACGACCAGTCAATCACAGCCGGTTACGGCGTAACCAATATAGAGCATCCATTGCCTGTTACCGACGAAACGCTATTTCAGATAGGTTCAATCACAAAAACTTTTACCGGTACTGCCATCATGCGACTTGTTGAAATGGGGAAGCTGGACCTGGATGCAAAAGTACGAACCTATATCCCGGATTTTAAAGTGTTGGATGAAACGGCTTCTTCTGAAGCTACTGTTCGTCATCTCCTCACACATACTGCCGGATGGGAAGGTGACGTCTTTGACGATACCGGTTCAGGGGATGATGCACTCGCCAGGTACGTAACAAACATGGCAGAACTGAAGCAGCTTGCACCGCTCGGAACGGTGTTCTCCTACTGTAATTCCGGTTTTTCGGTTGCCGGCTATATCATCGAGCTGGTGACCGGGAAAAACTACACAACGGCAATAAAGGAACTTGTGCTTGATCCACTCGGTTTAAAAGATTCTTACCTCAAGCCTGGTGACGTCATGACACGCCGTTTTGCGGCAGGTCATGATGCGACACCGGAAGGCGCAACGGTCCTGCGTCCCTGGTATTTACCTCCTTCATTATATTCGGTCGGGGGAATAATCTGCCATGTGCAAGACCTGTTACGTTATGCGCGTTTTCAGCTTGGAGACGGTAGAATAGAGGATGATACGAGGCTGCTTTCATCGGAGTCGATGGAATTAATGAAGTCCCCGCAGGTAAAGATATGGAGAGAGGTAGAGGTAGGCATAACCTGGATGATCAGGGATATAAAGGGAGTTCGTGTCTTTTCACACGGTGGAGGTACACTCGGGCAGATCTCCATACTTCAGATTGTGCCTGAACGGAACTTTGCACTGGTTGTTCTCACCAATGCCGGTATTGGAGGACTCGTCGCCCAGGAGACGAGTCGATGGGCGTTAAAAGAGTATCTGGAACTTGAAATACCTGATCCCAAGCCCATTGAGTCATCAGAGGAAGAACTGGCTTCCTTTACAGGTCATTATACCCGGCCATACGCAGATATTGATCTGGGTATGCTGGCCGGGAAACTTGTGGGCTTGCAGAAAATCAAGATGGGCTTCCCAACGAAAGATACTCCACCGGCTCCTTCATCACCACCATCGATACTTGCTCTATGCGAGAAGGATCGTCTTTTGATAGTGGATGGCCCTGCTAAAGGATTAATGTGTGACGTAATCCGAAAACCGGATGACTCAATCGGGTGGCTGCGATTCGGTGATCGTCTGCATGAACGACAGGCATGAGGATAAAGCGAACCTGAAAGCAAACAGGCCTGTATCCCTGAGTTTTGTAAATTATCACGACTTTCTGTTAACCTGATTTCAATGAATGTTCTTCCGAAAGAGAATAAATGAAAACAAAAATAGCGCTTACATCAGGTAATGACAGGTCCCGGAATATCGAAAGCGCTCTGAAACTTATCGAAGGCGATATTGACCTTACGGGCAAGTCCGATATCCTCATTAAGGTGAATTTTGTAAACACCAGAATCCAGGCAGCATCGACTCATGTCGACGGAGTAAAAATCCTGCTCGACTTTATCCGAAAACGATACGACGGGAAAGTAACCATCGTGGAGTTCTCATTACAGGTACCAAGCCCGGCAGGCTTATGAAAACTTCGGGTATATGGACCTGCTTAAAGATTATGACGTGGATATGGTAGACCTGGTGGACGACGACTGGCAGGTTTTTCACCTGTATGATTCAAGACTCCAGCAGATGGATATACGCTATTCGAAGCGGATGTTAACGAGCGACTATCTTATATCGATCGGCCCTCCCAAGACACACGACATAGTTATTACAACCAACTCCATCAAGAATATAGTGATGGGCGGCCCTGTCCGGTATGAAGATAAAGTGAGAATCCACCAGGGACCTGTGGCAGCTAACCTCGACCTTTTTCTGATGGCTGCGAAGAACCGTCCGGATTTAAGTATTATCGACGGATTCACGGCTATGGAAGGGGACGGTCCGATATTTGGTGAAGCGTTCGACTGGAAAATCGCGGTAGCCGGCTGTGATGCCGTAGCCACGGATTCCTTCACTACCGATCTCATGGGATTCCCTCCGGAGGATATAGGATACCTCTACTATCTTGCCCGAAAGGGGTACGGTAACGGTACTATAGAGGAAATGGAAATCCTGGGTGAAAATCCCGACATTCACCGAAGGCAATTCAAACCTCATCCGGGGTATGAACGGCAAAGACAATGGGCCGACGAAAGGGTCAATAAAATCCTGGGTATATAACAGTAATTTTACTGTCAATTCCGTTCTGTACAAATATCGGGATGTTGACAAGGACGTATATCGTTCGCAATTGCCTTTGACTTCAGTATCAGATAACTAGCCGGACCTCCACAGATTTATCCATTATTCCTGGTAAAAAGTGAAATAATCGTCTTGATAACTACCACCACCCGGGAAACCGTCTTTAACCAGTCCGTAAAATACGGGAGAAAAACCGTACTGTTCAAGGTCATCGATATTCACCATCCTGATTTCTCGTATCCTGTCTGAAGAAGCTGATGGAAACGGATCAATATGCGTCCATTCCGCCGGTAATTCCCGGCTTCCCGACTTTTCAACCAGAAACGACATGTGAACGACGTGTGTATCGGGTTTCGATGTTATTCTATCGGTAACATACAGCAACTCTCGAACCTGAACATCCAGCCCCGTTTCCTCTTTAAACTCGCGGGATATACATTCAGAAAGCTTTTCTCTAAGCTCGAGTTTACCTCCGGGAAGAGACCAGTGTCTTTTTTTTTAGTCACCTCCTGCTTCACCAGGCATATTCTTCCTTCATCCAGAAGAATTGAGGTGGCGCGAATCGGCGGTCTTGGGATCATGTCCGGGTTAGTCACCTTATTTTCTCCTTGCTGTTATCTCCTCTTTCTGTCCGGTAAATATCATTAGAAAAAGGGTAAAAATCCTAACATGGGTTTCGGGCTGGTGTCAATATGATTAACTGTTATTAGGTTTCGTTGTCAATGTCCCTTAGATCCGCATATAACGAATAGCAATCTCGATAAATTTATACTCTATTTTTTTACCTCATCCCTATTACGAATAGACCCTTCTCCTTGAAAAAGAGAAGGGTCTTTCGAAAATACCATTATTCTTCACTTGACTAGTATTCTCAAGTGCAGGAATAATTCTTGAAGAGGATTTCCGCTCAAAGTGACAGTATGGAGAAAAATGACTGAGTCAGTTATGAAGACGATGCCATTTTCGAGTATCTCCCTTTCCGTTTGGAGAGGGAGATAACTCGTAACAGAGGGAGAGGAACAAGAGATATAAATGTCATTTTGTCAAAACGAAGAATCTCGCTGAATATAAAGCGGGATACTTAATCCCGGCTTTATCGGGGATTCAGGATGATTGCCTAGTAATGAACCTTTGAAGAGAGTTTATATGATATTACAGGGTAACCGGCAGCCGGAAAAAACGTAAGGCGTTCTGGGTGGTCTGTTCTGCCAGTGATTCTCTATCCATGCCTGTTATCTCGGACGCGGCATTGAGCGATCTCACCACATCCCTGGGTGCGGCGGTGTACCTGTCTTCCCTGCCGTAGGATACCGGAGAATCGGTTTCCAGAAACAGCCTGTCGAGAGGCGCTTCTCTCACCGCCCGGCGGTGCTCGGAATGATACTCTGTTGCCGGAGTTGCCGACACATAATAGCCCTGTGCCAGCAGGTCGCGCAGCACGCTGGAAGGCCCGGTATACCAGTGGAATACAGCGTCCTGGATACCGACTTCGGTCGCTATCGTTAGTGCGTCCTTCCAGGCGTACCGACTGTGGAGGGAGACAGGTTTTTTGTACTTTTTCGCCAGTGTAATGATATCCCATAAAACTAACTGCTGCCGTTCTTTGGATGCCTGTGCCCTGATCCTCTTGTGATAATCCAGTCCTATCTCACCGACAGCGACCGCTTTTTCGATATTTTTCTCGATCTGTCCGAGTGTCCTTTCAAATTCGGCGTTATCCATTTCCGGCAGTTCCTGCGGGTGCAGGCCGAGGGCGGGATACACCATACCGTTGTACTTCTCCGCCAGTTCCAGGACTTTCAGGTTCGTCTCATAATTGATACCAACGGCTATGATTCCCATCACACCGGCTTCGCGGGCTTGGTCAAGTACGGAATCGAGGTTATCTATCTCGTCGAGATGGCAATGCGTATCTATAAGTTTCATATTCTCGTGGTTATTATATAGGAGCAGGGGAATTACACGCTACATTGTGTAAAGTATATATATTCATGGTTATAATAGTATGTATATATTCCGGGAGGTGATGGGATGATAGAAAAATGGGATGAAAAGACGGACGTACTAATAATCGGCAGTGGATTCGCCGGGCTTGCTGCCGCCATAGAAGCGGTGAATGCCGGATCATCCGTAGTCGTACTGGAAAAAATGAAAGCTGCCGGGGGAAATTCTATTATCAGTGACGGCGGTATTGCGGCGGCTGGTACCGTGATGCAGAGGAAACGCGGTATATCGGATACTCCCGGACTGATGTATGATGACATGCTTAAAGCCGGCCTTGGAATAAACTATCCGGACCTGGTTCGACAGGTCACGGAAAGATCGAATGAGGTACTCCAGTGGACGATTGATTATCTTGGCGTTGAATACATGGATAGACTGGACATATTCGGAGGGCACTCGGTTCCCCGTTGCTTAACTCCGGTTGGCGTATCGGGAAAAACTATTATCAGGCAGCAGTTAAATAAACTGAAGGAATTGGGAGTAACAGTCAGGACAGGCGTCTTTTTCAAAGCATTCATCAAGGATGTACAAGGTGAGATAACCGGTGTTCTAGTTGAAGATGGATATAAATATAATCAACATGGCAGCGGGACAGAGAAATGTATCGGTATCAAACGGGGAATTGTGCTTGCCACGGGAGGATTTAGCAGTGATGTAAAATTTCGTGTTACACAGGATCCACGACTGACCCGGGATATCGATACGACCAATAAACCCTTCGCCACTGCAGAAGCACTCAAGGAAGCCCTGAAAATACGGGCTATGCCGGTCCAGCTTTCACATATTCAGCTGGGGCCCTGGGGAACTCCGGATGAGAAGGGTTATGGGATCGGCGCCCGTTTCTCGGATTACATCGTGTTTCCGTACGGTCTGGTTATCGATCCGGATTCAGGGAAAAGAGTAGTTAACGAGCTTGCGGACAGGAAGACCGTTTCGGATGCTATTCTTGCTGCCGGTCGTCCCTGTATCGGTATCACTGATATGAAAGCCGTAGCGACAACCGGCTGGGATATAACTTCCTGTCTTGAAAAAGGTATAGTCAGGTCATTTACCAGCCTTGGAGAACTGGCTGTACATTACGGGATACCTCCCGATGAACTGGTGATTACGGTTGAACGATACAATAGATTCGTTAAGGATAAAGTTGACGTTGAATTCGGGAAACAGATAGTACCGGATGCATCACTGATTTCTAATCCTCCTTTTTTAGCTATTCGCAACTGGCCGAAGGTGCATCATACCATGGGTGGTGTACAGATTGACGAGAACGCCCGTGTTATCGATATCAACCAGAAGCCGATTCCCCGGTTGTATGCAGCAGGAGAAGTAACCGGCGGCATCCACGGAGCGTGCCGTCTCGGCAGCTGCGCGGTTACCGAGTGCCTTGTCTTCGGGAGAATCGCCGGTAAAAATGCAGCGGCTGAAGTGATTTTTGATTATTGATAAGAATCCTTAAGAGATTTGGTGCTAGTTTCGCTAAACCTGAGATTTCTTTATTTTACTTTTTTTATCCTCTCCTCCAGTTACGAACTCACCTCCTCTCCTTAAAAAGGCAAGGAGGTGGTTCTAAAATACCACAGTCTATTTCTGAGAATATTTTCTGAAGTACAGGTTTATTTAGTGAAGAGGATTACCACTCCACTGCGTTGGATTAGGTTTAGGGGACTGAGTTAGTAAAGGAAATAATGATATTTTCGAGTCACCCTCTGTCCCTGTCAGGGAAAGGGAGTGAACTCGTAATCGGGGAAAAGGGTAAATATGGGGATTAAGGTATTGATATAATATCGCGTGTGATATATTATTGCAGAAGTTACACTTTAAAAACAATGAAAATGTTATTTATCAGTTTTATTGCCGTCAGCAATCACTTAAATACGGTATAGATTCAGGAAGGGGTAACCTCTCTATTAAGGAAGTTTCCGTAGAACCGGGACCTTATACCATATTAAGATTGAAATTAGAAGGAACACCGAAGCCATACCGGTTATTGTCCACTGGATTCCTACCAAGTCTGAGAAGACCCCTGCAAGAAAAGTCCCAAAGTTGAAGAAACTCATCTGCATAATGAGAAGGCTCATTACTCGACCTCTATATTCTGAGGTCGTATATGTTTGAAGGAGTACAGGCTCAAGAGTGGTCTTGCCGGTCCTGGCAAGACCAAAAAGTACTATGATGCCCAGTGAGATATACCAGTTCTCTGAGAATGAAAATGCTATCAGGATAATACTGACCAGTACGCCACTGAGCAAAAATATTGCGCCCCGCTTTTTGCTTCTAATCGATGCGAAAATTAACGAGCCTACGATGGAACCTAAACCTGCAATACTTAGTAAAATCCCTAAACCGTCGGCGCCGACGTTTAGAATATCCTCTGTAAATATCGGCATAAGCTGAGCTATCGGCATTGCGAGGAAACTACCGGCCGCAGCAACAATCAATATCCATAATAATACCTTTTCTTTTCGAACATAACGTAAGCCTTCGGGAATGTCTTTCAATGGATTCGTAAGGTGGACATTCACTTTTGATATGACAGGCATAATGAAGAAGAAAAAACTACCGAGGAGTTGAATCGAGGCAATGATAAAATACGTCCAGGTAAATCCAAACGCTTCAATAAGAAATCCTGCGATAGCCGGTCCTATTAACTGGAAAGTGTTTTGACCCATATTTGCCAGTGATATGGCGTTCATCAGACCTTCCTCGTCTACAATATCTCGAATTATTGCCTGACTGGAAGGCTGAATAAGACCTGCTATAGTTCCCTGGACCGCAGCAGTTACTATGAGAATCCACCAGGAACCTGTATTCTCCGCACTCAAATAGCCTGTGTGCAAGGTGAAAGTCACTACAAAAACCGATAATGCCTGGATCACCTGACCGAATGTAATAACCCATTTTTTATGAAATCTGTCTGCTATTACACCACCGAAGAGGGAAAGAAAAAACATTGGTAACGCCTGGACGAGTGCCATCAAACCAAGAATGGATCCCGAACCGGTAAGGCGGTAGATAAGCAGGATACGTACCACTCCCTGCATACTGCCTGACGCCCACTGGCTGGCCGTGCCGCAATAGAAAAGAGTATAAACGGGATTTTTAAAGGACTGGAACGTGCGGAGTTGCTTGACTGAAAATCTGGGTTTCATTCGGTTATTAATTCCTGAATCTTCGTGAAGACGAAAAGTAAAACAATCCTGCTGAAAGAGGGATGGAAATTTAAAGAATGCATTCTGTAATATCTTACCTTAGTTTTAAGGTGACCAACAAACGCTGAGAGAAGACAAAATCGGGAGATCAAGCAAAACACAACGTTGTTGCAGCGGGGATTTCTCTAATCTTCGCGTTCACTAACATGGTATCTTCCGGTGAACTGGTATGTACGTAAACAGGATAATACCAAGAGCAGGCTGATCTTCATTCCAGTTTCCTCACACTGGGAAGAAAAACAATCGCGACTATTGAAGTAAAAATGAGGATAATAGCGAACAATCCCAGAGCCCAGGGTGCGCCGATTGACTCAGCCAGCACCCCTATGATAAGGGCTCCCGAACCTCCCAGGCCGAAACTGACCATTACGATACTGTTCACTCTTCCCAGGACTGTAACATCGGTGTATGCCTGGATGAGTGTATTGCCGCAGGCGTCTGCGCCGATTCGTCCTATCCCTATGAGTACCATCATGATCATCGATAAGAGCCAAGAGGTTGAAAAAGCAAATAATACCACGGCTATTCCCATGCAGAGATTGGATATCAGCAATGTAATGCCACGCCTCCTGGATGGAAGTGACGCAAGTACAAGTGATACGAAAATAGAACCCGCGCCCATCAGGCTCATAAGGGTTCCCTGGCCTTCCACTCCGACCTTCAGTATGTCTTTTGCGAAGACTGGCATCAGCATCTGAAGCGGATTTACCAGCAAAACAGAGGAGATGAACAGAAGTAGGACAAGCAGGATAGTCCGATTTTTCAGAATGTATTTGAAACCTTCCTTTATATCGACCAGGACGTTTTTGTTTACTACGGGTCTTGCCGGTATTTTCGGCAGGAAAGAATTGAAGAAAATCGAGGTTGCGTTAATTCCGGCCATTATAAAAAAGATGCTGGAATACCCGAAATCAGCGATGATATATCCGGCTATGACAGGGATGGTCATCTGAAAGAAACTCATCCCCATGATGTTCAGTGAAACGGCGTTCATTAATCTTTCCCGGTCAACAATTTCAGGTATGAGCGCTCCCCGCGCCGGCATTGAAAGGGCGATTATAATACCCATCAGTAAACCGCCTGCCAGTAACACCCACCATGATTCGGGATGAGCCGGAGAAAGATAGCCCGTGATATCCGCTATTGCATAGCCCAGGAAAATGAATACAAAACCTGCATGGCTTAGTATGATAAGCAGTTTTTTAGGGAACCTGTCCGCAACCGCACCGCCGAAAAGAGATAGTATCAGTATCGGAGCGGTACTGGCCAGGGTAATAACTCCAAGCATGGCAGTGGAGCCTGTGATCTCGTACATAAGATAGGTCTGGGCTACCTGGTTCATGCTGAATGAACCCCATATCCCTATCAAGCCCAGAAAGTACATACGGTAAGCTGGTATTTTGAACGAACTGATAGTTTTTAAGTTCGAGATTTTCGTGAATATATTGGCCATATTTATCAACATTATGCAGCGTGAATTAGCCGCAGATACGCCACTCCTGTAATAGTAGATATCCTGGGTGAATTCCTCGGTTTTGAGGATTGAAAAGAAAGATAACCCTCTTTCATTATCGTTTGTTTGTTTTGATAGCGCAACTTTTTAAGAACCCAGACAGGGAAATGTGGATTTTCTTAAGGTTTGTACCAGGGCGGCTGAGTAAAACAGAGTATCATGTCAGATGGAGTTCCGGTTAGTAACCATGGAATCTGGCTCCAGTTGAGACTGTTCTGATTATGTTATTTGTCTTTTCTTGTTCGCTTAAGTTTATTATTCACACGGAGCAATAACTCACGTTTACTGAATGGTTTCCTCACATAATCATCGGTTTCCAGGGAAAAAGCCTTAATAACTGTGTCCGGGTCGTTAATTCCGGTAAGTATGATGACCGGTATGTTCGATTCTTCCCGAATGCCTTCCAGTAACTGTAAGCCATCGATCTCAGGCATCTTAATGTCTGAGATTATTAAATCCGGTTTTGTACCTTTAAATTTACTTAGAGCTTCTTTACCATTCTCGGCTAATATCACTTCGTATTCTTCTTCAAGAATCCGTTTTAGCAATTCCCTTACATGTTGTTCGTCATCTACTACCAGAATACTTTTTTTACTCATATCCCCAACTCCCCAATAACCATCTAATTTCTACTTGAGATTATTACCTTCTTGTATGTATCACCCTTTGTTTACCAACGATTACGATTCTGAGGCACTAATTCATATATTAAAGAGTGTTTGTACTCTTCCCTGACTCACTTTTATTAGTTAATTCTACTTTGTCAAAGCTTTTTCCTACCTGAAGAGGGATAGTAAAGCAGAAGGTACTTCCTTTACCGATTTCGCTTTCTACCCATATTTTACCCCCATGAGCTTCGACGATGGTCTTGCATAGAGACAGTCCAAGTCCCAGTCCTGCAGGTTGATGATTACCGTTTTCAACCCGGTAATACGGCTCGAAGATTTTACTGAAGTTTTCTTGTGCTATCCCGGGGCCATTATCCTTAACTTCGACTAACAACGAGTCGTCACTCATCTTTGCACTAATAGATACTTCACCATTCTCCGGGGTAAATTTGAAAGCATTTGAGAGTAAATTTACCACAACCTGTTCTATCCTGGATTCATCAATCCGTATGTTGGAGAGGGTGGAGGGTATATCGGAAGAAAAGTTGGTGCCACGTATCATAGCAGAAGCATGCATTTCATTATATATCTGATGCAGTATATTCGATAGATTTACCTCTTTATATTCTAGTGTTAAAGTACCAACTTCACCTCGCGCAATATCGAGTAATGTGTCAATCCTTGTATTTAGTGTTGAAGCACTTCTCTGGATACTTTCCGATAACTTAACACTCGTTTCCTCCTTCACCTGCCCGGACAGCAGATCACTTGCTGCAATAATCGGAACGAGAGGAGTTTTCAGCTCATGTATTACCGTATGCATGAAATCAACGCGTCGCTGCATCTCATTTTCTAGATTTTGACGTAATTCTTTTTCGTGTTCATAAAGCAGTTCAACCTGTTCTTCTACTTGCTTTCGGCTGGTAATATCAACGTAGGTTCCGATTGTTGCCCGTTTCCCTTTGTAATTAATCGGAGCAACGGTTTCCAGAATCCATTTCACATCTCCATCTTTCGTTAAGCTTCGATATTCATATGCTTGAAAATCCTGAGTCTTCAGCATCTCTATTGCTTTTTCTCTGACCATATCCCTGTCATCCGGTACAACGAGTTTTAGCGAGTTTATTCCTATCAATTCTTCCGCAGTATACCCGGTATATCTTTCGAATGCCGGATTTATATACCTAAATGTACCTTCCTGAATGATATATATACCTACCGGAGAACTAATTGCTAAGCTTCTGAATAAATCTTCTGATTGAGATTGAAATGAATCCATATAAAAATTCCTGCTTTCTCTACTAAAGGTATTTTTAAAGAACATCTACTTCTGTCAAGGTCACCCGAACATCCTTGTTAAACCTGTCATCTCCACCTGACCATGATTTACCCTCGGAAATACATTCAGACATATAGAAGATATCATATCGGCAAAAAGGGTGGCATAAAGATTATAAATATACTGTAAAGAATTCGTTAAGTTTTTATTATGAAATTGAGGAGATGGTTAAAAGAGGTATCAGCTAAATACAGCATAGTGACGGATGCGGTCTCTACCTGCGTTCGACCTCAGAAGATTATTAATTAGAAGTCCTGGAGATATCAAGGACTTACTCATAATCTCGATGAAAATATATATCTCCTTTTCTTTCCTTAACCTCATCCCTGTTACGAATAGTCCCTTTTCCTTTTTAAGGAAAAGGGACTTTCGAAAATACCATATTCGGTTGCCCTATTGGTTTTCTGAAGAAGTAGATTATGAGTTGGATAGGAATACACCTCACGAGCCGTGGTTGAGGTTAACGAGAGTTAGTTAGCAAAGAAGACAATGTTATTTTTGAGTATCTCCCTTTCCATTTGGAGAGGGAGACAGCTCGTAATAGAGGGAGAGGGAAAAAGAAGAAAACAGATATTGATATAATATCGTATGTGACGTATAAATGTTTAAATAAGTACGATGTACATCATTATTTCAGGGGCAGTTTCCTCCTGTGGTGAGACTTCGACCCTAAACCTCGTCTGTTTATTAGGTCTTATACCCTGACACAAACAGCCAAAAAAAGCCGGGATTGGCGGAGAGTCCACTGAAAGGTATACCTTCGCAGAAGTCGACAGCTTCTTCAGGAGCGTAACTTGCCATTACGGAACTGGTCGGTTCGTTTTTCTCCTGGAGTTGCGAAGGCAGTATGAATTTCTGGACAAGTTTTAATGCCTGGTAATATAGCCACGGACTGTCTCTCCGGGTATCGAAAATTAGAAACTGTCCCTGTGGTTTCAGTACCCGGTGTATCTCCCGGAATGCCCGGGGAGGTTCTGCCCAGTGGTGCAAGGAGAATGTACTGACAACAAAATCCAGCGAATTATCTTCGAAGGGCAACGCATGGATATCTCCCTGTTGATAATTGATTCTATCGGCTATATCAGGCGACGAAAGATTCCTCCTGGCTCTTACAAGCATTTCGTCGGCGATATCTACTGCAGTAATAGTCACATCAGGTAAAGCTCTTGCCATATCACCGGTAAAATAACCAGGACCGCAGCCGATATCAGCCAGTAATCCCCGTGGGTCCATCTTCTTCAGCCTTCGGATTGCCAGGATTCTGAGTATCTTGAACGGAAGCATCCGGCTTACTTTCTCATAAGAATCGACCGTCGCATCATCCTCGATTCCTTCTTCCGGACCTACAACCCTTTCAGACCGAACGCGGTGTAAACAGATCAGGAGAAGGACTATTATAACAACGAATGCGGTTATCTATATCCACATCAGCCTGGTAACCTGAGTAGTTCGTGGGGAATCGATGCTTTTCGCCGGTTGCGGATATAGAGTGATGGGATAGTTGCTCCGGTGAGTAATTCAGCTTCTATCTCTTCTGCTATCCGGGCCAGTTCCTCCATTGTGCCGTAAAAGAGGGCGTTCGCCGGACACGGAGCAACGCAGGCCGGTTCACCACCCGACTCGATACAGAAATCACATTTCTGCATAATTCTGTCAATCCCGAACTGCGGCACTCCGTAAGGACAGGCATCGTAGCAGATACCGCAACCGGTGCATTTTTCACGGTCGACAATCACTATCCCGTCTTCTTCACGTTTGATGATTGCCTTGGCCGGGCAGGCTTTCGCACAGGCGGGTTCGGCGCAGTGCATGCAGGATAATGAAACGAAGGTACGGCTGACATCGGGAAATACACCCGACCATATTTCCACCGTTTTCCGCCAGTAAACTCCGATTTCAATCTTGTTGAGACTTTTACAGGCAACATCACAGGCACGACAGTTGATACACCGGTCGGCATCGAAATAGAATCCGTATTGTGTGGTCATCTATCGGCTGCCTCTTTCCGGTGTGGTATCAACTTTCCTCACTTCAACCAGGGTCTGCTTTGGCATTGCCGTGACCAGCGGGTCGAACGCTTTTTCAGGATCCACGCTGTAAAGTCCGTTCGTTCCGGCTCCATCCAACAGCGGATAACCCGGTTTACCCAGTTCATCGCATCCCTGCCACCAGCCCTGCAGGCTCATTACCACGTCAGGGCTTATACCTGGAAAATGTCTGGCTCTTACTTTCATCGAACCGTGCGGCGATTCTACTATTACCCAGTCTCCGTCTTCTATTCCGCGTACCTTTGCTGTTTTCGGGTTGATATTCAGCCATGGATCAGGCTGTATCTCGCGCAGGTAGGGAATATTACGCAGCCAGCCGGCGTTGTATACCTCGGAGGTGTGAGTATCAGATAAAATGAGAGGATACTTTTCTAGTAATTCGGGTGTAGAGGTCGGACTTTCCGGAGGTTCCACCCATTCCGGCAGAGGGTTAAAGCCGTTTTCTTCGAAGGATGTATTGTAGATGGCTACTTTTCCCTGGGGAAGGTACGGCGCCCGGGAAAGGCGTGGACTTGGTGTAGAGAACAGCCTTTCATACTTTTCATATTCAGGCTTTCCGCCTTCATAGACTATACCGGTCGGATGCTTTCTTAATTCTTCCATCGTAATCCCGAAGTCTTCCAACTGGTAATTCATGCAGTCTTCGATGCTGCCATTCCAGAAATCATCTCCGTATCCCATTTTTACAGCCAGGTCCAGCCAGAATTCGTAGTCCGATTTGTAATCACCCATCCGCTCTACCACCTGGTTTCTCGCCATCAACCAGTTACCCATTCCGCCTTCGAAGGGATGGTCGGACTCATACATCGTGGCTACCGGTATCACGATATCAGCCCATGGCATGGACGCATTCTGCATCACGTCCACGACTACGAAAAACTCAAGCTTTTCAAGCGCTTCTATTACCCTCTTCGTCCCGCGGGTGATAACTGTCGGCTGAGTACCGGGTGCTATTATGGCTTTCACCGGGTATGGTTTTTCCGTCAGGACACTGTCCAGGCATTTATAATAAGCTGATGAAGTGCCCTCGATAAACGGCTGGAAGCAGATCGGGATCTCGGGACCCACCAGTTTTTCTACCATCTCCTGGGTGTATCTTTCTCTCAGGTGTACCGATTTAGCCCTGGGCATATTGGGGTTGAAGTTTGGAGCAATGTTGCATCCGAGCCTGTCCAGGTGACCGGTGATTGCTATCAGTATTGCCAGAGCCCGGACGGCGTTATTGGAACTGACTGCCTGGTCGAAGGCATTTCCCGCGTATATGCAGGCGGCTTTCGTTTTTGCATACAATCTGGCAACATCTCGTATCTGTTCTGCAGGAAGGCCTGTAATCGTTTCACCCCATTCCGGCGTATATTGCTGTAGATGCGGAACAAGTTTATCGAAACCGAAGCACCATTTATCCACGAATTCTTGTTCATACAGCTTTTCAGTGATAACCACGTTAAGCATTGCCAGGGCGAGAGCCCCATCTGTACCCGGTCTGACAGGCATCCAGATGTCCGCTTTGGCGGCGTCAGGCTGCATCTGGGGCTTTACCACTACCAGCTTTACACCCCTGTCTTTTGCGTTCAGAATCCTCTCCAGACCACCCTGGGGTGTCCCGGAATATACGGGATTACCTCCCCAGATGATGATAAGATCGGCGTTATCATAATCCGGTGCAAGCATCGGTACTCCAAGCGTGTAGGCGAATCCGAAAGCACGCTGGACAGCGCATATTCCGCTGTGACCGTAGTTTGGGCTTCCGTGAACTACCAGGAACCGGAACAGGTAGTCGCTGTAGCTTCTCCTTGCCGGGGAAAGTATCGCGAGCGATTCCGGGCCGTATTTCTCTTTTTGTTCAAGGAGTTTGTCGGCGATTGTTTCGAGAGCTTCATCCCAGCTAATTTTCTCGAACTTGCCCTCGCCTTTTTTACCGATGCGTTTCAGCGGGTATTTCAGCCGCTGGGGAGAGTATAACCACTGTGCCGAAGCGAAAGCCCTGGGACACAGTTTCCCCCTGTTGCGGGGCGATTCTTTAATTCCTTCTACCCTGACCAGTCTGCCGTCTTTTACATAGCAATAAATTCCGCATCCCATTGTCGGTCCGCAGAGAGAGCAGAAGGTGGGTATCTTTTTCTCGTTCGGGTCAGTCATCGTTTATATCTTGGCTTATTCCAGTGTGAAAATGGAGTAAATTTTATCTCTGGATTCCTTGTATTCAGGATCTGACAGCTTAACACAAACCTCAGGTCTTACTTTTCCGCTGCGCAGGTCGGCGGCAAATGCCAGACAGGTAGGATAGCCGCATTCTTTGCAATTTGTACCCGGAAGCATCTTATATATTTCAAACACCGGAGGGAACTTTCTTTCAATGTAATTGGGTTCGATTTTGTCCCGGTCTTTCCAGACCTTGTTTACCAGCTCAATGACTTCTTCTATGATACCCGATACATCCGACGGGTCGGCGACCATTCCGAGTTGAATTTCATGGGGGCGGAAAGCATATCGTTTCTTATTGCTGAATCCTATCAGAATGCTGTTTTCGTGATCGTAAATGGTATCGTCGAGGACCGCATTAATATATGGGAAGGCGGGACTGATATCCATCGGCAACATCACACGCAGTCCATAACGACCGCTGCCGAATGAGTGATGGTCTTCGATTAACTCGTGCTGGTAGTCGGTGATTAATGTATCCGGCTTACTCACGCCTATATTATAGCCTGATAATCACTATTTAACAAAGTCTTACTCGGTCGGTAGACAGAATTACTCTATAACCTCTGGAATGTTTGAGATGGTATTGTTACTGTTTACCTTTTTTCCAGTACTGAACCGCTGGAAATGTTAACCTCACCCATTTCCGGGTCACCTGTGTAATATAACTCGGAGCCGCCGGTAAGTACGGTATCCAGCTTCCCTTTTATATTGAAAAAGGATCGACCACCTCCGTCGATATTGATATCTGCATTATTTACCGGGAATTCATCGAGGGTTAATTCACTGCCGTCCGAACTCCTGACCATCAGGTCTTTGCCGGACCCGCTGAGTGTGACCACGCTTCCCCCTGAAATGCCGAATCCCGCATCACCGGAGATGATATCTCCTGTCAATACACTTCCTCCGGTCAACGTGACAGAAAAGGATTTATCTGAGTTAAAACCGGTAATCGTGGCACTTGCTCCGCCCGAAAGGTTGATCCCTTCTATACCGGGCATCGATAATTCCACTCTCAGGGTGGTCAGGTCAATATGTCCACCTGAGAGACCAATCTTGAGAATATTACCGGTCTTGTTTATATCCAGATATTTCCGGATATTATCATCGGTTGTTATTTCTATCTTATATGATTGCGACTGCTTAACGGTCAACTCGAATCCTTTTACAGCTTCAATCAGCGTGAAATCGGTATAATCGTAGCTTTCGGTTGTCAGTTTCCCTGAGCCTGCGGTTTCGCCCCCGCAGCCGGTAATTATCGATGAAAGGATGAATATTACCGCTAATAATGATATGAGAATTCTTTTCATAAACTGCGTGTCCTCCCGGTGCTGGTTTACAATATACCATATCTTTTACGTAGAGGGTGAGTCATCGCTAAAAGAGCCGGATTGTGATACATTGTAGTGAATTATCCAGGAGGAGCGAATATGGCAGAGGCAAAGACCGGACAAAGGCTGAAAGATAAAGTGGCAATAATTACCGGCGGCGCATATGGTATAGGGAAAATCTTTGCCCGGAGGATGGCAGCGGAAGGCGCGGCCGTCGTTATTGCGGATATTGATATCAATAACGCTGAAAAGACAGTGGAGGAACTTAAAGTCCATAATGCCAGGATCCTTGCGGTTCATACCGATGTGTCCGATGAGAAAAGTACCCTGTCCATGGCGAAAAAAACGACTGAAACCTTCGGCAGCATCGATATACTGATAAATAATGCTGCTATTTTCAGTAAGATTAAGGTATCGGTAGTGCCGTTTGATAAACTCGATATGACCGACTGGGACAGGATGATGGCAGTGAATCTTAGAGGTACCTTCCTGTGTTCACGTGCAGTATTCCCGTATATGAAAAAACAAAACAAAGGAAAGATTATTAATATGGCTTCGGCGACATTCTTCGAAGGTACTCCGGTGATGCCGCACTATGTTGCCAGCAAGGCCGGTATTATCGGACTGACCCGAAGTCTTGCCTCCGCGATGGCGGAATACAATATCAACGTTAACTGCATCGCTCCGGGAAGGACTCTCAGTGAGGACCTTTCGGACGAATCCGCAGTGAAAAACAATGAAATCAGAGCGAAAACCCGTCAACTCAAGAGAATTGAGTATCCCGAAGACCTGGTCGGTACAGCCGTATTCCTGGCATCAGAAGACAGCGACTTTATTACCGGTCAGACGATAGTGGTAGACGGCGGCACGATTTTTCATTAGTGTGGAGATAACAGGAATCTAGGGGAAACAGCCAAGCTGGCATCCGGCTATCTTGATTTCCAGCTTGTTTGCCATGTCACCGATCGATCTTACACTCACATCCAGGTCTTTACTGATCTTGAATGCAACCGGGCAGAGCAGTTTTCCGTCAACCAGGGACGCTCTTATGGTTTCTTCAAGTTTCTTTTCATCAACAGCCATTATTACCTCCGCGGACGATATTGTTAGTCTTTTCTTTTATAATAACACAATCGATACCGCCTGACCTTTGACAGAGAATTACCTATATATTTAAGGTTATTGGTGAACTCGAAATACACGAAAGCACCATCAAAAGATGGATATATATTTATGTTATAATATCCGCATTCACTCATGTACGTTTTACGTGCTGTATCGTACTTATGACACTATATATGTTCTGTAGGAGAAAAAAGCAGAATGGATATGTATCTTTTAAAGTTTCCCTACAGAAAAATCCTGCAACCATTAGCCCGCAGGCTCAGGTGGCTGCACCCGGATATCGTAAGTTATCTTGCTGTGGCCGTTGCCGGAGCGACAGCCTGGTGTTTCTATGACTCGGTAAATCATCCTGTCTTATTGATTATAGCCATTCTCCTGATATTATTTCGCATGACTCTTAACACTCTCGACGGCATTATGGCTATTCAGAGAGGTAATCTGTCGTTAAAAGGAGAGATCGTTAACGCGCTTCCGGACAGATATTCCGATATTCTCATGGTAGCAGGAATAGCACTCTCACCTCTTTGCCGGAACTGGCTGGGTATCGTTGCCATAAGTACGATGTTCCTGGTTAGCTATACCGGAATGCTGGGTAAAGCGTTAACCGTTTCATGGCAGCATCATGGCCCGATGGGTAAAGTCGAACGCATGGTGCTGGTCATGGTGTTCGCCTTGATCCAGTTCGTAGTCCTGCCTGAGACGCAAACAGTCCAATGGTTTGGTTTACAGGCTACTCCGATGGAATGGTCGATGGGGATAATGACGGTCTTAGGCCAGTACACGGTTCTGAGAAGAGTAAATGGCCAGCTAAGAGAAATTAAGTATAAGGAAGCGGTAGAAAAACTGGATACCGGACGTAATCAGAGTCGTGCGACAGTAATATACGATTCTACTACCGGTAATACTCGTAAAGTGGCTGAAAGTATAGCCCAGGGAGTAGGTTGTTCAGCGAAATCAATATCAGATATCGCAGGTATCGATAAATATGAACTGATCGTAATAGGGTCGCCCAATATACGAAAGAAATCCACTCCGGCTCTTCAGAAATATCAATCTGCCAATCGTAGCCAATCGGCAAAGTTAGCAACTTTTATTACCTTCGGTCTGCCGGTATGGGGGCAGATTACTTCAGGTACCTGTATGAATTCTATCGCACAAGCCTGGGGTAAAAAACCTGTAGCAGGCTTTTCTTGCCCCGGATATCACCGGAAATACAAGACCTATAAAGGCCGCCCTAACGATAAAGATTTGGTTGATGCGTATCTTTTCGGTGTAAAACTATCAAAAAAATTGGATTAAATTAGTGACGGGACAGGATTATGAATCTACCTGAAGAAACCTGGCTGAAAATGGTAATTTTACTGGCAGTGGTGCTGGTAAGCTGGAGTATACCTCTCCTCATATTCACACTGATAAGACACCGCAGGGGTAAAGATATACGTTCGGTATGGACCAAGTATATTTCCTGGTTTATCATGTTTCCTGCGTTTATCGTCCCTATGCTTCTTGGTGTAACCGTTATGCAGGCCTTTTTCCTGGTACTTTCGTTATTTGCTTTTGAAGAGTTTTCACGGGCCGTAGGTCTCTGGAGAGAACGAGTCCATATGTGGCTTGGAAGGTTCTGTATATTCCTGGTTTATATTGCTGTTTTTACCAAAGGCTTCGGTTTATTCATGTCGATGCCTGCCTATGTAATCCTGTTAACGTTCCTGATACCGATCTTTCGCGACCAGTTCAGCGCAATGATACAGAAAACCTGTCTTACGATAATAGGAGTGATATATTTCGGCTGGTTTCTTGCGCATCTTGCCTTCCTTTTAAATGCTTCAACCGGTCGTGAACTTGTACTGGCGATGATGCTGATAGTTGTGACAAACGATGCGGTAGCTTACATTATTGGTTCGACTTTTGGAAAAAGGCGAATGGTGCCGAACCTCAGTCCCAACAAGACATGGGAAGGAGCAATCGGGGCTATGATTGTCACAATTGGAGTAACCATGGGGTTACGATTTGCCCTCTATGATATGACAGTTCTTATAGCGGCTCTTTTCGGTCTGCTGCTTGCCTTTGGAGGAACATGTGGCGACCTGGTAATTTCCGTTATAAAACGTGACGTTCAAATAAAGGATACCGGTAACCTGATACCCGGTCATGGTGGCCTACTCGACAGACTGGATAGTGTGTTGTTCGTCAGCCCTATCTTCTTCCATTTCATGAATGCTTTCTATATCCATGAGGTGGTATCCTGAAATAATATAGAGTGATCTAGATTAAGACTATGAATCTTGAAAATAGTCAATATAACTGGGAATATGCTCCTCCTCCAACTCCATATGATCTTGTTCGCGACAGCATACTGCTTAAATTGTGCCGTCCATTTTTACATGTGATTACCCGACTGTTTCTTCGATACTATAATAATCTCGAAGTGATAGGGAGAGAGAATATCCTGGACAATCAAGCCTGTATTATTACTCCTAACCATTCAAGTCACCTCGATGCTCCGATAGTATTTGCTTCTCTGCCTTTCCCTCGCATAAATCATACCTATACACTGGCGGCGAAAGACTATTTCTTTAATCGCTGGTTCGTTTCATTTTTTGCTCGTTTAATGGCAAATGTGATTCCGGTAGACAGAACCGGTATTGAAACCAGGGGGCTGATACTCTGTATGTCAAAAATTCGTAAAGGTAACAGTATCCTGTTATTTCCGGAGGGAACCAGGTCACAAAACGGCAGGATCAATCAATTCAAGAAAGGCGCGATATTACTCAGCAAGAAAGCGCATTTGCCGATTATTCCGGCCTATATCAGGGGAAGTTTTGAGAGTTTACCCAAGTCAAGATACGTGCCCAAACGGAAGAAGATAAGCCTTTACCTGGACCAGCCCGTGCACTATTGGGACGGAGCGTACGCGAATATGGACGACGACAATGCATCCAGAGACCTTGAAGAACGAGTTCGAAATCTAGGTAACAATATAAAGAGTTGAGTGAATAATTATGGGTAGTATTTTACGATTCAAGATACGGTTAACACGATTAGGAGTGAAAACAATCGGGCAGACGAGTCAGGGGATTCGCATGGTAAGTCGGAACGGACTTACTTCCGGAATTATGCTGGACTATATTTACCGCAATCAACCACAAGGGAAATTTTTGATAGGAAAATGGCTTGATCACGTGTATCTTTCCCATCCGGCCTGGGAAGATGTCAGAATCAGGAAAAAGAACCTTGAAGGGTATCTAGTCGAAGCAATTAAAAGACAGAGGGAGAGAAATAGAAAACCGGTCATACTCGATGTTGCCGCTGGTTCGGCGAGATATATTCTCGATACCGTATCCCGAGAAGATATGCAGGATGTAACTGCCGTATGCAGGGATCTTGATAATGACGCACTTTCTCTTGGTGAGAGTAATGCATCGGAAGTGGGAATAAGGTCGGTCAAGTTTGAGGTTGGCGATGCTTTTTCCACTGAATCGCTTGCAGAAGTAGATCCTACTCCTAATATTATTGTTTCATCAGGTTTCTATGACTGGATTAATGAAGATACCAGGGTACAGGAGAGTATGTCGTTGATATATAATGTATTGCCTGAAGGCGGCTGTTTTCTTTTTACCAATCAGTCGAAACATGTAAGTCTTGAATACACCCAACAGGTTTTTTCTGATTTCAAAGGAAATCCTTTAAGAATGACTCTCCGCCCGGCACATCTGGTCAACAAATGGGTGGAAGATATAGGTTATGAAATCTTTAAGACCACAGGTGATGAAGAGTATAATTATTCAGTCACACTGGCTGTGAAACCAGGAAAAATTCAATAAACCAGGGAGAAAACTATGGGTATCGATTTAGAAGAGCAGATATTTGAAGACAGTAAGGTTATCGCGGTGGTGGGGTTATCTGCCAACCCCGAACGACCGAGTCACAGGGTTGCCAGTTATCTGAAAGGAAACGGCTATACGATAATTCCGGTAAATCCTTTGATAGAATCGACACTGGATGAAAAAAGTTATCCCGATCTGAGCAGTATCCCGGTAAGTGTAGACGTGGTGGACATTTTCAGGAAGCCGGAGGACGTTCTGCCGATTGTTGAGGAAGCGGTGAAGATCGGCGCGAACACCGTCTGGCTGCAGGAAGGCGTGATAAACGAGGAAGCCGCCGAATACGCACGGAAGGCCGGACTGCGAGTGGTTATGGACCGGTGCATGCTCAAGGAACACCAGCGAGTCTACAATAGCGAATATTAACATACCGTTATGGAAAAGGTATACGGCGGGATAGAAGCAGGAGGAACCAAGTTCGTGTGTGTTATCGGCACGGGACCGGATGATATGCGTGCCGAAACGGTATTCTCTACAACGACACCGGACGAGACCATCGAACAGGCGGTAGATTTTTTCGAAGGGTACTCGGGTACGGATTCACTCACGGCGGTAGGAATTGCTTCTTTCGGTCCGTTAAATATTGATAGTAACTCGTCCGAATATGGGAATATCACACATACACCCAAACCCGGCTGGGAAAACACGGATATCCTGGGAACGGTGAAATCGGCGTTGGACTTGCCTGTGGTAATAGATACCGATGTGAACGGAGCAGCCCTGGCCGAATACCTCTGGGGAGCCGGAAAAGGCATCGGTAACCTGGTTTATATCACGATCGGTACCGGAATCGGCGGTGGGGGAATGATAAACGGCGGACTTATCCACGGCCTGGTACACCCCGAAATGGGACATATTCGTGTACCTCATGACCGCGAAAAGGACCCTTTCGAAGGATGCTGCCCCTATCATGGAGACTGCCTGGAAGGGCTGGCTTCCGGCAAGGCGGTGGAATTACGCTGGAGCAAGCCGGCGGAAGAACTGCCTGAAGACCATCCTGCCTGGGAACTCGAAGCACACTACCTTGCTCTGGGAATCAGCAACATTATCTGCACACTGTCTCCCGGAAGGATTATTACCGGCGGCGGACTGATAAAGAATCCTTTTCTATTGCCTGAGGTGAGAGAAAAGACCAGGGAATATCTAAATGGTTATATTGACTCACCGCGGTTGATGGAAGATATGGATAACTATATAGTCACTCCGGAACTTGGAGATTATGCGGGAGTACTCGGTGCCATAGCTCTTGCCCGTATGTGCGGCTAGTCTGCTTGAATCCCGTCCGTGACGCTTCCGAACAGGCCGCCCGGCGAATCGAAGAAGCGACTGTCCGGTGAAATTTCGGTCCGGCTCTCAAGACTTATCTTTGCAGCTTTTACTATGTCGTCCCGCGATACCGTATCTCTGCCGTTAAGCCGGGCAATAGCCTGCGATTGCTCGTAGGTAGCTATGCTGGCGCGAACGCTGGCCGGACGGGAGAAGTGGCTGCTTGTCCTGGTAGCCTGTGACAATTTCACGGCGTTGCTTATCAGAGAATCATCTATCGTAACGTCGGGCAGTCGCCTGGCGTACTGCTTGATGATATCTATTTCCTGCTCTTCGGTGGGGTAGCCGATATGAATTCGTTCGAACCGGTCTCCAAGTGTTTCCGATATCCTTTCGGCACCGGCATACTCTTCTGGGTTCTGGGTTGCTATTACGATGGTATCGACCATCAAGTTAAGTTCAAAACCGGCGATCGTCGTCGTCCTTTCCTCCAGTACCTCGATAAGGGTATTTTGAGTGCGTTCGGGAACACGGTTAAGCTCGTCGATAAACAGTATCTTCCGGTGAGCTTTCTGTATCTTGCCCGGAGTGAACGCCTGTGGATCGTGGATACCGCATTGCATCGCCACCACAGGATCGATATCACCCAGCAGGTCTTCCGGCATAAGTTCCGGAGATCCTTGTACCCTGACAAAACGTCCTTTACCGTCAATATTAACCGGTTCAGGTAATGGATTGCTGCCAAGGCATTCCGGGCACTGGGGGTTTTGAGGGTCGCAGTTATATCTGCATCCGGAGACGACGTACATCGATGGCAAGAGTCCGGCAAGGATTCTGGCAACAGTGGTTTTCCCTATACCCGGAGGTCCTTCCAGGAGCAGGTGCCGACCTGAAATAGCTACCGCCAGGATGGCTTCCTTGGTTTCATCCGAAGCATAAAATCCTTCAAGCGGGTCTTTCTTTTCTTTCAACTTTGTCAGTATCGACCTGCTTAACTCTTCCCTTAATTCCATTTTTCCCCCTGTCGGATTATACTCATTGCTATCTTACTATATCATAATCGCTTTAAGATCATCGGAGCGGATAACCCGTTTTACCTCTCCATGACCTGCCCTGGCGATACTTTCTACCAGGTTTTTCCCGGCAGCTTTTTCGTCTGTTATGTGTATTACCGATGTCTCGATTCCGGCTATTGCGGCATTCCGGGCTTCAATAACCGCGTATTCTCCTGTCATGTCCTTTTTATCAGTTTTTTCAAGTTTCCGGATGGCTTTTTGAGTTATCGCGGTAGGCTCTCCGTCAGTTATCAGCATAATTACCTTCCGGTTCCGGCTTCGTTCACGTTTCAGGATGGTTCCCGCGCATTTGAGACCGTCACCGATATTGGTATTTCCGCCCGAAGTAATTCCTGTAATGTATCTCATCACCATGTCTTCATTGTCAGTGGGTGGCACCTCTGCTTTTCCAAGATCGTCGAATGTGACTACTCCAATCCTGTTGCCATTTCGCAGTGCATCCCTGGCTATGGCTGCAGCGGTAAGCCGTGCCAGTATTAACTTTCGATGAAATCCCATCGAGCCGCTGGAATCTACACACAGCAGGATATCCGATTTCGGTTCCCGGTGTTCTTTAAGGAATATCCTCAGATCATGCCTGTTAATCTCGGAAATTTTACGCCTTCTCCGGGCGATTTCTCTCATCGTCCGGCGTATCGAGATGTCTCTGAATACGTCGCCGGTCACGTACCTTCGGGTATCCTGGCTGCGCTCAGTGGCATGCTTGCTGAACTTACGCCTGGTGTCTCTTTCATTTCCATTTTTTGGCGTTGCTGCAAGAAAGTTCTTAAGCATAATATCCATTGCTTTATAAGTAATTGAAAAATGTGTGCCTTCTTGATTCGGCTCAACTAACTCCTGTTTTTCGAGGAAATCAACGATTACCTTGAGCGCGTACCAGTTGCGTTTCGGCAGGCTTAGATCGTTGTCTCCCTGAGATTGTTTGATATGGTAGTAGACGTACATATCCTGGAAGTCCAACTCCTTCTGCCACTGTTTATCTCCGGCTTCCATTAACTCCATTACGGTTTCCGCGATTTCTGCGCCGGACACATCTGCCTGAAGGTATGATGCGGCATTCAGCATATCCTCCAGTTTCTTCTTCTGGTACCTGTAATCTCCCTCTGAAATTTCACCATTGATCAGTTTCTGTTCGAGTTGTCCCATCATGTCTTTCAGCGCTTTCTCAAGTGCTGGAAACCAGTTTTTCTGGTCCGTGTAATGAGAGTCTTTGTTCATCTTTTTCATTGAGAGTCCGGAACTGTTTATGCTGTCATCGACGATTTCATAATTGCCGTCATATTCATCATCAGCTTCCTCAAATTCCTCGGTTTCAAGTGCCTGGGAGAGACTAAGGTTCTGGAGAGCAGCCATGAATTCGTCAAGAGTCAGTTTTTTGGTTTCTTTTTTATTCTCCTTTTTCTGCTTCTTCTTTGAACTTCCTTTCGTATAGAGAACTTCGCGAACAATCGACCGGATGATTTCCCCGGCTGAACTGACTGTATCCTGTTTCGTGGATATCCTTGGCGGCAGGGTGATCATTGCCGCCTTCTCCAGTCCGGACCGGGTAAGACCCTGATTGTGAATAAGAGAGAAACCTTCGAGTACCTGCTTGAGAGCGAGTGCGCCGCGTACGCTGGAACCGCGCACTATTTCCGGATGATTACGGGTACGCTGGACTATGGCAGTAATCAGGTCGACCGCTTCATTCTCCGTTAGTTTTTCATCAATTTTAGTGACTGAATTCCGATTCTTTGCCAATACGACAATACCCTTGAGATAAATAATTCGGGAGAGTTGACTCTCCCTCTCACTACATTTTACTTCAGCCGGACGTAATCATGCCAGTTTCGGACGTGAGACAATATCGAGATATTTATCCAATTAATAATTTAAAAAGAAAATATAGAACTGTAAATACCCAAAGGTTTCTCTTTGACATTGTTGGTAGTAAATGGAATTTATTCTCTCCTGCGATTTTCTTCGCTGCACCTGCGTACTTATTAGGTACCGTTACACTAACAGGAGCGTGCGCAGACAGATATAAGTCAAAATAGGTCTCCTGGTGAAGCATTACCGGTATTCCTTCGCTTTCAAGCCGTGTTTTTAATAGATGAGCACTTAATTCACCTTGAACAGCCTGTACCACAGTTAATTCAAATTTATCTGTTATCAGGAAATCACTAAACGTACAAATTTAGTATATACATGATATACACATATACAACTTTAAGTAAATACCGAATATATTAAGGCGTAAATTAATGATATATGCTTATATATTGGCGTAATTGTATAAATAAATGCTTGCCAGATACTTAGAAACGTTGTAATAAGCTCTGGATAACTTTGACAGATATCAATACCTGTACTATAATTAACTTAATAATAGTACTAAGTTAATATACTTATTAACCTAATATATATCGTCGATCGCATGGAAATTTTGTAAAGAGGACAGTATCGATTGTCGAAAATGAATGAAGAAACAAGAAAGTTCCAGAAAGAGCTGAATGCGGGGACTACCGCTCTCGTGCTTCTCAGTGTTCTTGACCAGGCAAAGGAGCCGATGTACGGCTATCAAATAGCGAAACTTATCGAGGAGTACAGTGATGCTGTTCCAATCCTGAAGCAGGGCGCGTTATACCCGGTGCTGAGAGCGATGGAAAGCAGCGGTCTGCTGGCAAGTGAGGTAGAGCCTTCAGTGTCAGGTCCTCCAAGACGCTATTATACGATAACGGAGACCGGGCGGCAGACCCTGGATAATTGGAAGGATATCTGGGTGAGAACCAGAACGCTTGTCGATACCATCCTTCGGGGAGAGGAATAATGATACAGACAATAGAAGAATATTTATCGAAATTGAAGAAAGAACTTGCCGGATGTGATCGTGCGACGATACAGGACGCTTTGTCGGATGCCGAAGAATATCTCAGGACGGCGCTTGATAAAGAGATGGCAGATACGACACTTACAGAAGAAGAAGCCCTTTCCCAAATCATAGAAAAATATGGAAGTCCTGAAGAAACAGCGTTTGCCTATCGTGAGATAGAAAGTCGCCTGGCCCCGGCTCTTATTCAAGAAACACCTCGATCCGGAGATTCCGAACCGGTTAAAAAAGAACGAAAAGGATTTGTAAAGAGTTTTTTCGGCGTGGTTATCGATCCGATAACCTGGGGTTCGTTTTTCTACCTGATGATCTCACTTGCGACGGGGATATTCTACTTTACCTGGGTCGTTACCGGATTGTCACTTTCCGCAGGATTGCTGGTACTGATCATAGGGTTGCCTTTCCTGGCTATCTTTATCCTTTCGGTCAGAGGAATAGGTCTTATAGAGGGACGCGTTGTAGAAGCTTTGCTGGGAGTTCGAATGCCTCGCCGCCAGCCGTACTCACGCAGAAATATTAGTTTATGGGAACGGTATAAAGCTATCATTACCGACAGGCATACCTGGTTTACCGTTGTGTATATGATAATAATGCTGCCGCTGGGGACTTTTTACTTCAGCTTCTTTATCACACTGATCGCTTTGTCCCTTTCAGGTATCGCGATTCCTGTGTTGCAGCTTGGATATGACATCCCCGTTTTTTATATAGACGGCGTTCGCTACTTCCTGCAGGGATGGGTGCTGCCTTTCACCGTAATCGGCGGTATTCTGCTGGGCATTATAATCCTGCATCTCATGAGGTATACAGGTCGTATACACGGCGCGCTGGCCAAGGCAATGCTGGTGAGGTTATAGGAGTGGAACAGGAGGAATTTCATGAAAAAAATCGGATTATATTTAATGATCATATCAATTCTGCTGGCAGGTATTTTCTGTACTGCTGGCTGTAGGGCTGTCCTGGTTCCGGCAGATGAAAAGATAGAATCCGGAGAACTGGAAACCAGACAATTTGATTATGATGAATTTACTGATATAAATATTGACGGCGCTTTCAAGTATGAAATTAAAAAAGCTGATAACTGGAGTATAAGCATTACAGCTGGCAGTAATCTCTTTGAATATATCAATGTGACGAAATCCGGACAGGTACTTGACATAGATATTAATATCCTTGACGGTCCAATTTGGATAAGTAGATCATATCCGATACCGCAGGCGGTTATTACCCTGCCGGAACTAACCGGTCTTAAATGTTCCGGTGCCACCGATGGCACTGTGACCGGATTCAGGTCAGATGCGAATCTTGATATATCACTCGATGGTGCCAGTGAGGTTGAATTATCGGGTTTAGCTGTGGGTAAAACATTTTTAGATATATCCGGGGCAAGCAGTATTTCCGGCGGTATCAGGGCTGATAGTATAGAGATTGATATTACTTCTGCCGGTGGAGTGTACCTGGAAGGCTCAGCAGATTATCTGACGGTAGAAGCCGGTGGGGCTAGTAAGATGGATTTACCGGATTTTATTGCTCTGAACGCCGATATTACCCTCCGGGATGCCAGCCGAGGTGTTTTTAACCTGGTTGAAACCCTTAATGCAAGGGTGAATGGTGCTTCAACGCTGGAGTATTTTGGCGAACCCGTAATCGGGACTTTGGATGTATCCGGAGCTTCGACATTCAGAAAGAAGTGAGGAGGAAAGTAAATGGATAAATATTCGAAAGTTGAAAATGAAGAAGAACATACACCCGTTTGGCTTATTTCTCTGTTTGTTCTTGCTGTTCTTGGTGTTCTTGGAGTGTTCGCTGTCCTGTTCGTGTGCTTTTTCGGCACCTCTTCTCTCTAACTACTGAACTGAAAAGACTGTGTTATACTTGTGTCAGGTAGATATTTATGGAGGTGCCAGGGTGGTGGACAGGCTCGACGAACTGAAAAACCTGATCGATAGTATCAAGGTAGATAAAGTAGGATTTGTTAACTTAAACGCCCATAAGAATACCGCAGTATCTAAAACCGCAATTGAATTATTGCCCGACGCGAAATCAGTTATTGTACTTGCTAATGAACTTTTCCCTGAGGTGGTGCAGTATCTGACTTCCGGCAGGAAGATGGGTGAACTGGTAATGCGGGATTTGTTTACGCGTAACGCTGATATAGTCAACGGAGACCTGGACTGGGAAGCATACAAGCTGGTCAAGGGTCTACACAAACTCGGTTACAGCGGTATTCCGCTTACTGCCGGAGATGCGCCTTTTGATACAAGATTCCTCGAGGGAATGCTATCGTACAAGTCATCCGCGGTACTGGCCGGGATGGGAGTTATCGGATGGAACACGATGCTGCTTACTCCTGAATTTGGCGCAAGAGTGAGACTTTCCTGTGTTGTTACCGATGCTTCTCTGGAAAACACCTCATCTCCAGAGGATTACCTTCCCTGCTTCGATTGTAAAGGGGCCTGTGTAAAGGTGTGCCCTGTGCAGGCGCTTAAACAGCCGGATGAAGGCGAGGTTTGTAGAATAGATAAATACTTATGCAACACGTATCTGGCTTCATCCGGCGGCTGCGCGGAATGCCTCAGGGTATGCCCGGCGGATAAACTGTACAAAAGCAAGATATCTTAATACCTCCAATCATCCGGTTTGACGATTTTTCTATAAAAGAGTAATTTATTTCTTAATGGACTCTGATCCTAAGCGTCCCCGTATTTTTTATGGTTGGTATATAGTAGCTGCCAGCCTCGTTAATCTGCTATATACAGGCGGAGTAGCCCACTTCGGGTTTACTGCTGTGTTCGAACCTATCGCGGATGAATTCAAGTGGAGTTACGCGCAGATATCGCTGGCATCATCACTCCGCGGTCTTGAGATGGGACTTCTTGCTCCTGTCGTAGGCTTCCTTGTAGACAAATGGGGTCCGAAGAAGATGATTTTCGGCGGCAGTATTTTCCTCTGCCTTGGTTTTCTTCTTCTCAGCAGGGTTGAATCATTACTGGTTTTTTACCTGGCCTTTGTCCTGATAGCCTTCGGGATGAGCTTCAGCGGCGGGACGGTCATAATGACGGCCGTGGCGAACTGGTTTCAGAAAAAAGCCGGTCTCGCAATGGGTATCGTGGTCTCCGGTTTCGGACTTGGCGGCCTGCTTATCCCGGTTGTTACCTTGCTGGTCGATAATTTCGAGTGGCGTACGGCAATGGTCATTATCGGCTTTGGTACACTCGTAATTATACTGCCGTTGGCGTTTATTATGAGACATAGACCCGAAGACTATGGTTACTATCCGGACGGCGAGATAAGCGCTGTCGATCAAACCGGAGTTGATAAAGCCGAAGATATTTCGGTTACGGGTATGACTACACGGCAGGCGTTGAGGAGCAGGGTATTCTGGCAGTTGTCGTTAGCTTCCTGCTGCCATTCATTTTTACTCGGTGCTGTAGTTACTCATATGATGCCTTATCTGAGCAGCCTTGGTGTCGAGAGATCGACAGGGAGTTTCATTGCCATGATATTGCCGGTTGCCAGTATTGTCGGACGATTGAACGGAGGATGGCTTGGCGATCGGTACGGCAGGAAAAAGGTTTTCACGACCAGTTTTTTCCTGATGACGATAGGAGTATTCATCTACGGATGCCTTGATTATGACAGGCTTTGGCTGCTGGTGCCTTTTATCCTGGCTCTCAGTCTTGGCTGGGGCGGCAGCGTCACAACCAGGCTGACCCTGCTCAGAGAGTATTTCGGCAGGAGGAGCTTTGGTACGATAATGGGATTTATGTCAGGCGTTATGATGATAGGGCATATTTCCGGCGCTCCTCTGGCTGGGTGGATATATGATACCTGGGGAACGTACAGGGGTGCCTGGCTGGCCTATGGAGCGGTTACTCTTCTCGGGGCATTCCTGGTCTTTACTCTTCCCGCTGTAAAGAATGATCCTGAAGCCGAATAGAGATAAAGAAAAACTACCGGTTGATTAACGGAACCTGAGTCTCCTGTTGTTGAACGAATTACCTGAATGATGTTAATATTCTTTGGACTTCGAACACACGTTTACATTGAAAATAAGAAAAACAGACAGGAGAATAGCTAATATGGCAATGAGTGGTCTCCCGGAAAAATGGAGTGAAATGACCCGTGAACAGAAGCGGGAATACAGATTGAACCGGATGCTTGATTCCGCAGGAATCAATTTTGTCAGTCCGGAAGCCGAGAAAAAGTATAAACTTCGGGCTCAAAGGCAGATCGATGTATATAATGTAACGGAACCTGACCAGGTTCCGGTCAACCTGCCTGTCGGGAACCTTCCCCTGCTTATGGAAGGCCTGAACTCATATACCAGCATGTACGAGCCTGAGAAGGCCGTTGCAGCCTGCAAGAAGTTTAATGAGAAGTACGGCGAGGAACTCGAAGTATTCGCAGCGCCGATGGGCATGCCGGGAAAAGCGCTGGAAATACTCGATTATAAGCTGTATTACTGGCCGGGATACGGTTTACCGCAGGATGCTTCCGGCTGGCAGTTTATCGAAGGCGAGTATATGAGTGCCGATGAATATGACGACCTCATCAGGGACCCGTCAGATTTCTGGATAAGGAAATACCTGCCGCGTGTTTTCGGGACTCTGGAACCTTTAAGCATGTTCCAGCCTTTTACCAATATCACGGAGAACGTCCATGTTAACCAGTTTGCCGTTTTCGGAACACCCCAGATGCAGGACGCTCTCCAGAAATTTATCGAAGTCGGTAAAGAGTATAACAAGCATATGGCAGTAACAGCTGAGTTAATGGGACAAAGAGCTGCCAATGGTTTCCCCGGTGCGATGGGTGCATTTGCGAAGGCTCCCTTCGATACACTGGGAGATTCTCTCCGGGGTACTACAAATATTATGAAAGATATGTTCCGCTACCCCGATAAACTTCTTAAAGCCCTGGATGTCGTAGCAGATCTGACCATCAGCACCGTTTTGAATTCGCCGGCTATTAGTAGAATGACCATGGTCTCATATCCCCTGCATAAAGGAGCTGACGGATGGATGTCCCAGAAACAGTTCGATACATTCTACTGGCCCACTCTGAAGAAAGTAATGGATGCTTTCATTGAGGAAGGTCTTATCCAGAGTCTGTTTGCCGAGGGCAGTTTTAATACCAGGCTTGAAGCCGTCAATGTATTCCCTAAGGGTACAACTCACTGGTATTTCGACCAGTCGGATATGAAACTGGCGAAAGAAGTACTGGGTAAAAACTGCTCGATCCAGGGTAATATACCTGCATCGATGGTAGTGACTTCAGATCCGGAAACAGTGAAAGCCTACTGCCGTAAGCTTATCGAGGATTGCGCGCCGGGCGGCGGCTATATAATGTCGACCGGTTGCATGCCGGACAATCCGAAGCTCGAAAACATCAGGGCGATATACGAGACCGTTAAAGAATACGGAGTCTATAAGAAATAAAATAATCCGGTAATCTTCCTTAACAGGAAGGTACGAAAAGTAAATTAGTATAAGAAAGAAGGTTCGCCGACCACGGCGAACCTTCTTTTATCTCATTAGGAATAATTTTACCTACTCGATATAGAGTTCCTCCAGCTTTTCGGGCAGAGGTACTCCGTTTTCGTCCCAGCCCATCAGGACGTAGTAGTACTTCCTCGCTTTTTCCATCTTTGCTTTATCCAGAGGTTTGTCCTTCAGAGCGCCGTCGGTCTTTCCCTGGTAATAGCGTTCCGGAAGTTTATCGTCAGCGGCGGTTAGCCCCTGTTTCATATTGAAGGCACGCGCGGCGGTAAGGATTCTTTCACCAACAAGCATTTGTTCGGATGTGGTCATATTCCAGCCGGTTACCGCAGGAAGAACCATGGGAGTGGGTACACCTGCCATCATACAGGTGCAGAGCGAGTCGGTAAAAACCTGGTTACAGTGTGAAGCTTTCAGTATGGGGACTCTCTTGGGTCCAAGGTCGTCTTGAGGGACGGTCTGGAGTATTCCAAGAGATTGCAGATTGCCGATCATGAAATCGTTATTTGCGTCCATGATAGAGAACATATGATCGGCACCGGTAGGTCCGACTATCCAGCCGAAGCCCAGAGGAAGCCTGAGTCGTGGTTCGTGCATTCCTGCCTCAAGTCCCTTGGTCTGCATAGCGTAATCTTCCGAACCTTTCCCTATCTTCTGTGATAATCGCAGGGTCCCGTCAGCCAGCATATCGCCGATTCCTTCACGCCGGGCAATCATATCGATAACCTGAATCATGGCATCGGCGTTGCCGAACCGCAGGTCAATTCCACCGGTATCTTTTTCGGTAAGGAGGCCTTTCTCGAAGCACTCCATCGCGAAAGCAATTGTGCCGCCGGTCGATATGGTGTCCAGCGAGTTGGCATTGGCGCGTTCATTTCCTTTACAGATGGCTTTGATATCATCGATACCGCAGTTGGATCCGAATGCCGCCAGCGTCTCATACTCCGGTCCGCCGTAAGCCGGATCGCAGGGATATGGTTCGTCGAACTTGACTACCTTTTTACATCGAATCGGGCAGGCATAGCAGCCTTCCATTGCTATCCTTATCGTGTCTTTAATTACACCCCCTGTTATCTTTTCAACGGGGAAGTAGCCATCGCGGAAGTTACGTACCGGCAGATTGCCGGATTCTACCATCGCAGGTAATTCAGGTCCGCCTGTTCCGTATTCGGATAATGGACTCTTTCGGGCTACCATTTCCTTCCTGATTTCTTTCAGTCGTTCGTTATCAGCGACTTTAGGCAATTTATGTCCCCTGGCAGCAACCGCTTTCAGGTTCTTGGAGCCCATTACAGCGCCTGCCCCTCCTCTGCCATGGGCATCTTTGAGCCCTGACATGACACAGGCATACCTGACCATATTTTCGCCGGCAGGACCGATAAGGCAGGTAGCTATTTTATTATCGCCATTATCAGTTCGGATAGTCTCCTCTGTTTCTTTCGTATCCTTACCCCAGAGATGGCCGGCATCTTTTATGCTAACTTCCGTATCGGTAATGTAAAGATAGACCGGCTTGTCGGCTTTACCTTCTACTATCAAGGCGTCGTAACCTGTCCTCTTAAATTCCCCGGCCCAGAATCCACCTGTCTCCGATTTTACGATATTGTTGCCAAGCGGTGATTTGGTTCCGAGGCAGTGACGGGCAGCTCCGGGCAGGTTGAATCCGGATATCGGACCCAAGGCGAAAACCAATTTATTTTCGGGACCTAGTGGATCTACATTCGGCGGTAACTCTTTCCACAAGTAGTAGGCAACGAATCCAGCGCCGCCGACCCAACGTCGGCAGAATAAAGGATCGAGTTCTTCCGTCGTCACATTTCCACTGGACAAGTTTACCCTCAGTATTTTCCCGTTATATCCGGGTACGGGCGTTGTTTTTTCAGCCACTATGTTTTGACCTCCTCTTTTTTGATATGTTTTATATTGTTACTTGGATTCGAACATATCTCCTTATTTATATACACCATATTGCTTAGTAGTATCAATCATTGCCTGGGTATTTTCCACTTTTGCCTGGTCGATCGCCGCGCCACTCATCATTATGTAGCCGCCATCTTTACTACAATCATCAATCAGTTCCTTCACCTTGTCTTCTACCTGCTTGACAGTACCGACTGCAAGAAGATCTATCGGCATGTTGCCGCCTATACAGCAATTATCACCGAGAATTTCTTTGGCTTTTTTCATATCAGTGAGGTCGAAACCATATATGACACTTCCCTTCGGGACATCCTTTATAACCTCAAGACGTGAGTTGTATCCACCCTCAGCCCACGGGAATGGTATACAGCCTTCATCGATTAAACCAACCAGTAGCGCCCTGAAGTTCGGCCAGTAGAATTTCTTGAACTGCTCGTCTGACATGAAGCCGTCGGCTCCTTTATGGAGAGGTATAAACACGATAGGATTACCGTTTGATTTAGCAGCGCTTGCTCCCATCTTAATCATCAGGGGGGTCAGCGCTTCAAGTGCTTCAAGCAGTTTATCCGGCTGACGGTACATATCCATCATTATTCCCCTGCTTCCACGGAGCGTATCTCCGATTGTGTCGAAAGGTACTTTGCATCCTCCTCCGAAGAACCCCGGCATACCGGCAGCCGTCATAGCGCCGGCGAATTTCCCGATCGGTTCTATCCACTTTAATGCTTCTTCTCCGGCGGCAAATAGTTTCTTGTAGGATTCCTGGACAGGGGGCAGCCCGTAAGGAAGAATATTTACGGCTGAGAAACCGCCGTACATTTCCGTTATATCGGTCAGGTGGGGCAATGCCCTGAAACTTTCCAATCCTCCAAAGACACGCGGCAGGTAGATATTGGTAAAAAAGTATGAAGGGTCCTGGATAAGCTCATCGTACTCATCAGCCATCATGTATTCGCCTTCTTTACACTGGTAGATGTGTTCCTTGGCTACTCCATGCCCTGGCCAGGCATAAAGTTTATAATCGAGTATCTCGAACATCTTACCCGGAGGAGCGATAACTGCTCCTGCATGGGCATCGGGCAGTGTTTCCAGATGACATTTTTCCCAGGCTTTGAAGAGCTTATCATAGTCATACATAACGTCATAGGGTGTATACCCGCAATAGTAGGCTGGATAAAATCCATAGACGGGGAAAACCGGCACCCTGTCCGGTTCTTTAAGTTGAATTGCATCAAGGAACCTTTGAACTCTTGCTTTATATTCTTTTTCGGCTTCCGGGCTGGCGTATTCAACACCTTCTGGTGAAAGCCATTTGCCGACTAGTTCTTCTCGTTTTTCTTCAGCAGTTTTTTCTTCCCAACTGTTTTCCATTGTATTTACCTCCTGTGTATTTGAATACCATGTTTCTAGGACAGCCATTTCTTGGTAAGGGCCACACCTGTCATCGCATCCTTGCCGTATGCATCTGCCCCTGTATATTTCATTATTTCTTCTGTTATCTGTCCGCCACCTATCATTATCTTCACGTCATCCATTCCGGCATCTTTAATGGCTTTTACGGTGTCCTTCATCGATTCGTATGCCAGTGTAAGGAATCCGCTCAGCCCGACTACCTTTGCTCCTGTTTCCTTGATTTTTTCAATGAATTTTTCAATAGGAACGTCTACTCCAAGATCATAGACTTCGAAACCGTTGACGTCGAGCATGAACACAACGATATCCTTGCCGATATCATGAATATCGCCGGCCACCGTACCGATTATTACTTTGCCAAGCCGCTTGATATCGGCATCCTGGTTCATCTTCGGCTTGACCAGGTCCGAAATAGCTTTCAGGATTTCCCCCGAATATACCAGGTCCGGGATAAAGTACGTCCCGTCGGCAAACCGGTTGCCAACTATTTCCAGAGCCTTCCGGGAATCTGCCAGAATATTCATCGGCTCTTCTCCGGATTCGAGTCTTTCCTTGACTATTGCCAGTGCTTCTTTTTCCTTCAGATCTGCCAGTATATCGACCAGGTTTTCTGCCATTTTTCTTTCCCTCCTTATGCGGTTTATGATTCCTTATTTTACTGTTTTCTGGTGTCGACCTTATCCGATACTCCCTGTCGTTTATATCTCAACCGGGAGTTGGTTACTGTTACATTTACAGACCCAGGTATGCTTTTCTGATGTGATCGGTCTCCAGTAACTCCTGGCAGTCACCTTCATTGGTGATTCTGCCGTTCTCCATTACATATGCTTTATCGGCTATTTCCAGCGAGTGCCTGACATTCTGCTCGATTAGTAATATTGTTATTCCCTGCTCCCTTAACGATTTAATGATTCTGAAGACTTCCTCCACGTACTTCGGCGCAAGTCCGTATGAAGGTTCGTCAAAAATACACAACTTTGGCCTGGACATTAATCCCCGTCCCATTGCCAGCATCTGGTGTTCACCACCGCTGAGTGTCCTGGCCATTTGCTTTTCTCTTTCTTCCAGCACGGGAAATATCTCGTAAACCTGCTTCTTTGTCTCTTTTCTCTGTTTCCAGGCGTGGTAGGGATACGCTCCCATCTCAAGGTTTTCGAGAACGGTCATCTCGGTAAAAATCCTTCCACCCTCGGGTATGTGAGAGATTCCCGCTTCTACTATTGAATGAGGAGCAAGACCTTCTATTGTCTTACCCAGAAACTCTATAGTACCGGAATAAGGTTTGAGAAGTCCAGATATCGTTTTAAGCAGCGTTGTTTTTCCTGCTCCGTTTGAACCGACCAAAGCAACAATTTCAGACTCTTCAACACTCAGGCAGATGTCCCATAATGCCTGGGTATTTCCGTAAAAGGTATTAATCCTGTTTAGCACCAGTATCGGTCTATCCTCCAAGATACACCTCTATCACCTTTTTACTCGTGGAAACCTCCTCCGGTGTACCTACCGCTATGGTCTCACCATGGTGCAGGACGATAATTCGGTCGCAGATACTCATAATGGCTTTCATTACGTGTTCAATCATTAAAATGGTAATTCCTTTGTCTCTAATCCTGGAAACCATCCCCATTGTTTCCGAGATCTCAGTGTGATTTAATCCTGCCATCAGTTCGTCAAGGAGCAGCAGTTCGGGATCTGTTGCCAGCGCCCTGGCTACTTCTACTCTTTTCTGGTTTACCAGCGTCAAACCTTTTGCCTGATTGAGCTTAATAGCTGACAATCCGACGAAATCAAGTATTTCTTCAACTTCCTTAAAAGTAGCGTCTGATGATGTGCTGGTACTTTTGCCGAACAGAGCTCCTAATAATACGTTTTCCAGTACTGAAACATTCGGGAATATCTTTACGGACTGAAATGTCCGGGCTATACCCAATCTGCAAATCTGGTGTGGCTTCATCCCGGTTATTTTAATGTCTTTAAAGGTTATAGTACCCTGTTGAGTTGAGAGTGCCGCTGATACCAGGTTAAAAAGAGTTGTCTTTCCGGCTCCGTTCGGACCTATTAAACCTACGATTTCACCTCGCTCAACGTTGAAATCAACGTTTGAGACGGCAGTAAGACCTCCGAAGTGTCTCGTTACGCCTTTACCTTCAAGCATCGACATATCGTCTTTTCTCCAGTTTCTGCCATAGTTTCTGTATCAAGCCGATGATCCCGTTAGGCAGATATAATATGGATATTACTAGGATTATTCCGAAGATCAACATATATAATTCGGCAAATTTCGTGATCAGGATTTCCTGCAGGTAAGAGAATATCACCGCCCCGATTATAGGACCGTATGATCTGGTCATTCCGCCGAATATCGCCATCAGTACCGGCAGGAAAGATATATCCGGGTCGAAAGCGATTATCGGATCTATGTACGTCCACCTGGTGGCGATAGTAGCACCGGCCATACCGATAAAGAAGGCACTTAATGCAAAGAAAAGCACTTTTATTAATGTTACGTTTATTCCAATATGGGCTGCCGCTTCCTCGTTTTCTCCGATGCTTTGCAGAGCAAGTCCCCATCTTGAGCGCCGTAACACATACACTGTAAGCATGAGTAAGCCGAATATTATCAGCATCGCGTAATAAATCGTAGTGTAATCGATAACGATCACAAAACGTCCTCGCGTTCCGGTGACATGAAGTTCGAAGAAAAGGAGAAGTTGTGCTATAAGCATAACCAGTCCGAACGTAAATATAGCGAAGTAGATACCCCTCAATCTCAGGGTTAATGCACCCACGAGGAGAGCAACCAGTGCGCTAGCCATGCCTCCGGCCAGAATGAACACCGGCAGCGGTAATACATCACCGAGTAAAGACGCGGTATATATTCCCACACCGAAAAAGGCTGCGGTTGCCAGTGACATATAGCCGGTGGGTCCGGAGAATAATGCCCAGCTAACAGAAAGGATGATGTACATATAGATTGTGGTGAATAATATCGGAGTATAACCAGTGGCATAGACAGGCAGAATAGCCAGCACCAGCAGGATGACGCCAGCTACTGTCATTGAAAACCATTTTGTCGATATAATTCCGGAGATATTCATTTTATTATTTACCGAAAATTCCTTTTGGCCTTAACAACAGCAGCAGTATGAATATGAGGTAATAAGCTGCCAGGGAAAGACTTGGTTCGAAGTGAGTTACAATCTGCCCCAGAATTCCGAGAATAAAACCTCCGATAAAACTTCCCGGAATACTGCCAAGTCCGCCCAGGACGACCACGATAACGGCTATCACTGTAAATCCAAGTCCCATTGTCGTCTGTATTGAAAAACACATGCTGTAGAGTACACCGGCCAGTCCGGCCATCAATGCTCCGAATCCGAAACACAATGCCAGCACACGGTTAATATCTACTCCCATCAGTTCGGCTGCCGAAGGATCCTGGGCTGCTGCTCTAATTGCCTTGCCTGTTCGTGTCCGGGCAAGGAACAGGTAGAAAGCCAGCCCAATTGCTAAAGCAAAACCAAGGGTCACCAGACGGTTTGTGGAGAATATTGCTCCTCCAAGGTCTACAGGCGTTGCCAGGAAGGTATATCCCCTGGATGAAGTGCTCCATATTATTATGGCTATATTCTGGATTATATAGAGGAGTCCAAAGGTAGCCAACAGTGAATTACCTTCGAAAACAGCGGTAGAAGCCGATGACTTGAGAAGGCTTCTGAACAGTGTCCTGTGAAGAAGGTAGCCTATTAGAAAAACAGCAGGACCTACAATAACCAGTGCAATTAGTGGATTGATACCAAGTGTTGTATACAATAACCAGGTCAGGAACGCTCCCACCATGATAAATTCACCGTGTGAGATGTTTAAAACACGAGCTACACCGTATTGCAGACTCAAGCCCATCGCGATAAGGGCATAGATGCCCCCCATTAAGAGACCACCTATTACAATATCTAGAATGGTTACTAATTCCATGAAATTTCTTTCTGGTTACCGCTACTCTAAGCAGGCTGTCCGAAGGTACATCTTGAGATAACATGCTTTTCTCTTGGACTGTTGCATACCTTCGAGACAGCCTGTTTATTATCTTCTTTACCTAATATTTCGGATATATTATGGTGCCGGCCATCCTGGTTTGGGGTAAATTGGCGATGACGTGCGCTTCTCACCAATGTCGATAACTTCATAAACTCCATCCTGCCACTGACCGACCTGACCCGGAGCGCATTCTTTTGCTAATTGTCCGCCACCTTCACCGCCTGCGGTCATGTCGAACCAGGTGTCACCCAGGATAGTCTCGAAGTGTTCGCTTGCCATTACATCTCTGACTTTGGTATTGTCGAGACTGCCTGCTTTCTCTATCGCTTTTTCGAAACACTGCAATCCGGCATAATAAAATGCAGCGCCCCACCAGTCAGCCTGTCCAATCCCGAAGCGATCGATAAACTTCTTAGAAAATGCGGCGAGTTCAGGAGAGGATTTTTCGTTCCAGGCACCAAAGCCTATTAGTCCTTCTACAACCTGGGGCCCAAAAATATCAATGAAGAACTGGAAATTAACTCCAGGTCCAAGCACCATGGCTTTCGGATTATAGCCGATTGCCATTGACTGACCGACGACTGCCATGGTCGTGGGAGGATAAACATAGGCACACAGGACATCTGCCCCTGAATCCCTTGCCGCCTTCAGCACCAGTTCTACATCCTCTGAATACGGTGGAATAGCTTCAGCCATCACGATCTCGATACCGACCTTCAAGAATTCACTGAGTGAAGTGTGATAATACTCAACGCCATGAAGGTCGTTAATATAGATGATAGCTGCGGTCTTTACACCCTCGTCCGCAAGAACTTCGGCAAGAGTCGGTACCTGATAATAGTCCGAGTAATTCAGGGTCCCGAATACGTAAGGGAGTTCTGGGAGCATAGCTGTCAATGTGGTACAACCACCCTCAGCACCCAGGTAGGTATATTTATATTTATTTGCCAGTGGTGCAGAGGCATATAGGAATGCCGTAGAACAGTTCGGTAACAGGAAGTCTACCTTATCCTCGAGAATCAACTTCTCAATCAACCTGATGGACGTGCCAAGGTCACTTGTATCGTCGTATACCTTTAATTCTACCGGCATTGTTTTTCCGGCTACCTTAATCCCACCCTTTGCATTTACTTCCTCTTCCCATAATGTCATTACCGGACCAAAAGCAAAATCACCTATTTGCGTCAGTGGTCCGGATACCGGTCTGGCTGCCCCTATGACGATTTTGTCTTTTTCAGGAGCGCTTTCACCGCATGAAGCAAGGAATGGGAGAGTTGTTATAACCAGGATTAGAATCGAGGAGATAATGAATGTCGAGAGTTTTTTACTCACGTTTGCCCTCCTATCAGTAATACTAGCTACTCACAAATAGGAACCTCATCTCATCTTGCACCTCCGATACTCGGATTAACAGTTCTTCGTATACCAACCTTGAATGATATTCAGGATAAAGGGAATACGAGTAAATCAAAGCAGAGATGGATAGCAGGGCACTTTTTCCACGAAAGCTTAGCATAGTGGAAACGTAATTACAATACATAAAACGAAATCAAGTTGAATTTTTATATGAGAGGATTCTGAAGATATTCCTGTTGACACCCTGTATTAGGACAGATAAACTCAATTCGGAAGTCACCTGACGGAGGAATTCTGATGAGTGAACTTGTTTATGATCCGGCTAAATCCGGAAAAAGGATGACGATAATCTGTTTCATTTCGGGTTCCGGAACAAATTACAGGGAAATTGTCGCCAGTAATCCAGACCATGATTACGTAGTCTTCACAAACAGACCAGGCTGCGGCGGTACCGAGATTGCAGCGAAAAACAACCATAAGGTTCTTGAACTGAGTCATATTCCGTATCTCAGGGAAGCCAGGAAGAAACACGGACCGGGTAAGGTTCCCAGAAACGCGCCCGAGCGAATTCAGTACGAAAAGGACGTGTGCCGGTTGATAGAGGATGAAATCGGGAAACAACCCGACCTTATATGTCTGGCTGGCTTCGACCAGTTGAATTCAGACTACATGGTGGACAAGTATTACCCGCGTGTGCTTAACGTTCATCCGGGGGACACAATCAAAGGATATGTGGGTTTGCATACTATTCCTTTTGCGATGGCAATACTCGCTGGTGAAGACTCGGTGAGATCTACTCTGTTCTTTATCGATAACAATATGGATAACGGGCCTGTCCTGGTGCAGTCGGCACCTTTAAAAATAGCGGAAACTCTTGCTGAACTGGACTCTAAGGAGCCGCAGAGGTTGATTGAAGGCCTGCACCGTGTACTTGCCTTCGCCGGGGCGAGTCGTATTACGACGTATGAAGAATTCAAGGAAAAAGCTAATGAAGAACTGTATCAGATAATGGATACCATCTGCTCCGAATTGCAGGAAGTCCTGAAAGTCGAAGGAGACTGGAAGATCTATCCGGTCGCTGTCCAGTTGATATCTCAGGGAAGGGTGAAAGTACAAGGAAGAGAGATCTTTCTGGACGGGGAAAAGTTACCTGAATACGGTTACAGGCTTGGTTGAATAAATAACATTCGGGTATTGATAGGAGACTGGCAGCAGGGGTATAATCAGGTGTAGCCATTCTATCCCACCGAATAGTCCTGCAGTTAACGAGAGAAGACGAACAAGCATGCGGATTGAAAGAGCGAGATGACCGACGTTAGAAACATACCAGAGGTACGGCACTTTTACCGCAAAGTAAAGCCGGATTTCGAGTACTGTTTTAACGTACAGACATCGGCACCGCTAACCGCGGAAGAACTGGAGATACTCAGATGGCTGCTTGCTGAAACGTTCGAAGTTGAGAATTTCAGCCAGGAGCCTTTTTTAACGCCTGCAAACAGCGTTATAGAGATCGGTCCGCGACTCAGTTTCGATACTGCCTATTCCACGAATGCCGTTGCTATCTGTAATGCCTGCGGGATTGATAAGATCCTTCGTATCGAGCGTTCAAGACGGTATCTGGCTCCAGAGGGTACCGATAAAGATCAATTCATTATTGAAAACCATGACCGCATGACGGAGACTCCATACCCGGAACCGTTGATAGCTTTCGGTAGCGGGACTACTCCTGAAAAGGTATTCACAATCCCCATTATTGAAAAAGGGGCGGATGCCTTAAGCGTGTTCAACCGTGAAAATGGCCTGGGAATGGATAACTGGGACGTTAATTTCTACACCAGGCTGTTTGCAGACGAATTGAAACGCGACCCGACAAACGCAGAGTTATTCATGCTGGGAAATAATAACAGTGAACACTCGCGCCACTGGTTTTTTAAGGGAAGAATGACCGTTGAGGGTAAGGAAATACCGGATACCTTACTCCAGATAATCCGGTCGACGATTCAAAAAAACCCTTCCAATAGCGTGATCGCTTTCAGCGATGATTCGAGTGCTATCCGGGGTTATAAAATATGGACGATCCTGCCGGCGAATCCGGGCAGGAGTTCTCACTTCGTAGCCAAGGAATGTTATTATCATATCCTTTTCACCGCGGAAACCCACAACTACCCGAGCGGTATTTCTCCATTCGAAGGAGCTACCACCGGTACGGGAGGCAGAATACGGGACGGTCACGCTACCGGTAAAGGCAGCTTTGTCATTGCTGGGACTGCGGCATATTGCACCGCAGCGCTCAGTATTCCGGACTTTAAAATACCGGGAGAACCGGAAGGATTGACTTATCCGTTCGAGCTGGCGTCACCTCTCGAGATATTAATCGAAGCCAGTAACGGAGCTTCCGACTATGGAAACAAGTTCGGGGAACCTCTGATACAGGGATTCGTCAGGACATTCGAGCAAGTGTTGCCGGATAATGAACGCCGCGCCTGGCTCAAACCGATAATGTTTACCGGCGGAATAGGCCAGATAGACGACACGAATGTCCAGCCATGTGAATCCGTAAAAGGCATTCTCATCGTTCAGGTGGGAGGTCCGGCCTACCGGATAGGTATGGGAGGTGGTTCAGCCTCCAGTATGATTCAGGGCGAGAATATCGCGGAACTGGATTTCAATGCGGTCCAGCGCGGCAATGCCGAAATGGAAAATAAACTGAACCGTGTTATCAGAGCCTGCGCCGAGAAAGCGAGTGATAATCCCCTGCTGGTTGTACATGACCAGGGCGCCGGCGGTCCGGCTAATGTACTGACAGAAATTATCGATCCGGCCGGCGGTAAAATTATGATACGGCGTATTAACCTCGGTGATCCTTCGATGACCGTAGCCGATATCTGGTGCGCCGAATACCAAGAGCGTTCCGCTTTCCTGATAAGTAAGGAAAGAATAGATGAATTCCAGGCGATCTGCGAACGCGAAAAGGTAAACTGTGAAATACTTGGTGAGATCACAAATGATGGACGAGTGGTTGTTCTCGACGAAGATGACGATTCAACTCCGATTGATCTACCGCTTGATAAGATTCTCGGTGAAATGCCGCCGAAATCCTATAAGCTTGAAAGAATACTACGTAAACTCGGACCCTTAAAACTACCTGAAGATCTGACCGTAAAGAAAGCCCTGGAACTGGTTTTCAGGCTTCCCTCGGTAGGTTCCAAGGGATACCTTGTCCGCAAGGTGGACAGGAGCGTTACCGGATTGATCGCTCAACAGCAATGCTGTGGACCTCTCCAGCTTCCTGTTGCCGACGTAGCTGTTGTTGCCCAGAGTCATTTCGGGTTAACCGGAGGAGCTACCGCTATCGGTGAACAACCGATAAAAATGCTTATCGATGATAAAGCCGGTGCAAGGATGGCGGTCGGCGAAATGCTGACGAATATGGTTTCCGCCAGGATAAGCGATTTGAGTCATATCAAGTGCTCCGTAAACTGGATGTGGGCGGCAAAACTGCCCGGCGAAGGAGCCCGGATATACGATGCCGCCGTAGCGCTGGCGACTCTGATCACGCAGCTCGGGATCGCCGTGGATGGAGGTAAGGACAGCCTGTCCATGGCGGCAAGAGTCGATGATAAGAATATAAAAGCCCCAGGTGAGGTGGTCGTTTCGGGTTACGCAACCATGCCTGATATTACCCGGAAACTCACTCCCGACTTGAAAAAACCAGGTGAAAGCAGGCTGATTTTCATTGATCTGTCAGAAGGCAGAAACCGCATGGGTGGCTCTGCCCTTGCCCAGGCATTCGGGCAGATTGGTGACGAGTCTCCTGACGTGGATAATTACCAGCTTCTTATCAGTACCTTCAAGGTAGTCCAGAAAATGATCGACGAAGACCTTGTGATCGCCTGCCACGACAGGAGTGACGGCGGACTGATTACGACACTGGTGGAAATGGCCCTTGCCGGTAACTGCGGATTTACCGTCGACATCCCTGGTGAAGATGATGCCGTTACCCAACTTTTCTCCGAGGAACTCGGCCTGGTGCTGGAATACCTTCCGGATAACGAGAACCGTATTAAGATAATACTCGACGAATACGGACTAACCTACACCATACTCGGAGAGACTTCCAGCGAAAAGAGAGTGTTGATAAAGTATGGTGTAGAACTGGTACTCGATGTGGGTACACCGACATTACTCGGATGGTGGGAATCCTCCAGCGACAGGCTGGAACTGGAACAGATGAATGTCGCGATGGCCAAAGAGCAGACGAATTACCGCGAACGAACCGGGATAAATTACACCCTTACCTTCGAACCCGAGCCGATAACGCCGGCGAGCCTGCGTGGAGATAATCGGCCTAAAGTGGCAATAATCCGAGACGAAGGAAGTAACGGCGACCGTGAAATGACGTCGGCTTTCTACTGGGCGGGATTCGAGACGTGGGACGTTACGATGACGGATATCCTTGAGGAAAGAGTTTCTCTTGATGAGTTCCGGGGAGTCGTCTTCGTTGGAGGATTCTCTTACGCGGACGTACTCGATCCGGCGAAAGGATGGGCCGGAATAATCAAGTTCAATCCCAGGCTGAAAAAGGAATTCGATGATTTCTTCAGTCGGAAAGATACCTTCTCACTTGGTGTCTGTAACGGCTGCCAGTTGATGGCTTTCCTCGGTATTGTTCCGTGGGAAGGGATCCCTGAAACCAGGCAACCTCGATTTATTACCAACAACTCGGAAAGATTTGAGTCGCACTGGGGGATGGTGAGGATAACGGAGAGCCCGGCAATGATGCTCCAGGGTATGGAAGGTTCAATACTTGGTATCTGGACGGCGCACGGCGGTGGTAAACTGTACTGCCCTGACCCGGAAATCCTGGCATCTGCAAGGGAACATAACCTGACACCGGTAGCTTACGTGGACGATGACGGTATACCGACTGAGAAATACCGGTTCAATCCCAACGGTTCTCCTGCCGGGATAGCGTCGTTTTGTTCTCAAGATGGCCGTCACCTGGCGATAATGCCCCACCCTGAAAGGGCTTTCCTACTCTGGCAGTGGCCTTACGTTCCTGAAGAATTGAAAACCGGCGACTGGAAAAAAGAGGTTGGCGACTATATTCTCTCCGCTTCACCCTGGCTGAAAATGTTCCAGAATGCCTATAAATGGTGTAAAGAGAAGTAGTCAATAAAAAAGGCAGGTTTGCATCTGCTCTTTTTCAGTACAGAAAAATCTAGCCCCGGCAGTTGTCCATAAATGCCTGTTTATCCTCGGCTTTTTCAAAAGCCATCATGATCTCGGTAAGTTTCATCAATTCTTTTTCGAGTGTAGCTACCGCTTCACCACTCGCCTCTTCAGACCTTTTCTCTTCAAGCTCAATCTGTGTTTTGTGGATCTTTTGAAGAAGTTCTACTTCGTTCATCATTAACTCCTTTTGTTCCTATTGTTTTTAACAGAATATATCATACTGCATTCCATATGTAAAAATCCATATCTAAAAGTATAAAGTGATCAGGGCATAAAGATTCGTGTTTGGTATTTTCTCAGAAAATGGTATTGACAAAAAATAACATGCGTATTAGAATAAAATTAGCAAACGAAAGGTTAGAGTGCTAATTTTATCGAGGTGCTATTTTTTTCACCGATAACATTAGCAAACAAAGGGAGAGATTGCTAAATCGAGACTGGAGTAGGAGATATAACGAATATGAGTATATCGAATTTATCTCAAAAATGCCCGAAATGCGGCGGAAAGTTGTTTCTCTATAACGGTTTCGATGGCTGGTACGAGCAATGCCTGCAGTGTTCCTTTATCTTGTACCTGGATGTGGTGTATAACAACTCAGTAAAGGTCGACCCGGAAAAAACTTCGGAGATTAGTCAAAGCACGGTGTCCGTAACGTAAATGATAGATCTTTGGAGGTGAGGTTTTGAAAGAATCGTAGCAGCGGTAAAAAACAGTAAAAGTAATTCGAAATAATAATAAAGCAAGAAAAAATTATTTGGAGGATGTGGAGAAATGGTATTACAGAGATGGGATCCTTTCAGGGATCTGAGACAGATGGAAGACACTATGAACAGGTTATGGCGTGGCATTGGCACCACCCATGGTTACCGTGAAGGCGAAGAAGGCTGGAATATCCTGATGGATGTAGTCCAGAAAAAGGACGAGATCGACGTAAAGGCATCCATACCCGGAGTAAATCCGGAAGATATCGATGTTACGGTAGAAGATGGAGTTCTCACCATCAGGGCAGAGAAAAAGACTGAAACGGAAACCGAGGACGAGAAATATCTTATACGGGAATGCTCAACCGGTTCTTTCTACCGGGCGCTACGACTTCCGGACACGGTAGATGCCGAGAAAATAGAAAGTCGTTACGAGAATGGCGTCCTGACGGTCGTGATGCCCAAAGCCGAGGAGAAAAAGAAGAAACAGATCCAGGTTAAGGTAAGTGGTGGAACGAAGGCGATAGAAGGGAAGAAATAATCCGGAACTCTGTTTCTCTTGATAAGAAGAGGGTCACGAGTTAATCGTGACCCTCTTTGTCTTTGTTGTGTTGAAAACAATTACCGCCAGTTGTCGATAAGATAAGGCTGGCCGTGACCGCCGCCGAAGCGATGGCAGGTTTCCTCGTCGCCGCCGCAGATCAGGATAAGGTTGGCATTCGGTGAATCGCCGCCTGCCGGTACCATATAGTCATCATCCAGTTCAAGCCACGGCTTGCCTGAAGTCCGTTCGATGGATCTCCAGCCGTTGGTAGCGAAGTCGGGTGCTCCGCGCATCCTGTATTGCTTGACCGGTTCGAAGCTCTTCTTCCAGATGTATTCGGCTACGGATTCCTTGGTCTTGAAACCGATATCGACAAGGTGCTGGGCCATTTCCGGTATCATCATCAGAGTGATACCGCCTTCGCGGTCCGCCCAGAGTCCTACAGCCAGGTAATCGAGCCAGTTGTGAGGACCTGGTACGCCTTTCACACCGAGATACCTTGCCATAGCGCCATGCCCATCTTTCTGGAGAGCACGATACACGCCGGGCATGAAGTGTTGACCGATACCGAACGAACCCGGATGGGTTACCATGAGGACACTCTCTTCCTTCTTGTACCCGAGTTCCTCGTTAAGTCCCATCCACTCCTTGGGAAGGCCACCGGTATATTCGGCAATACAGAAACCGGTATTAACAGCGGGATTGTCACCCCAGTTGCTGGTTACGGTAATCCCGGGAATCGCGCCGCCGAGATTACGCCACATGAGTTTGGATGCACGGCCTATAGTAATATTGGCAGGATTGCCCGGGCCAAGGAGTCCAAAACCATAATTCATGCCTATTTCCTGGGCGATAGGTCCGCTGACGATAAAGCCCTGCCCGTTACGTCCGTCACCGGTGCCGGCGGATGCTTCGGCTATTGCTAATACCACCGGGAACATTTCGGGCTTGCAACCAGCCATGACGGCATTGACAGCGACCTGTTCCACGGTGGCTACCCTTCGAGTAGGCATAAAGCGCATAGGTTCGCCTTTATGGATTGTCGGGTCGTTGCCGATGGCCTCCGGTGCTGCCCGTACCGGTATGTCGGCCTGGAGGCTGATAATTTCATTGGGGGCGTGGCTGGTGCCCTTGAGCATCGCTTCTACCCGTTCTTCGGTAGGAACAACAATCGGCAGACCATCGGTATATCTTGCGTAGGGAGCGCCCTGATAGGCGTTCATATCCGCCTGCATGTAGAACTCTTCCGCGTCTTCGAGGGTTCCTTCGAAAATGATCCGGGGCTCATCGGGTCTCCACATCCCGCTGACCTGGCGTTCTTCATCGGTCAGTGGACGGGTAATTCCGTCGAACATCTCGTCGAGGAACCTTTCTACGTCCTCGGTTCCTTTCATTATACGATGAGCGTGCATATAGCGAAGCTTTGGAACCCCGAGTACCTGGGCTTCACTCTCAACAAAACCGTCCTGGTCGAAGAAATCGATCAGGATCGTCGGTATGCTGGCTTTTTCAAGCTCTATCAGGTAAGGCAACTGCCTTCTGACGGCATTATGTCACCAGCAGACCCCGAGTATTGCTGCATCGACCGTCTTCTTTTCTTCTTCACTCATTCTGACCGGATCGATGCCATTGGTCTTCTTGATAAGCCAGTTTACCTGGGGATATTCCGCAACAAGTTTCCTTTCAAGACGAATAGTGATATCAGGCTCACCGCAGATATTCAGGTGGATAGTTTTTCCGTCGATTTTATCGATGCGTTCGGCCAGCGGGAACTGCTGAGCCGGCATCTGTACACCTGTCGGATTCAGGCATTTATAAATTTTCCCTGCCATATCAACTCTCCTTATTATTGATAGCATAATATAAACCAATACAAGAGAGAATTGCAAATAATCGGTACGGCGTGAAGTAAGTGCAAGGTGGAGGAAAGAAAAGGATTGAAAACGCGTGCTAAGGGACTGCTTATTTATCGAACTTTTCCGCGCACTGGTCGAGGAGTGCCCTCTTTCCCATTCGTTCGGCGTCACTGGTGGCGAAGATCAGTTCCAACTCTTTGATATCTTCTTCCAGTACGTTTATCAGCGAACTGCTGGCATTAGCAGCACGGCTTCGTTCCAGTTCCTGGTAGGCTCTATTAATGAACTCGAGGATCTCTGCGTCATTTATCGTGTTAATATCCCAACTCAAAACTATCATGCCCGTAAATTTACTGTCAATTCTGGTTATATCAAGGGATTTTACGATCTGTGTAACGGATTGTGCAGGTTTATGAAACATGAAAAATCTATTACCAAATCTGCCTGTAGGTATATCTGCTTATATACTCAGCGGGAGTAGGTAATTTCATTTCTAACCAGCCTGAAAATAATGCTTATACCGGGTCGATTGAGAATAAGTCTTAAGTGTATAGAGAAATGAGTATCCAGACCGATGTTCGTTTTTCCTTCCGGATTTATGATGATAGTAGAAAACGAGAACGAAAGGAAAAACAGAAAAAGGAGGAAAAAATGGAAATGACGCTG
>JAFGCW010000027.1 GCA_016932435.1 Dehalococcoidales bacterium | reverse complement strand
CAGCGTCATTTCCATTTTTTCCTCCTTTTTCTGTTTTTCCTTTCGTTCTCGTTTTCTACTATCATCATAAATCCGGAAGGAAAAACGGACATCGGTCTGGATACTCACTTAGCAATACACGTAAGACGTATTCTCAGATGGTCTCGTGTAAGCATAATTTTCAGGTTGAATAGATATAAAATTGCTTATACTCACCGGTTAACTAAGCAGATATACTTATACAGTCTTGTATCGGCTGTGATAGATTCCCGCTTTCGCGGGAATGACAAAATGGATATGGAGAGGAGTGTATTCTATCCGGAGGAGAGAGAAAAAAGGAGACTATTTCCTTAACTCGCAGTATCCATCACAAAAGACGAAAATCCCCCAATGAGAATATGGAAAGATTGAACACTTGTTCGAAAAAAGATATACTGGAATCAGGAATATGCCGGATTTCAGGATTGTATCCGACTTTGGGATGATGGGTGACCAACCGGAGGCTGTTGATAAACTGGTCGAAGGTCTGGATAAAGGTTACCGTCATCAGACCCTGCTGGGCGTCACCGGCAGCGGCAAGACCTTCACAATGGCCAATGTCGTCGAACGCGTTCAGAAACCAACGCTCGTTATCAGCCACAACAAGACCCTCGCCGCCCAGCTTTACCAGGAATTCAAGGAATTTTTCCCTGACAATGCCATCGAATATTTCGTCAGCTATTACGACTACTACCAGCCGGAAGCTTATATCCCTCACCGGGACCTCTATATAGAAAAGGAAACGGAAATCAATGAGGAAATAGATAAACTCCGTCATTCCGCCACCCGTGCTCTCCTTGACCGGCGGGACGTCCTGATAGTCGCTTCCGTTTCCTGTATCTACGGGCTGGGTGATCCCGAAGAATACAAGCAGTTCATCGCCACCATCAAAAGGGGAGAGCATTACGGTAGACAACAATTATTACGGCACCTGGTAGATATGCAGTACGCCAGGAACGAAATGGACCTTGCCCGTGGCTTCTTCCGACTACGGGGTGACACCCTGGAAATCAGACCGGCTTACGAGGAACTGGCTCTGAGAATAGAATTCTTCGGTGATGATATTGAAAGAATCGTGTCTCTCGATCCATTGACCGGTGAGATACTCAGCGAAATGGATGAGGTGAATATCTACCCCGCCAAGCACTTCGTTACCCGGCGTGAAAAGATGGTACGAGCCATCGAACAGATCAAGCTGGAGCTTATCGACCAGGTAAAGTATTTTAATGAACAGGACAAGGTTGTTGAAGCGGCAAGGATCGAAGCTCGTACCAATTATGATATAGAAATGCTGACCGAAGCAGGATACTGCTCCGGTGTGGAAAATTACTCGCGGATACTGGCCGGGCGTCCGGCAGGAAGTTCGCCCTCGACACTTCTGGACTACTTCCCAAAGGACTTCCTGCTGATTGTTGATGAATCACACATAACCCTGCCCCAGATAAGAGGTATGTATCGAGGTGACCGTTCACGTAAGCAGAACCTCGTCGATTACGGATTCCGTCTGCCTTCAGCCCTTGATAATCGACCCTTGAACTTTCAGGAGTTCCAGGAATGTGTCAACCAAGTGATATACACCTCAGCCACACCGTCCGACTATGAATACCAGCACAGCGAACAAATAGCCGAGCAGCTTGTCCGACCTACCGGTCTGCTCGAACCGACCGTCGAGATAAAACCCACCGAGGGTCAGATAGACGACCTGATAGAGCAGGTACGGTTACGCGTGGATAAGGGAGAACGCTGCCTGGTGACAACCCTGACAAAAAGAATGGCTGAGGAACTCGCCGATTACCTCGCCGAGATGGGTATAAAAACTCATTACCTCCATTCCGAGGTCGATACCCTGGAACGAGTAGAGATATTACGTGACCTTCGCCTTGGGGCTTATGATGTCGTAGTCGGTATTAACCTGTTGAGAGAAGGCCTGGATCTGCCGGAGGTAAGTCTGGTAGCGATACTCGACGCCGACAAGGAAGGATACCTGAGAAGCCGGGTATCTCTGATACAGACAATGGGACGGGCCTCGCGACATATAGACGGGCACGTAATACTGTACGCAGACACGATCACTCATTCGATGAAAACGGCAATGGATGAAACCCAGCGGCGCCGCAAGGTGCAGGAAGAATATAATAAACAGAGAAACATCACTCCGCAGGGTATACGGAAAGCGATAAAAGATATTACGGAACGTGTAAAAGAAGTTGCCGAAGCCCAGACTCCATACACCGCTTCACCGACCAATAAAGAGGATACACTCCGCCTGATAAAAGATCTTGAAACACAGATGAAGATAGCCGCCAAGAATCTTGACTTCGAGAAAGCAGCCCTTCTCAGAGACAGGATAGTAGACCTGAGAAAAGAATTCGATTATGCGGAGATAAAAGGTGGACGAAAATTACAAAGAAACAAGACAGGAACGCCGCGAAAGGAAGCTTACAAGTAAACGGGAACGGGTCAGAAAACACGGCCGGAATCTTGCCCAGCTCTATAAGGCAGCCATCGCAAAACGGATAAACAAGCTTAGATCAGACAAGGGAAAAGGCCGGGAACCGCCTGCGTAACCATTCTCAGATGTTCTTACTGATGCCACCTCTATATTATCTCGACAGGTGATATATGAATATGTCCGAAGAAAATCCGATACGGATTCTTACCGAGACTGAAGAAGATATCGGAAGACTGTATGAAGCATATGCAAAGAAAATGCCGGAACACGAGGAATTCTGGTTCGGACTTGTCCTCGAAGAAGCCGACCATTCGACCATGGTCCACAGCCTTGTGAAAAAAATCGATACCGAATCGGTTTCTTTCACCTCTGACCCGGAAGTAATCAACAATCTGAAAGAGTTTCGTGATTTCCTGGTCAGGAAAAAGAAAAGGTAAAAAAAGAGGATTTATCCTTTACCGATGCCCTTCAGGTAGCAATCAATATCGAAAACTCCATCATAAAAAACGGGATCTATCACCTGTTTACTAATCCATCCGGAGATGTGCTGGAAATAATGGGGACTCTCAGGCATGATAATGCCAGCCATGTTAATTTCTCCGGATGGAACTGGAAAAATATAGAAAAAAGCAGTAAACTTCAATACCTATTTATTAGCATGAACGGGAAGGAAGAAGATGCCCTACTGCCCAAATTGCCGTGATGAATTCCAGGACTGGGTCGAAGAATGCCCGGACTGCAAGGTAAAACTCGTCGATGAGTTACCCCCGCTACCCGAAGAGGTAAAACGAGAAGGTGACCTGGTACACGTTGCCACCGCTCCGAATGAGATAGAAGCCCGGTTGTGGAAAGGTATTCTCGAGGACAACGGCATTCAATCGATGATCAAGGTAGCCGAATCACTTAACCTGTACCTCTCTCCCCTCGCCCTCAAGCACAGGCTTTATGTCCTTGAAGAAGACGAACAAAAAGCCAGGGAAATCCTTGGTGACCTGATAACCTTCGAACCCGAAGTCGAGAATGAATAAACTCAAATAAAAGACTGCCAGGAGTAAATCACGCGAATCCTGATGGAATGGATATGTTCGTTACATCATACCTATAGCTAACTTATACCATGTATTTTCACCGGGTGGAGATAAAAAACATTGAACGTTATGACATGGGTATTGATAGCGGTATGCGTTTCACAATCGGCGATATTTTCAGGCCTGAACCTGGCCTTTTTCAGTGTCAGTAAACTCAGGCTGGAAATAGAAGTCTCCAAGGGCAACAGGGATGCTAGGAAGGTACAAACACTGAGGAAAGACTCAAACTTCCTCTTAGTAACTATCCTGTGGGGTAATGTGGGCGTCAATGTTCTTTTAGCTATCCTAGCCGACTCGGTATTAGCCGGAGTTCTGGCTTTTCTGTTTTCAACCATACTGATAACTATCATCGGAGAAATTATACCCCAGGCATATTTTTCAAGGCACGCCATAAGGATGGGATCCTTATTGTCACCCCTGATCAGATTTTACCAGATAGTACTTTTTATCGTCGCCAAGCCAACCGCTATGGCCCTGGACCTCTGGTTAGGCCGCGAGGCTATCGTATTTTTCAAAGAGGAAGATTTTAAGGAACTGGTCCAGATGCATGTAGAAACATCTGAGTCCGATATAGGAAAAACGGAAGGTCAGGGTGTTATCAACTTCCTGACAATCGACGATATTGCTATTGAAGATGAGGGTGAACCGGTTGATGATAAAAGTATTATCACGCTTGATTTTAAGGATGAAAGGCCGGTATTTCCGGAAATGAAGGCGGTTCCCGATGATCCCTTTGTGCGGTGCATCAATGCTTCCGGGAAAAAATGGGTAATACTGGTTGATTCGAAGAATTCACCGAGAGCTGTCCTTAATGCAGACGGATTTATCAGGGATTTACTCTTTCAAGGTACCTCTTTCGATCCTAATGCTTACTACCATAAACCGATTGTATATTATGGGAAAAACAACCAACTCGGTGATATCCTACCTCAATTGAGAGTCGATCCGACTCACCAGGATGATGATGTTATCGATACTGACGTTATCTTGATCTGGGGAGACAAGAAACGGATAATAACCGGAGCGGACATCCTGGGCAGGCTACTTCGCGGAATCGTGAAAAGCCGCGAATCAAGTTAGAAATGAGGAGTATATTTCATGGTCTGGGTGCAACTAGTAATTTGTCTGGCGATTATAATAGCAGCAGGAACCAAACTGGCAAAATATGGTGATCTCATCGCCGAAAAGACCGGTTTAGGGCGAGCGTGGATTGGAGTAGTTCTTCTTGCTACAGTTACTTCTCTCCCTGAACTAGCAACAGGGATAAGCTCAGTTACGTTTGTTCAAGAGCCTGATTTAACCGTTGGGAACGTCTTTGGTGCAGGTCTGATAAATTTGGCTATTATTGCGATTATTGACCTGGTATATACTCGAGGTCCTGCATTACATTATTTAGGAACCGGCCTTGTTTTAAGTGCCGTTTTAAGCGTTGTGTTAATCGCTTCGGCAGCAACTTTCCTTTTTTTGGCTCAGAATTTACTTACGGTATCAATATTTGGTCGAATCGGAGTGTACTCGATACTGCTTTTTGGCACGTTTCTTATAGCACAATATATGATATTTCGCTATCAATCCAATACCATTGAAACAGGTAATGAAAACACGCAAACCCCTCTAAAAGGTCAGGATGTATCCTTGAAAAGGGTGATTGTGTTTTTCTCTCTCGCGGCGGTAGTAACCTTTGGAGCCGGAACTTGGTTGGCAATAATCGGTGATCAGATTTCGGAAACAACCGGTCTGGAAACCAGTTTTGTCGGTACATTATTTCTGGCTATTTGTACAACATCGCCTGAAATTGTTGTTTCACTTTCTGCAGCGCGAATGGGTTCACTGGAAATGGCTATCGGAAACGTAATTGGGAGTAATATCTTTAATATAGGTGTAATTCTATTTATCGATGATCTATTTTATTCGGCCGGGCCAATACTTCAGGGAGTGAGTATGAACCATGTTATAACGGCTTTATTTGTTATTTTGATGAGTTGTACTGTTATTATAGGGATTATATTCCGCCCTCAATATTGGTTCCGTGCCTGGGTAGGTCTGGACACAACCATCCTGGCATTCATCTATATAGGAGCTATTGTAACTATCTTTTACCTGGGTTGATATTAATCTTGAACTACATATTAACATACAGACTATGTATATTTGAATCATCGCTGATTACTACCTGCTCTTTACCAGTATATTTTTGCTTATTGATGGAGCCAGTATTTCGGAACGATCAATCCTACCTTTTTCATTATTCTGACATTGATTTTATTAATCTCGATTTCCATGACAGCTACAAACAGGTCTAGTATATACTCAAAGTTAGATATTCAATCCCCTCCCTTCACCCTCAACGTCCTGATCATATCCGTTAACAATTGAACTTCACTTTCACTCAATTCGTCTATCCTGTCGAGTTTTTCCTTTATCTGGGATACCACACTCGTGCGGAAATCGTCCTTTTCGGGTTCTTTCTTCAGTCTTTTCTCCACCAGCGCGGCACTTACCTGTGAGATCAAAGCCGCCATTACACCTATACCAACCACCATCAGTACCATACCCATAATACGCCCGGCCATTGAATGAGGAACCACATCACCGTACCCAACCGTGGTAATGGTAGAGATAGTCCACCAGACCGCATCAGCTAAATTAGTAATGCGTGCGCCCTCGGTACCCGTTTCAAGAACCAGGACGGCAAAAGCACCCAGGAAAATGATGCCTGTAGTGATACCGATCATGGCGATCAGGTTGCTTCGCTTTAAAAAACCGCCGGACCGCATCATTACTCTTCTCATCCGGGCAAAGACTATTACCACCCTGACCAGCCGGAGTGAACGGAATCCTGTCGATATCGCCGGTATAGCGCCCAGCGCATAAAAAGCCACCGCCGGGATCATGGCTAATATCTCGAAACCACTCGTCTTGAGAAAGTGCATTTTGCTTTCACTGGCCTTTAACCTGAAAATAAAATCCCAGGCAAAAACGCAGCATATAACGCCATCAACGATATATATCGCTCTCAACATGCCTTCGGATACATCCGCTAAAGATTCAACGGCAACAAGAATTATCGAAAAAACAGCCAGTACTCCGATGATTATTTCAGTAAAATTCCGTTTCGCCATAATAACCTCCATAGCAATGGTAAACTTTGCATCTTTTTGTTGATTATCATAAGTATATTACAAAAATGAATAGGTTTTCCTTTGCGAGTTTCGCCGTCGAGCTTCCTTAGGTTTGCCGTAGTTTGTTAAAAGCAAACAAAAAAAGCAGGAGTGAAAAAAAGGATTCTCTTTTTTCGAGAATCCTTAAATAAAGCGTTACTTGAGAAAAACGCTATTTCTTCTGCACTTCAGGATTTACACAATTCGGCAGCGGTTCACCCCGCAGCCCTGCTATGATATTATCAGCAGCCATCAGCGCCATCTTTTCCCGAGTAATGACGCTACCGCTGGCGATATGGGGCAGGACTATCACGTTGTCCAGCGTCAGCAGCGGATCATCCTGCGGAATCGGCTCCACCTCGGTTACATCCAGTCCGGCAGAAAATATCTGTCCTGATTTCAGCGCGTTATAGAGTGCTTTCTGGTCAACCACCAGCCCCCTGGCCGAGTTCACCAGGACCGCCGTTGATTTCATTTTCTCGAATTCCTTCTCGCCTATCAGGTGCCTGGTAGCTTCCGTCAGGGGAACATGAATAGTGATAAAGTCTGCTTCGGCCAGCAGTTCATCAAGTGTGGCGACCCTTCTCAGTCCAAGTTCTTGCTCTATCTCGGCCGGCGCTGGGTATTCGTCATAATAAATAACCGTCATACTGAATCCCCTGCCGCGCTTGGCCATTTCCTTGCCTATACGTCCCAGTCCGATAATTCCGAGCGTGGCACGGTGGATATCCTGTCCCAGCATTAGTGACGGCTCCCAGGTCTTCCATTTACCGGCCCGGGTATATTTATCGGCTTCAACTACTCGGCGCGCGGCGGAAACCAGCAGCGTAAAAGCCAGGTCTGCTGTAGTTTCCGTAAGAACCTCCGGTGTGTTACTGACAGATATGCCGCGCCTGGTAGCCTCGGAAACATCGATATTATCGTAGCCTACCGCGAGGTTGCTGACTACTTTCAGTTTCGTTGCTGTATCCATCAGGGCGGCATCCACCTTATCCGTTAAGAGCGACAGCAGTCCTTCGACATCCCGCACTTTCTCACTCAGCGCCTCGTACGGTGGAGGCAATGCATCCTGCCATACCTCAATATCTGCTTCTGTTGAAAGTTTTTCGAGGGCTTTTTCGGCAATGATCCGGGACACAAATACTCTTGGTTTGGACATTTTCCACCTCTGCATCATTAATTATGGGAAGAATATAACGACCGTTATACTAGAGAGAACTGAAAAGTTCCTTAATTCCTTCTCCCTGCTGGCGGCACCAGCCTGCCAGCGTGAACATATCCCAGCCGATGCAGAAGTGACGGACACCCATTTCGATGAACGGCTTGGCATGCTCAAAACTTCCCACTTCTATCCGGGGGTGAATACCTCTCTCCAGGGCCATCTTAATCATCTTTTCATGTGCGCCCTGGACCTCCGGGTCTCTTGCCTGTCCCGCCTTACCGATGCTTATCGAATAATCGGAAGAGCCGAATTGTACCATGTCGACACCCTTCACGGACAGGATTTCCTCGATGTTATCCATGGCACCCTTCTTCTCTATCATGATAGCGATAACCACGTCATCCATCGCCTTCGTCCACTCTTCCAGACTGGCATATCCGCCGTAGCCGGTACTCCGCCGGGTGCCGAATCCGTGTATGCCGCCCGCTTCAGGCGTCTCAGCTCTAACGTATCGAATACACTCTTTAACATCGTCGGCACAGCGGCAGTCTGTGAAAAGTACGTTCTGAATACCGGCGTCTATCGATCTCATTGCGATAAATCCCCGGGTCTGTTCTTCCACTTTCATCATTGATGACATCTGCGGAAACAATTCGATCGCCCGACCGAAATTATCCAGTTGCTCCAGAGAAAAGGAGGAATACTCTCCGACATACTCTATATAATCGAAAACTCCTGAATGTCCGATTACCTCGACCACTCCCGGCCAGGGACACATGACATGAGTACCTATTGTCGGTTTTCCTTCGTTCAGCAGTTCTCTCAACCGGTTATTCCTCATTTTCCTGCCATCCTTTCTTTTTCATACGGGTAACATATCATTACTTACTCTTCGTCTTCAAAATCTTCCAGTAATTCATCGTCGTCATCCGGGTTATCTTCTTTTTCCCAATCAGCCATTTCCATTTCAAGCTGGTCCATGATACGCGCTGCGCGAGGATAGCCGATATGGAGTCTTCTCTGCAGGAAAGACGTGGAGATATTATCATGGTTCCGCGCCAGATCCCTTGCCTCGTTCATCAGCGAGTCTTCGGGATGCTCTCCTTTTGCGGCAGGTGAGGTAAGTATCAACTCGTCTGGCTTTAGCAGCGGAAGTACTTCATCACCTTTCTGGTTACCCCAGAAATATACCAGTCTCTCCGCTTCGGCATCGGATACGTAGCATCCCTGCAGACGTTTCGGCTTGGAAGCTTCAGTAGGCAGGAAAAGCATATCGCCGCTGCCCATGAGTTTTTCAGCGCCGCCGATATCGAGAATAGTACGGGAATCTACCTGTGATGTGACGGCGAAGCTGATACGCGTCGGGAAATTAGCCTTGATAAGTCCCGTAATAACATCCACCGACGGTCGCTGTGTTGCCACTACCAGGTGAATCCCTACAGCTCTGGCAAGCTGTGCCAGGCGGCACAGTATCTGCTCAACCTCGTCACCACCGGTCATCATAAGATCGGCGAGTTCGTCTATGACCAGTACCAGGTACGGCATCTTGTCCTTACCTTCCCTGTTCTTGTTATAACCATCGATATTCCGTTTTCCTGCGGAAGCCAGGATCTGGTACCTGTTGTTCATTTCACGCCCCAGCCATCGTAGTGTTTCTAATGCTTTATCCGTGTCTACAATAACAGGAGTCGCAAGGTGAGGAATGCTGTTAAACGTCGTCAATTCCACCCTTTTGGGATCTATCATAATGAACCTGACATCGGAAGGAGAATTATTCAATAGGAGGCAACAGACAACAGCATTAAGACAGACCGTTTTACCGCTTCCGGTAGCCCCAGCAATGAGTAGATGAGGCATTTTCGCCAGGTCACCGGCAACTGCTTCTCCACCAGCGCCCTTACCGAGAGCCAGGGCAAGACCCGATTTAGTCTGCAGTTTCTGGAACGTGTTCGTTTCGATTACGCCACGTAAGCTGACCACTGTAGATATGGTGTTTGGTACCTCGATACCGACAATAGCTTTACCGGGAACCGGAGCCTCAATCCTGATACTGGGCGCGGCAAGTGCCAAGGCCAGGTCATTTTGCAGAGAGGTTATCCGGTCTACCTTGACTCTTGTCTTGGATACCTCTTCCTGCCTTACAACCGTATTGCCGTCCTTATCCTTTTCTTTCACTTCTTTTATTTTCCTGTCCCAGCCCGGTTCGACGCCGAACTGAGTAACGGTAGGACCGGCGTTTATCTGGACTACTTTCGTCTCGACCCCGTAACTGGCAAGAGCTTCTTCTATCAGCCTGGCTCTTTCAGCATTATCTGCCTGGCTAAACTGTATTTCAGGAGATACATCGAGTATTTCAATCGGAGGAAGCTTCCAGCCGTCTACAACAACCAGATCCGGAGATTCACCGTATTTTCGCCATACATCCTGGGCTACCTGCTTCAGGTCTTTCTGAACCGGTTCCGATTCTTCTGTATTTTCAGCTTTTTTGGCTTTAGGCGGCTCGATTCCGAATTCCGGTACAGGTAATGATCTCACTCTTCCCTTAGCTTTCTCTTGTATAACCTCGATCGCAGGTTTGTCATCATCTTCAGCACCGAAAGGCCTGCGTGCTTTCTCACGTTTCGGAGTTAACTGAGGAGGAATTTCGGTAATGTCATAGTGTTCCCTGATGTCACTTTCCTTCATCGTTTTAGTACCGGGTCTCTTTATCTGGTCGATCAACCAGAACATCGAACTCGTTGCCATACGGTAACATCCTGTGGGAAACATCAGGACTACACCGACGATCAACAGGAATACAACACGGAAGACTCCTCCCAGGTTTGTTCCCCCAATGATACCCAGTCCGAACTTCCCTCCAAGACCTATCGCGGCAAGAACGCCACGACCGGGAAACAATGCAAGAACTCCCCACAGGAATAAACAAAGAATAATGCCGGCAAGCCATCGGTTCCAGTAGGTTATAAACAAAGATAATTTTCTCTTGCAGATAACCGTCACCAGTGTAATCACCGCTGCGATCAGTATAAATACACCCCAGCCGAACGTCCTGAATATGTTCTGTTCATACCACCTCGTAATATTTCCCCACTGCCAGGCAATTACTCCAATAATTACGGCGATGAGTAATATCTGCCATACCGGGGTTAATGTAAAAAAGTGGAGGATATTTCTTAATACCGATACCCCGGGCTTCTCTAACTGAACCGCTTTCTTCTTAGCCTTATTAGCCTTAGCCATTTAATCCTCGAACAGTTATTTACACCTTGACCATGAACGGAAGGACCATCGGCCTGCGCCTCGTCTGGTCGTAGTAAAATTTATTAAGTGTATCTTTTACCTTTGTATTTACGAAACTCCAGTCAGCCAGCCTGTCGTTTCCATGATCGAGAGCATTCGCCACCAGGTCGCGACTCTCATCAAGCATTTCCTTCGATTCCCTTGTATCGACAAATCCCCGGGAAACGATGTCGGGACGTCCTACCAGCTTTCCTGTCTGCCGGTTGACCGCTATGATAACCATGACTATCCCGTCCTTGGACAGCATGCGCCTGTCACGCAGGACGACGCTGCCGATATCACCGACGCTTAGACCGTCGACATATACATTACTGGCAGCGATTTTATCTGTGATTTTCGCGGATTGAGGGTTTATTTCCAGCTTGTCGCCATCTTCAAGTACGAATATATTTTCTTCCGGTATTCCTACTGACTGTGCCAGCCTGGCATGGTAACTCAGGTGGCGATATTCGCCGTGGACAGGTACGAAAAACTTCGGTTTTACAATATTTAACAGGAGTTTCAACTCTTCCTGGCTGGCGTGCCCGTGGACATGCACCGGTAGAATCTTGTCATACAGGACTCGCGCCCCTTGTTTCAGGAGGTTATCGACTGTCCGGTTGACTACCGCTTCATTACCCGGAATCGGTGTAGCCGAGATCACGACAGTATCACCTTTATTGATCTTCAACTGCTTATGGTCGCGGTTCGCCATGCGTACCAGAGCCGACGTAGGCTCACCCTGGCTTCCGGTCGTAACGAACACTATCTTATTATGTGCAAGTCCCTTCAACTCATCCATACGGGCAAGAACACCGTCGGGCGAGTGAAGATATCCCAATTCCAGCGCCATTTTCACATTATCGCTCATACTTCGACCGATTATAAACACCCTTCGATCGTGTTTAGCCGCCGCGTCTATGATCTGCTGAATACGTGATACAAGAGAGGAAAACGTAGTGACTATTACTCTCCCCGGTGCGTCTGCTATCACTCTTTCCAGGGCTTCTCCGACAACTCTCTCCGAAGGCGTGTAGCCAGGTAATTCCGCGTATGTAGAATCGGACATCAGCAGGAGTACACCTTCGCCTCCGAGTTGTGCCAGCCTGGAAAGCGCGGTCGGTTCGCCGCTTACCGGAGTATAATCCAGCTTGAAATCGCCGCTGTGTATAACGGTACCGACCGGTGTCTCGATAATCAGCCCAGCAGAATCCGGAATACTGTGGCATACGGGGAAAAACTCCACCGTGAATTTCCCAAGTTTGATCTTGGTTCCAAACTGGGCTGTTTTCAGGTTTGCTCCTGTCAAAGCCTTACGTTCCTTCAACTTAACCTGGATTAGCCCCCGTGTCAGTTTTGTAGCATATATCGGAACGTCGAGTTGGGGAAGGATAAAAGGTAATGCTCCAACGTGGTCTTCATGACCGTGGGTAATAACGATTCCCCTGATATTTTCACGCTTATCAAGAAGATAATTAATATCCGGAATGACGAGGTCGATTCCCAGCATTTCCTCTTCAGGGAACATAAGTCCGGCATCGATGATGAGAATATCATCCGCATATTCCAGCACCATCATATTCTTGCCGATTTCACTCAAGCCGCCGAGAGGGATTATTTTTAGTCTTGGTTTAGCCATTATATATATATCTATACCTCTATATTAGAATCTCGTTGAAAGGGTAATTACAGGTCGAACATATTAAGCTGCTGAGGTTCCGGTTTTTCTTCTTCCACTTCCTCTTCCTGTTCGAGCAGGGCCGGAATCTTCTTCATGTCCGCCATTATCGTTTCCCGCAGGGCTGCCTGGTGAAGAGCTGCCGCAGGGTGATACATGGCAAAGTAGAGAACTCCGTCCTGCTTTACCGCCGTGCCATGTATCTTGCTGATTGACTTACCCGGAAAGAACATGGACATCGAGAAACGTCCGAGAGTCACTATTATCTTGGGAGATATAATCTCTATCTGGCGTTCCAGCCAGCCCCGGCAGTTTCGGATCTCAGTCGGCAACGGATCGCGATTTCCGGTCGGACGGCATTTGATGACATTAGCTATATAGATCTGCTCACGTTTCAGGTTGATGGAAGCAATAAGTTCATCGAGAAATTTGCCTGCCTGGCCTACGAATGGACGACCCTGCTGGTCTTCATGATATCCCGGTGCTTCGCCGATGAAAAGAATATCCGCGTCCTCTGCTCCCTCACCCGGTACTACATTCGTGCGGAACCTGGCTATTTCACACTGCTGACAGAGTGCGATTTCCTTATAGAGTTCAGTCAGTGCTGACATCGTATCACAGACCTGGAAGTGACTACCCTTCCGTCTTTTCGCCTATATTAACATTTTATTTATGTGAAGTCAATTACAACGCAAGTATACGAATGGTTATAATTGTGCCCCTAATAGACATTCCTTTCGATCTCTTTCTTCTTAAAATGCCTGTTCGATTCCTGTCTGGCTTCAATATATCTTCACATTTGCATTGACAGAACTTCCTTGTGATTATATACTCAGGCCGAGTGTTATAGTAATAATATCCAGAGGAAGTTACGCCATGTTGAAAACGAAAATTGTATTGCTTCTACTGTCAGCTATAATATCGATAAGTCTTACTGCCTGCAGTCAGCCGCTGGTATCCCCTCCGGAAGGAGCAAGCGCTCAAGTATCTGAAATATCCAGAAATACTCATCCTAAAATTAACCAGGGTGGCATGGCCAATCTGTCAGACGGAAATGGTGAATTCGCTTTCGACTTATATCATAATCTCCAGGACATTGACGGTAACTTATTCTTTTCGCCCTATTCAATATCACAGGCGCTGGCAATGACGTATGCCGGGGCCCGTGAAGAGACTGAAAAGCAGATGGCTGATACGCTTCATTTCACCATGCCGCAGGCTGATCTGCATCCTGTTTTCAATTACCTCGATTTAAAGTTGTCTTCCCGGGATAAAGGTGATAAGGATTTTCATCTCACCATAGCAAATGCGTTATGGGGGCAGGAAGATTATGTCTTTCTGCCTGAATTCCTTGATGTCCTGGCTGAAAATTACGGGGCCGGTATGATTACGCTTGATTTTGTAAATCACCCGCAGGAATCCTGCAAATCCATCAATAGTTGGGTGAGTGATAAAACCGAAGGCAGAATTAAGGATATCATTTCTCCGGTTAATATAAATCCAGATACACGTCTTGTCCTTACCAATGCTATCTATTTTAAAGCTTCCTGGTACTATAAATTCCGCGAAAGCATGACAATCGATGACACGTTCCACCTCCTCGATGGGACTGAAATCAAGGTACCGATGATGAGACAGACGGAAACACACGGATATGCCGAAGGAAATAACTACCAGGCTGTTCAATTACTCTATAGCGGTGGCAAAATGTCGATGATAATCATATTGCCTGAAGAAGGTGGTTTCAACGATTTTCAAAGTCAAATAACTTATAGTCTTCTACAGAACATTATATCCGCTATTGAGAGAAAACTGGTCCAGCTACAGATGCCCAGGTTCGAATTCGAATCCGAGTTCAGCCTGAAAGACATCCTCCGGGAAATGGGCATGGCAAGTGCTTTTGAAAACGCCGATTTTTCCGGCATGACAGGCAGTAAAGGACTGTTTATTGCAGACGTACTTCATAAGGCGTTTGTTCTGGTCGACGAAACCGGCACCGAAGCGGCCGCGGCTACAGCAGTAGTTATGGAGGAGTCTGCACCTGCTGTTGAAGCTAAAATATACGTTGACCGCCCCTTTATTTTCCTTATCAGGGATATAGAAACAAACTCGATACTCTTCCTCGGCTGTGTTCTCAATCCTTCCGAATAACCTCATCCGCTTCACCAATCCGAGTTTCACCGCCTACCGGTCCACCGCAGGCGGATGGCATTCTTAATAATGATAGTCACCTCTAACCGAGTTTTTTCGGATCATAGAAATTACCACGTCGTCCCGATTCCATCGTGACTTCTCATAATAGCCGAAAAGTATATCTTTAATCCTCGTTAAATCCAAATTTTCTTCTCCCGCCCTTTACCGATTCAAGTAAACGTCCCACATCTTAAACAGGATTTACACTGAACCCAGACAATCTTATTTACGAAAGACTCTCTTTCCATTTGGAGAGGGAGTCTTTCGTAACTGAGGGAGAGGAAAGAAAAAAGAAAATACAAACAATAATTCATTTCACGAAAATACCAATAGCTAAGCATAAATTTATTGACACCAAATCATACCGGGTTGTAGACTTCAAGTGGGAGGAAAAATGAGTTCTTTACATCAATACGACCCCGAAGTCGGTCGTATCATAGACCGGGAATTAAAAAGGCATAACGAAACACTGGACCTGATAGCCTCCGAAAATTACCCGAGCAAAGCCGTGTTTGAGGCTGAAGCGTCCGTTTTTACCAGCAAATATGCTGAAGGATACCCGCACAACCGCTATTACGGTGGCTGCGAGAACGCTGATGAAATAGAAGAACTTGCCGTACGCAGGCTTATAGAGTTGTACAAATCCGAGTACGCCAATGTACAACCCCACAGCGGCTCCCAGGCTAATGCCGCCGCGTATTACGGACTCCTCGAATATGGCGACACCGTGATGTCGATGGAGATGAATATCGGCGGACATCTTACTCACGGAGAGAAAATTAACTTTTCCGGCAGGACTTACAATTTCATCAGGTACGGTGTCAGCAGAGACACCGAGAGAATAGACTTCCCTGGGCTTGAAAAACTGGCTAAAGAACATAAACCGAAACTAATCGTTACCGGTGCTTCCGCCTACCCCAGGATTATCGACTTCGAACAGTTCCGCCGCATTGCCGATATGGTCGGAGCGAAACTCATGGTTGATATAGCTCACACCGCCGGCATGATAGCCGCCGGATTACATCCGTCTCCTATACCATATGCCGATGTGGTTACAGCAACCACCCACAAGACGCTTCGCGGTCCACGGGGTGGTTTTATTTTAGCCCGTAAAGAGTACGCGTCAGCACTGGATACCGCTGTCTTCCCCGGCAACCAGGGTGGCCCCCTGATGCAGATAATCGCTGCCAAGGCGGTAGCTTTCCATGAAGCTCTCCAGCCTGAGTTCGCCGAATACCAGCGAAACGTTATCGATAACGCATTTACCCTCGGCGAGGAATTGAAAAAAGGTGGATTCGAGCTTGTCTCCGGCGGCACCGATACACATCTCCTGTTGGTAAAACTCCTCGGGATGAAAATCAACGGCAGACAAGCCGAAGAAGCCCTCGGTAAAGCCGGAATCGTCGCCAACCGTGAACCTATTCCATTCGACCCCCTGCCGCCCAGGAAGACCAGCGGTGTCAGGTTCGGGACCCCAGCCTTGACCACTCGCGGCATGGGAAAAGAAGAAATGAAACAGGTAGCGCAGTTGATAATCAGAGTGCTGAAAAATCCGAAAGATGATAACCTCCTTTACGAAGTAAAGAACGACGTTCTTCAACTGTGCGCACGCTTTCCGGTGCCTGGATTTACTGATTAGAAAAATAAAAGACGATTGAATAAGAGAAATACCACAAGTGCCGTAGATGTCGAACTGCTTATCTTCGACCTTGACGGCACGATTTCTTCAACCACCAGACCTATCTATGAAGCAGTAAAAAGGGCCTTTAACCGACTCGACCTGACTCTGCAAATGACCCCAATAGAAATGGAGAAATACTTCGGCGCTCCTTCACCCGAATTCTACATTGCCCTTACCCCACCAGGCAGTCATGTAACATGGCAGGAGATAAAGGAGAAAATTCACGAAGAACAGGCAGAAACCTATCGGCTTTTCGGAGAGACCTACCCCGGTGTGAAAGAAACACTTGAAATCCTGCGAAAACGTGGCTATAAACTCGCTCTGTTCAGCAACAGCACTCCTGGCTACTTCGATACCGTCATCGATGCTCTGGAAATCAGGGGATATTTCGATTATACAGAGTGTATCGGTGAAAATAACCTCACCAAGTCGAAACTTGCCGGTAAAATAAGGACAGAATTCGGTAATCCCGGTACGGCAGTTGTTGGTGACCGGATACATGACCTTGAAGCTGCCCGTGATAACAACTCTCTGTCGGTCGGTTCGCTCTACGGGTACGGCGGCAGTGAACCGGAGGAGGCAGACTTCACTATAGATAAATTCACGGAACTCCTGGATATATTCGATCGCAGAATCCCTGTGTTTGAAAAGGTACTGAAAGTTATCATCTCACGAAAACAGCCCGACCATCCGTTTATCATCGGAATTACCGGTATCGATGCGTCCGGTAAAAGCCTGTTCACCGAAGCACTGAACCATTTTCTTATTAGAAACAACTACCCGGTACAGATTATCCATATGGATGATTTCCATAATCCGCAGAAGATACGGTACGCAGGTGAAAACGCCGCCAATAATTATTTCAACCTGAGTTTTAATATTGATAAGGTAATCGATGAATTATTAATCCCCATACATAAAAAAGGCAGTCTCTCCACCGAACTGACCGTCCTCGATCTTGACACGGACTCCTTCCGGAACAAGCATTCGTACTCGGTATCCACGGACACAATCGTCCTCCTCGAAGGTGTCTTCCTTTTCAGGAAGGAATTCTCGCCGTATGTTAATTACTATGTGTACCTGGATATATCATTCGAGGAGTGTCTGAAAAGAGGTTTGGAGAGAGGTGGTGAAGAGGAAAGATATCAGATCAAGTACATCCCCGCTCAAAAAAAATACTTAGTAGCATATCCTCCATCCGAACACGCTGATATCATAATTGACAATTCGAACTGGGAATATCCTGTAATCACCTCTAATTAGCAGTTCAGCCTTTTATAGGGTATTGACTTTGTTCAATCGGCTGTAATACTATGAACTCCTCTATTGAACACGATCTTATATTAAACCTTTACCATCTCGTACCTTCTTCCCAAAGGAGGTGAATATGATAATAGTGCGGGTACTATATCCGTATCATAACGGAATGTAGTGCCCTTTGATTTTTCCAGATAAGCAGAAACGAATTCCCCTTTTAAAAAGTGGTTATCATAATTAGTTGCCAAATCACCCTTATGAGGAGATTCATATAATGCTAAAAAGATTTACTTGGGCGTTATTAACTTGTTTAATGATAATCTCTCTATTTCTGGTTTCCTGTAGTACAACTGATGAAACTGGAGGAAAGGTAACGGAAGAAGATACCGGGCAAAAAATAACCATTGGAGAAGAAGAAAAAACCGAGGAAGAAACAGTCGAGCAAGAAGAGGGATTCCTGTCACCGGATGTTCCGAAGTATGGCGGGACACTCCATATATATATGCCTGATCCGGTGGGAGGTTTTGATGAAGCGTTCAATATGGGACATGTCGGTGGTATGGTTACCACCACATTTTTCACTAACCAGCAGATGCTGCAGGGAGACTGGACAAAAGGACCTGCGGGTACCGGCGAACAGGACTGGGTGAATGGTTTTGTCGGTCGCACCGAGTTGTTGACAGGCCAATTGGCGGAAAGCTGGGAATTTCCCGATAATGAGACTGTCATCTTTCATATTCGCCAGGGGGTTCATTACCAGGACAAGGCGCCGGTAAACGGTAGAGAGTATACCGCCGAGGATGCAGCCTATAACATGAATCGGATTTGGGAGGCGTCCGGGAGTTACCCTCATCTTGTTTATCCCCCGCAGTACCGTCCCACGTCCATAACGGCTCTTGACAAATATACCGTCGAAATCAAGGTTCCTGAAACAATGCACGGGCAGTTGTTCCTGGTATGTGGTGGATTTTTATTCGCAGATTATCCCCCCGAGGCGATAGAACAATATGGTGACATGGCGAACTGGGAGAATGCCTGCGGGACAGGGCCCTGGATGTTGACGGATTATGTCAATAGTAGTTCAATGAATTTTGTAAGGAATCCTAATTACTGGCAGTATGACCCTCTCCATCCTGAGAACCAATTACCGTATATGGATGCCGTTAAAACGCTTAATATTTCCGACCTATCAACCCGCCTGGCAGCAGTGCGAACAGGAAAATTCACCACTCTGGGCGGCGTCGGCTGGGAAGATGCCAGCAGTCTTATAAAGACCAGTCCAGACATTATATATAGTAAATCATTAAGTGGGCCAACCTGCCCTATCGGCCGGCTGGACAAACCGGAGCTGGCTTTCCATAATATCAAGGTAAGACAGGCGCTGAGCATGGCTATAGACAGGGAAACGTTGATCGAGGACTACTATGAAGGTAACGCTACGTTGTTCGCTTTTCCCTGGCCACCCGCAGCTACCTATTCAGCGTTTTATACACCGCTCGAGGAACAATCCCAATTCGTTCAGGACCT
>JAFGCW010000026.1 GCA_016932435.1 Dehalococcoidales bacterium | reverse complement strand
TAGTCACGCGGAAAAATTCAGCATTCATCCCGGGTGTGATCAGTACTAACAAATTACTACAGATTGTCGAGTTTAACTCCGGTCTAAAGATTCCAAGGCAAAAACCGCCGCACCCAGGGCGGCCGTTATCTGCGGTTCTTCCGGAGTGGCGACTTTCATACCGAGTTCTTCTTCGATTGCCTTGACTACTCCCTGATTCATTGCTAATCCTCCGGAGAAAACAATCAACTTTTCATAACTTATTTGTCCCGTCTTGCCCATATTGATAACTCTTTTAGCAATAGCTTTACTCATGCCGTAAGCGATATCTTCCATTGACCTGTTTTCAGAGATGAGTGAAAGTATCTCGGATTCGGCAAAAACGGTACACATGCTGCTTAGGCTGCATGGATTATTTGATTCCATGGACAGCGGCCCGAGTTCTTCGATGGGTAAATTCAGGATTCTCTCCGTCAGGACTTCTAAAAATCTGCCTGTTCCAGCAGCACATTTATCATTCATCTCGAACCTGACAACCCTGCCTTTTTCATCGACCTGTATTACTTTGCTGTCCTGTCCCCCGATGTCGATAATTGTTTTTACCTCCGGGAAGAGCTTCTTGGTCCCGCTCGCGTGACAGATTATCTCCGGTAAGGCTTTATCGGAAGCTGTATAAGACTTTCGTCCGTAGCCGGTGGTAATGGTATACTTGATTGCGTCTTGTGATTTTCGGATTTTGCCCAGGGCCATTTTTATAACATCCACCCCACTCCGGTTTCGGTTAAAACTTGTCGGTGACTTGGTAAAAGCTAGAATATTACCTTTTTCATCGAGTAAAACTGCCTTGGTGGTAACCGAGCCAATATCGATTCCTGCAAACATGATCGACTAGTATTTCCTCATTTTCATTATCTCACAGATACTTTCTATTCTGGTTCTTAGAGCTTCAGCGCTGTAATCTCTATCGTCCCAGTTGTCCCCCTCGATATAAAACACCGGTAATTTCGTCTTGTCTTCCACCATTCTAGCCAGCAAACGGTGGCTGCTTCCCAGCCATCGGTCAAAGTCCATAAAACCAAAAATCATTCCGTCAAACTTGTGTGTTTCCAGCTTCTCACAAATTTGTTCAGCCTGGTAGCCCGGATTGACCATTCCGGAACTCCTTAACAAGCTTTCCGCCGTGATCATATAGGGGTCAGTGAATTTTGAAGGCTGCAGTTGTTTCTTTGTCTGAAGAAAGAACTCGCTGAGCGGTATCCCCACTCCGTTTTCCTCAAAAGTCTTTGCCAGCCACGGAATAGTGGGATGCATGCTGTAGATTAACAGTTTGGGAGCACCTTCGGGTAATATTCCCTGTTTTTTAGCTACTCTCTGTTTTATTTCTTTAAGGGCTATATCCATGGCTTTCTCAATGTGTTCTATACCTGTATTGAAAGGCAGGAACAATCCCTCCCAGAACAGGCGCCCGCTTACCGCTCCTAAAGGCTGAGGATCGGAGGTCATCAACCTGGCTAATTCGTCAAGCTTTAAGGCATACCTCTGCCAAAATTCGATCACTTCAGAGATTTTACTCTCTTCGACTTTAATGCCGATTTCTTTCTGGGTGAACTCAAACCCGTCTTTCATCTGTGCTGCCAGGTATTCCACTCTTTCGATAACCTCATCTTCCACAACCCCCAGGGATTGGTCATGCGGCATTCTCGTTATATAGGTCTTCCATTCGGGATCGTGATAGAGACGGATAAATTCATCCGTTTTTGGTCCTTCATCACAAATAAAACCCCATATCCAGTTAATATCGGGTGACGGGATAATCCTGAATCTCCTGGCGGCGTACCGGGTCTTATTTAAAGCACAGTGGCGGCAACCGTAGGAAATTCCCGTTCTTTCCGCTTCCTCCAGGTAGGGATGCAGCTTGTGAAACAAACCATTCATTACAAAAGTAAGAAAAATGTCAGGAAAAGAAACGAATACTTTTTCTGGAGCAGTCAGCTTCAAAGCATAATAAAAATGAAGCGTGGCGGGGAGTATGCCGTAAACTATCTTTACGCCGTTCTTTTTGTACTCCTCAGCCTTTGCCAGGTCTATGGTCTCTCTTACGAAACATCCCAACAGCTTCCTGATGCCTTCGAGTTCTATGGCATAATGAGTAGGAATATACTCTTCCGTGGCGAACTTCATATCTTCTTCCGTCAAACCAAGCTTACGTGACGCTGTGCGCCATCCTTCCAGGTTCTTGTCTATTTCGTCTTCTTCGAATCCTGTTAACCTCAGGAAGTCCTCGTATACGTCCTTCACCATTCTACTTCTCACCTCTCTGCTTGACTGACTCTATAAAACTCTCGACTCTGGTTATCAGCGGCGCCATGGCTTCCCGTGAGTATTCATATGAAGACTCGAGTTTCATAAATGGAATACTAATTTCTTCCATTGTTTTTGCCACAATGGCACACTCCAGATTATAGACTTCCTCGAAAGTCAACTGGTACCATATCACACCATCGATATTATAACCTGTTATCATCTCCTTAATATGCTTTATTCTCTCTTCCCAGGCCGGTTGAAAAATCGATGGTGGTATCCTGCCTGAAAAATACGTATCAACCAGATTACTCAATAAATCACCATTCGTATCAATATTGCATTCGCAATGCCTGACACCTTCGTCAAGGAACTCTACGGCTATCACTCCGCCCGATGACTCAACCAGTCCCGGCACTACGTAATCTCCAATTCCAACTACATGACCGGCCAGTAGTACTCTAGGGGCTTCTTTACCATATGTATTTCCGTTTTCTACCAGGAAACTGTATATGGTTTCCAGCTTAGGTAATAACTCCGCCGGGTCGGAATGATAAGAATAGTGATTAAGTCTTATATAATTGCCTCCACTCAAGGGCACGGGAGTCTTCTTTCTCAAGGTATTGATTTTATTTAAAGCTTCCCTTATCTTATTCTGTAATTGAATGGATTTCCTGAAGCTATCATCGGTTATCCTATTGCCGGTGATATTCTCCAGCTTATCCTTCAGACGTGTGAGTTGTCGGTAATAGTATTGTCTGGATAGTTCCTTTTTCCAATCGGAGGGAACTCCCAGCCTGATGGTCGGTATCTTGAAGTACTCAAACAGGTCGGCCAACCTGGATTCATGACAGTCGCTGCACTGAATTACCACCAGGTCAAGTATCGGGATTACCGGGTCGATTCCGAGAAGATGATATCCGATTTGCGACCGAGTGTACGGACTCATAAAGCGAAGCATGTAAGGTATCACCGCATCCGGCGGTTCGGGTTCTCCTCCTTTACACAGTAAATAAGGCAATGCCCCCGAAGCGTAAATCAGTTCTTCCGGTACGAACCTTCCTACATATCCGATTATTTTCGTACCATCCCTTTTTCGTTCTTTCAGCTTCTCCGGGCGAGTCCGGGCCATAGCCGCCAGGTCATCCAGAATATCCATTTTTCTGCCTTTCCTTTTAACTCAAATCCGTGATCTCTACACAATTTTTTTATCTCTAACCAGAACTCGTTCTAGGCGCAAGCCGGCATCCGCGTGATATGGTCTCTTGAATGCTTCAGGATATTTCTTCCTTAACTCATCCAGATTAACCGCCTCAACTTCAACCAGAAAGCTACTGACAGCCATCCCCGTGGCCTTCTTGGAGGTGAGGTTGTGCGGAGTTATAGTATTAATGGCGCCACCTCGATCAAGCTCTCCAACGACTATAGGATCATATCTCGCTCCGTGGTCCATATAAACGACACCGGGCATCATTCTTTCGGTTACATAGGCGCCGCCGAGAACGGTTCCTCG
>JAFGCW010000025.1 GCA_016932435.1 Dehalococcoidales bacterium | reverse complement strand
GAAAGTCTACACGCGGGTGGCTCTCGCTCCGGAAGGGTGGCTCTCTATCGCCGGAACCCTGGCTCTCTTTTACCGGAACGGTGGCTCAATTTAGTCCGGAATACTCAACACAAGGTCATTGTCATTCGATGATGCTTTGAAGGTATACAAAGGACTACAGGACTAACAACCCGATAGTCAAAGCTAAAAGTTCACAAACCAAAGCTATCTTGTGAACTCCACACTCAATGGGGGTACGGGTCAACTTGTTATGAGATAAGGTTTGCTTTACTAATCCTCAGTCTCGAATTTTATTTTTCTTTGAAATTCCAGCCTGAATGGTTTAAAATGGCGTCCCACTAACCCCATAAGGGATGATTATGCCACCGATTAATAATTACAAATGCGATAGTTGTGATTTCACTATGCATTCAGGATGGGGTTATTACCTCTTTGTTGTTGATGATGACGGTAATAGGGTTGTATGTGCGCACCCAAGTGAATATAAATATATTGAAAAAGTACTTGGCAAGAACCCACCGTTAGAGCTAGTAAGAGAAAGGACTGGTTTCAACTCTTACTGTGTGTGCATAGACTGTCTTAACCAATTTACAGCCAATCTAGGCAAGAGTGGATGGAGCCCGTATGAATGGGAGATTAAATACGTAAAACCACGCGACAACGACAATGTGGACGAGAGGAAATGCCCTCAATGTGGTTCAGCAAATGTTAAGACTGTTCTGGAACTGATAGGTCAACCTTGTCCTAAGTGCAATAAGGGGACTTTCATTCTAGAATGGACTGGATCAGTTTCTTAAAAACAACAGGAAGAAATGGATCATTTCTGTGCGGATTGAATTATTGTGCTAGGATCGGTCTTTAACACCTGTAGTATCTTGATTAGATTTAGTACTGAGATGTTACGTTTGCCAGTCTCAACCTCTGTATAATATGAACGACTGAAACCAGCTAATTCAGCAAATTCTTCCTGAGAGTAACCTCTCTCTTGTCGTATCTTACGAATATTCTCACCAAGCTGCTTGAGGTATTGCTTCTCTTCCTCAGTTCTGGTAGGTTTGCTCTTCCTTGACATACTAGAGTGATTGTCATATGATGTCACTCCAATCACAACCGGATATAAGTGACATTTGGCGGTTACTAATGAAGGGATTTGCAAAGTTCCTAATAAGATGGATAGCAGCTTATATATTCGGTGCCGGACTTGCAGTATTGATATTTGGTCTAAGTATTAAGTACTTCGAGGATAACACACCTGTTTTAGTGATTCTCTGCATAATCGGGTTAATTGTATGGATGTCCTGGACCAGATTTGTAGTCGGGATAGTAAACCGGTTTCTTGAGAAATGGTAGATTCATCAGGTTTATTATGTGTGTTAACAACCAGCGGCTAGGATGGGCAATGAAACGATTTCTTATCCTAATTCTGGCAATCTTGGTCTTGATGTCAGGGGCAACAATAGGTTGCGGTACTACCCCTAGAGAACAGTCAGAGTCTGAACTTGAAGCATACTTTGCTGAGGAATTACCTATTACAGAGCGACGGGCGGAAACTGTAACCATAGTCAATAAGGCAATAGAGGAAATAAATTTAGAGTTTCAAAAGCCTGTTCCTGATGATCCTTCAAAAACACAGTCAGAAACGAATGAAACTGATCCTGAAAAACCTCCATCACTAGGTCTCAAACGTATGACTATAGACGCTTTATTAAATGCGGAGCCATACACTCCAAAGCCAACAGAGCCAGTTATTCCCAGTGACTTAAAGACAGCTTTGATTTCTGGTACTGAAACCTTGGAATGGGCGCTAGAGCGGGTGGATGCAGAAATTCTTGATTACAAACAGTTGAATCCACCACCTGAAGCGATAACTTATCGCGGTCTGATAATTGAAGTTCTATTAAAACAACGAAAGGCATATGAGGAGTTACTAACCTATTATAACTCATTCCTTCAAGATGGTAAGGGTGATATAAAAGCTCTAGCCAGAGCTGATGAGTATAGAGAGGAAAGTCAGAGATTTCTATCGCTTGCTATCCATGAGTTGAGTCAACTTTTGGAGGAAGTAACAGAGTAACCTAGCAATCACTTTTTATTTGTCCACCCAGCCACACCACCCAGTAATGTTGGTTATCTGGTAATTCGACTATTGATAACATCAACAGGCTGAAAACTTATCTGAACTCAGCTTTAACTCTTTCATCATTAAATGTCTACCAAATGTCTCAAAATGTCTGTTGGTTGTCTCTACCTCGAAGCTGACAACTGAATCATTACTCTCATAAAAAAAATCAAATAATCAAATATTTGAAAATCTGATCGATACAATAGAGAGTCAATTATTGACTTAGAGATATTAATGGATGGTGAGATTATTGATATTGCATGAACAACGTTACATTAATACATTTTATTATTATCCGCAATCCACAAGGAGGTGTAATTCGAATTGAATAATGAACTAGAATCTACTACTATTGCGAAGATTGAAGAATATCGTGCCTTACGAGAAGAGTTAATGCATTCCATGCAATTCCGTATCTGGGGTGTAACATCCTATTCTCTGTTTTCTGGAGCAATACTGAGCTTTGCTGCTATAGGGAAAGTACCTGCAGCTTATTTGTTTCCGATTGCAATAGCTATTCCGTATATTTTGTATACAGCTTATATGGAACGTATCCGAAGGCGTATCGGTGCATATATTCGGGTGTTCATTGAAAAGGTCGTTCCAGATATGAAATATGAAACTTATTTAACAGAATTCAGATATGCACCCAAATCATCACGTTGGTATCGCTTTATGGACACACCACGATATGCAGTATCCTTAATAGGAGTATATCTAATTGTCGCTATATTATGCTTCACTTTTATTTTTGTCTTACAAGATACTCTTTGGATAAGGATATTAGGTACTGTATTAATATTATTATTGGCGATTAGTCTCAGTTTTTACGTAGAGGTATCGAAACCTCGAAGAAGCTATGATGAAATTTGGGAGGAGATATATACTAAACATAACTCGAAGAATAATCCTCCAACAATATAAGAAATCTTAGATAGACAACAGTATAATTTTGCAGGTTGAGTCAGGAATTAACTAAATATCCAGTTGCGATACAAAGACGCTTCTACCAAAAGTGGTCTGTTCCTTCCGCTAGCTTAAAAACTTCGATTTCCTGTCCTTCATACCAGAAATTATCTCTTATTTTGAACCCAATACAGTCTTCGCCTACACCACATTGATGGAGTTGATGATTATAAATATATTGCCGCAATGCATCTATAGCATTTTGGGCAATAAATACTTGTCTTAATGAGAGATTAGGACCATCGTATGAATGCATTACACCATAATATTCACCATCCTTAGGTACTTCCTTCTTTTCATCTTCTTCCCAGTCGATTATTTCCGATATCGTCAAACCTTGCAAAGGTTTCCACATTGGTGGATGTGCATCCATCCACTTCCTAATTTCCATACTACTACTTAATTTTATATAGTCCGACATCTCTTATTCTCCTCGAACATCTTGGCGAATTAAACTTATCATTTTCCTGTTACCAGGTCCTGACGCTTTAAATAAATTGATTATCCCTTCATTCTCTAACTCCTTTCTTGCCCGATTAAATGCATATTCCGTGTGGTTCTTACCTAATACATGAAATCTCACTTCTACTTCTAACTGGTCACCATTTTCCAGGTAATCAACTATGCACTTCTTAGCATCATCTGTTTTTCCTTTCCTTTGATCGACAAATTCAGGTGCAACTTCATGAATCGGGTAATTAAACTGTACGGCTATATACTCTCGTTCACTATCTCTTGACCAAATATCTATCTGCTTGAGATTAAAAGTTCCTTGGACAGGTTTTATTCTTAGCCAACCATCCAGCCATGCTTCGAAAACAGTACTACCTTTACCTGCTTTATTTTCACTTCCTGATACACCTTCATGATGGACAATTATCAGAGTTACACCGTACTTAGCGATGATTTTATCTAAATTCACGCAGAAAGCATTAATTACTTCATCCTGATTACTATCTCTTTTTACCGCCTTCCATCTAGGATCTATTACCAATACTTCAACCGGGAAACTCTCACTGATGCATTGAGTGAGGATTTCGTCCAACTCATTGGTATGCATATCCAGACTTAGATCAGTGATAGTCAGATACTTAAATCGAGAGAGATCATAACCTAATTTACGCTGCATATCTTGAACTCTTTGCTGAAACATTTCCTCACTTATTTCAAAGTTAATGTAAAGGACATTAGACCTTGTAGTTTTAAATCCTAGAAAATCAGCTCCAGCGGCTATAGCCATACCAGCTTGAATAGTTAAAAATGACTTGCCAGCTTTCCATTTCGCCACTACAGAATATTTGGCTTTACGCCTGAGTTTCTGTTCAATGATATAATCAATTTCAGGTACGTCACTATTTATTGCGTCAGACCCAGAGCGAATGCTGAATCTCTTTTTCTCTGACTTATCCATATTATTCCTCCGATATCATTTTCAATTTGATTTATTACCAAACAAAAAAAGGAGTGCGTCAAAATAACGCACTCCTGCAGGTTGCCCATTTCTAGCTAGGGACACTGGGGGTGCAGGCTTCGCATCGGTAGAAGTTACAGTTTAGCCCGTGATCAGTCCTACAATCTTTCTAGTTGTTAAACTACTGCTATCAAGTTACCATAAATACCAAAAAATGTCAATCAACCACACATAACTATACTTGATTTTATTCCTTCTAGCGTGTATAATATACCTATGTATACAGTTAAAGAAGCATCCCAAATTCTTGGATTAGAAGAAAGCCACATTAGGCGCTTAGCAAAGCTTGGCAAAATAAAAGCTCAAAAATGGGGGCGAGATTGGATGATTCTCGAACTTAGTTATTCTAGAAAAAGAAAGCAAGGTGGTGGGAGAAAAAGAAAGGAGGTAAGAAATGAAGAAGATAAGCCAAAATCAGATAGCCAAAGAACTGGGTATAAGTAAGAGTTATCTCAGTATGATTCTAAGCGGGAAAAGACCTTGTCCGCCAGAGTTAAAGAGTAAACTCCAGTCAACTCAAGGTGTTCACAAAGTTGTGAATAATTATGCTTGGAATATTGCTCATAACCCGGAGGTCGTTGGTTCGAATCCAACCCCCGCTACCAAATATCAAAGCTAAAAACCCCCGAATCCGATCATTAGGAAACGGGGGATTTTCGTTTTTGCTAACATTTTGCTAACGTGTTTTGTACGAATGAGTATTAGTAATTACTCAGGTATTTGATCAATTATGATATTGATCCTTTTCCTGCCAAGACTAATATCCGGTTCGCTAAGATTTCTGCAAAGTTAGGTTCAGTGATAGGACTGCTAATGTCTCTAATATCAACACTCAGGTCCGAATCTTCCCAATAGATAGTGGGATATTGATCTAAATCAAAATGCACCCTACGTTTTGATTCATCAGATTTTTTACATGTTTGGATTACAGGTTTACCCAAACCGAAGGCTAATCCAGCTTCCCAATATACTCCTCCTCTAACCCCTTGAAGGACTTTTGGGTTGTCCGAATCATCGATCTCAGGAAGACATGTTAAATCTGTAATTACGAAACGAGATTGTCGAATTAAATTTATCACTTCATTCATGATGAAGTCATTGTAATCAACGGAGTCTATGATTATGGGATTATATCCACAGTATTCCACAGCAGCAATGACCGATTTACGATAGTCTTCTGTACAAGAGTCATACCACATTGCGATAAAAGCAGAATTACTTTCAATGACAGCACTTTTTAATTCTTCAATATGAAACCATCCGTTAGCAGTTATCGTTAAATTAGAATCACGCATACTGTTTTGTAACTGAATATATCCAAGTTGGTATAGTAACCGGTTCAATCCGTATATATCTCCGATGTCTTTTACAGCTACTTCAGGGATTAAATATAGGTATTGTTGTGAACTGATTATTTTCCGGAAATCATCCTGAACAATATCTGCATAAGCTTTAAGTAGTGTATCTAATCTATCGTTGACAGTTTTTGGTAAACCGATTTGTGTAATAGCGTCGAATATACCTGGCTCAGGTCCCTCAAACCTCATTGCGACTATGGGGATTTCTGTGCCGAGTTTGTGCTGCCTACGTATCCAACCACTGACGAGATGTTTATTTTCATCTAACCGTGAATCGTGCTTTGTATATCCATCTAATAGGTATGTACCGCATTGAGGGCAATCAAAATATTCAGCATCTCTATGTTGAGAATGACTGGAAGGATTTACAAGAGTACTTGAACACAGAGGGCAAGTTGTTTCGTCGGACATTGTTATAACCTCCTTTACTGTTCATGACTTTATGGTGTATTTAGATTAACATATGAGCTATTCTTTTTATATACCAAGTTATCAAAGTTCAAAGCTGCCGCTTCCTGTAAACCCGGTACAATGTGACTATAGGTATCAAGAGTTAATTGAATACTTGAATGACCTAAACGCTCTTGAACAACCTTAGGATGCACACCTTGTTTCAACATCAATGAAGCGTGGCTATGCCGTGCATAGTGTAAACGAACACCGTTTAAACCAAGTTTTCTAATTATCTTGTTGAAAAAAGGCTTGGAGATATATTATTCGGGATATTGACAGAGGTAATTTTACCAGCCTAGAATTGGTTCGACTTTAATAACTATAATTTAAGGAGGAAACCGGAATGGCAGAGACAAAATATGGGAAGTATATAATAAAAGAACCTTTGGAGAAGGCAGGAGAATCATCAGCTTTGCACATATGCGGCGAGGACGGCTGCTTCGGAGCCATGTTTCCCAGCTTCCCGGTAGAATGCCAGATGTTTTACATTACCCAGCCGAACCTTATGATCCCCAAACCTCACGCTCATGATGTCGATGAACTTTTCTTCATATTCAGCAGTAATCCGAAGAACCTTCATGAATTCGACGCTGAAATCGAGATTTACTTTGGCGAAGAAGGCGAGAAAAATATAGTTAATACAACATCGATAGTCTATATTCCCAAAGGACTGGTGCACTGTCCTGTCAACATAATAAAAGTAAACAAACCCTTTATGTGGATGCATGTCCTGTTCACGGGAAATTACACCATGTCTGAAGGCGATCTATCACTTCACCCGGCACACAGCAGCCGTCAGTTCTATTCACCGGAAGAAGCGGAGAAGCTCAGGAAAGGCTAACTCTAGTCCGGTAACAATTCATATCTCCTACGAGGGAAGGCATTATCTCTGTTTATATATAAAAGGAGAGGACTGTAACGATACGAAACGATGCGGCAAGATCAGCCAGAATCATCTCACCAGCAGTGGTGACTATCCTGAATCTCATCTCTGCACGTTGCCGGTGATTAATCCGGTATGATATAAATGATGAATATATCAAAAAACGAAATAATAAAGGAGAACAAGATTGGGTTATTTCAGAATACTGGCGGCAATACCGGGATTTTTCCTGGGTTCATTATTCGTGATGCTACTGTGGGATGTAATTGCGCCTAAACTCGATCTGGCAGATATCAACTACGTAACCTCGATGTTAATTACTATCACTCTCTGGATCGCAGTTGCCCCGCTGGCGGCAGTCGGCAAGAGGAAATAGACACGCCTGAAGGGAGATGCTGACACGAAAACGGTACTCTGCACGGTATACGAAGCATACGAAGTCCATTAAACGGCAGAAGCGTCCAAACCTGCTTTCCGACTTAAAAACGAGTAATAATTAATGTTCATCCAGCTGAATTAATTCAGAAAATTCATCCACGTTATAATCTTTCTGTGTCTCCAGGAAATAATTGCCACTGACAGATACTTCAGCATTACCGGCATCACCGGGTTGTAGCGGAGAGTATTCACGGTAAAGAGAAGCTTCATTGTACCGGTGTAATCCGATTCCGGTCCCTGCTGAAGATATACCGTTGTTTTTTACTATTATATCCTGCGCGTTTACTACTTCTATTCCGGTTTCAGCAGCCTCAAGGATGCGATTGTCGATGACGGTTACCATACTCGAGTCTTCGATAAGTATTCCGTGACCCCATCCAGCGGAAAAGGTTTCAGGATTTAGCGGGTGCAGTGATAAGTCCCATGGGATACCGGTACCTTCTATCCAGTTTCCTTTAATGGTAATGTTCGACCCCCAACTGTTGTATTCGACGAGAACGGCCGACCAGCCGGTATTAGTAATAACATTCTCAGAGATGATGCTCATATCCGCGTTTCTGAAGTCTTCGAAATTTATCGCATCTTCACCTGTCTGGTCTATAAGGTTGTGATGTATTTCCACGGCGGCCCGGGGGTCATCCTCTCTGTTCAGTACCAGGATAGCGTGAGGGAAACTGCCGTAGAAATAGTTACCAGTAACTACCACTCTTGAACCGTTACCGATAACCAGGGCATTATGACCGTTGTTTCTGATAAATTGGTTTTTTGATACGTACGCCGAACACTCACTGACGCCAAGACCGATGTAATTATCCATAAACAGGCATCCCGTAACAGTAATATTATCGGTCTTGTACAAACGTAATGAGGTTTCTTCGTACTGATTCAGATCCCTGATGATGGAGTTTTCAAACAGTATATCCTTGCTGTTATCAATGTAAATAATACAGTTAATAAATTCACAGTTGCTTACGATAATATCCTTACCCTTGACGGATATCTCACAGTTAATAAACCGGTGGTTCGTGAGGTTATCGGTATACCCGACTTTCCGGTCTTCTATGATATTAACCGGTTCGGGTAAGACTGGTTCCTGCGGCATTGTGATCGGAGGAGGTTCTGCAGGAAAGCTATATGATTCCGTTTCAAGCAATTTCCCATTGTGGTCGCATCCGGGTATGAGTACAAACGTGATTAGCAGTGAGATTATGATCACTCGCTTCATGGAAGTTATTGTTACCTTTCCTGTTGACAAGGGTAATTCTAGACCTGAGAATGAGTGAAGTCAAAGAGCATACTATACAGCCCACACGAATAGTTGCCCAGGTGATTATAGAGGATACCTCTCACAAGTGAGCAGGAAAAGACGAGACTGCAGTCGGTAACACTGTTAGAGTATTGCTGAAGGAGAAAGCGAGTACATGGAATGGTCGGAAAGAATGAATGCCGCGGTGGACTATATCGAAAGAAACCTTGCCGGGGAGATAGATTTCAGCAAGGCGGCGGAAAAAGCCTGCTGTTCGGTATACCATTTTCACCGGATATTCCTGGCAATCAACGGGCTGACGCCGGTGGAGTATGCGAGGAGAAGAAGGTTGACGCTGGCGGCTACCGAGATATCATCCGGTAGTTACAGGATTATCGATATAGCGACGAAGTACGGATACGATTCGCCCACCGCGTTTACCCGGGCATTCCGGAATCTGCACGGAATTACTCCAACGGCAGCGCGCGAGCCGGGAGTGAAGCTTACGGCATATCCACGCATCTTTTTCAATATCGAACTAAAGGGAGGTATCGATATGGATTACCGGATAATGGAAAAACCGGCTTTCGAGGTAGTCGGCAAGTACAGGAAGTTTACCACGGCAGGTGGAGAAAACCTGAAAAAAATACCGGATTTCTGGGATGAATTTATTCAGGATAATAATCTTGAAGCCTTGATGAAATTGACCGGAGGCAAGACAGGTCCTGTTACCGGAGCGGAGGACCTGGGAATATGCTTTTTTTCAGGAGATGAAGAGAAAGATGAATTTTCCTATGGCATCGGTGTTGAGAAACCTGATGGAACGATACCTGCAGAATTCGATTTAATACATGTACCGGAAGCTACCTGGGCAATATTCGAGTCGGTCGGTCCGATGCCGGGAGCGATACAGGAAGTGACACTGAAGATATTCCAGGAGTGGTTCCCGGCTACCGGATACGAACACGATAACAAGCCCGAACTCGAAGTGTATCTGCCGGGAGACCCGAACAGTCCGGAGTATCGATGCCAGGTCTGGATGCCGGTGATAAAGAAATAAGTAAACTCTTTTAAAGACCTATCTTGAGCAGGGAGTAGACAGTAATACAGCCGATTATTCCCTGTTTGGTTTTTCTCAGGATAAAAGTCACATACCGGCGAATGCGGAGAATGCTATATTTTGTATAATATAATCGGGGTCAGGTATAAATTATGCCTTCCAAAATGGCGTTAATTAATTATAATATATGTAAGCCCGAGAATTGTGAGGACGGGATCTGTCATGCGGTGAAGGCGTGTGAAAAGAAACTGCTGATCCAGGAAGCGCCCTATGAACCGCCGATGCCGGACCCTTCAGTGTGCAAGGGCTGCGGCGATTGTGCGCGAGCCTGTCCGTCCGGGGCGATAGAAGTAATAAGAAACTAAACGTACGGAGGAGAATATGCCTATCTATGAGTACAAGTGTAAAAAATGCGACGGTAAATTCGAGATGCTGCGTGGCATGTTCGACAGCGATGAAGATATAAAATGCCCTGAATGCGGCGAGAAGCATCCGGAAAGAGTTTTTTCGGTATTCGGCAGTAAATCATCCGGAGCGGATTGTGTGCCGACTTCATCAGGATCGACCTGAAGCGTTGCCAGGTAGGGCGGCGCCCTAAGCTAGATATGAATGTGTAAGAACTCTCGTGCAAGGAAACCTATTCCGAAGGCGAGAGCGGCGATGCCAAGACTCACTGCAAGCATTTCAAGGAACATTTTCATAAAGGATAATTCCCTGGCGACGGCGAGGTAGAGGGTTAATATACCTATTAATATTACTGCGTCGAGAATCATTAGTCCCAGTGCCAGGTATATATTGTCAAAAATAAGATACGGATCCAGCAGAAAAGCTACCGCTACAATATTTGCCAGCCACGCATAAAAGGCTGATTTTAAAGGACTTTTTACACTGGTGCTGGACTTCGTTGCGATATATTCGGTACTTGTTGTTGACAGCGAGACTGTTATCCCTATAATCAGTCCGGCTGTCAGTATCAAGTTCTTGTCCTGTAGAGCGAAGGTAAAACCCGCAAGGGCGCCGGTAATCTCTACGAGTGCTACATTTAAGCCTCGAACAATATCACTGCTGTATTCGAGTCTTTCATCGTCTATCATATCTATCAGTTCATTACCATGTCTCACTTCATCACGGATGACGTTTTCGACTTCCGGGATAATTTTCGCCAGCTGCTGGTAGGCATTGTGCGCCCGGTCTTCGCCGCGTTCCATCAGTTTTAGCCCGAACGTGATTCCGAATATCTTGACAATGGCGTAATAGAGCCATATCTTAAACTTGTTGGGTTTTACCTCGATACAGGTATAGTAGTTGCACAGGTTGTGATGTTTGAGTTCATCCTTTGAGATACGCTGGAGTATCTCACGGTTATGTTCACCTTTCACTCTGCGTGAAAGCTTGTCATATATAAAATGTTCGGTAATTTCCGTTTTTTGAGCCGTAATTACTTTCTTTTCAGTGTCTTTATCTAGCTGTCGTTCAACTGTCATACCTGAAACCCCACTCTTGTTAATTATACCAGTATTCGTGTTGTTGTAAGAACATAACCTGATTAGATATTATAGTACACATGACACGGATAATTACTATCAAGGCGGGCAGTATTCAACTTGAAGCAGAGCTTAATGATACTTCTGCCGCTGATGCTGTATGGAATACAATACCCTATGAAGCCCAGGGAAGTATCTGGGGTGATGAACTCTATTTTAGAATTCCGGTAGAACTTGCTCTTGAGCTGGAAAGCGGACAGGGTGTGGTAGAGGTCGGCGACCTCGGCTACTGGCCGGTAGGTAACGCTTTCTGTGTATTTTACGGACTGACGCCTGTCAGTACAGATGAACGACCAAGGCCGGTTTCTCCTGTAATCGTTTTCGGAAAAGTGATCGGAGATGCTACCGGGTTACGTGAAGTGAGACCCGGGGTGACGGTATTTGTCACGAGAAAAAAAGGACTCGACCGCTAACCTCATTATTTTTCATTGTTTTTTCTTTCCCTGAAATCGGTTAGCATCTTGACAAGTTTGTCATCAGTTCCGGATAGGATCATTATATCGTCCGCCTGGAGGACCTCAGCTTTGTCCGGAGTAACAATAACCTCGTTTTCACGCTGGATAAGCAGTGCTGCAACTTCCCATTTACCGGTTCTGCCTAATTCGAGAGACTCCAGGCTCTCACCCACGAGATGAGGAGCAACTTTGTATTTAGCGATCCCATAACTTGGAGTTATGGTCATATAGTCAGATACGTCAGTAAGCAGTATGCCATGAGCCACTCTGCTTCCCATTTCTCTTTCAGCATAAACAACGTAGTCAGCTCCGATCTTTTCAAGAATACTGCCGTGGAGTTCGTCGTTAGCCCTGGCTATAACATAGTCGACACCGAGTTTTTTCAGTAATATCGTTGTCAGAACGCTGCTTTCAATAGCTGAACCTATGGCGACGATCGCTATATCGAAGTTGGAGATTCCCAGTTCGTTTAGAAGGGACTCGTTAACAGCATCTGCCTGAACGGTATGAGTCAATAGTGATGCAGCGTTCTGTATTTTTATCTCATCTTTATCTATAGCCAGTACGTCATGTCCCTCTGATGCAAGGGTGGTGGCGAGACTGATGCCGAATCTCCCCAATCCTATTACCGCAATTTGTTTTTTCATACTTCCTCCTGAAGTTAGCCTATTCTTATCATTTCCTCGGGGTAATTATAAGCTGTAGTCTTCTGTCGTTGGATTAATGCCAGCGCCAGGGTTAACGGTCCCAGTCGACCGACGAACATTGTGAATGTAATAACCAGCCTGCCTGCTACGGATAAATCCGGGGTAATCCCGGTGGAAAGGCCGACTGTCCCAAATGCTGAGATAGTTTCAAATAACAGGTTCAGGAAACGAAATTCCTCTGTAATGGTGAGAATAAATACTATTACTGAGATAAGAGTCAGTGAGACTATTATTACCGTCAAAGCCCTGTGTACCTGAAGTGTGTTGAAACGTCGTCCGAACGCACCAGCTTTTTCTCTTCCACGCAGAGAACTCCACATCGTAGCTACAATGATACCGAAGGTGTTGACTTTTACTCCTCCGGCAGTTGAACCTGAAGCAGCGCCGACAAACATAAACAACATGGTGAAGAACAGAGCATAATCTGCAAGATTGGCTACATTAATTGTACTGAAACCGGCTGTTCTTGCCGTAACCGACTGAAAGAAGGCGTTCACGAGTTTCTGAGGAATCGACATAAAGCCAAGAGTGTCAGGGTCTCCCAATTCGGTAAAGAATACCAGGATGAAGCCGAATATCAACAGAACAGCGGTAGCTGAAAGCACGATCTTGGTGTCAAGTGAAAATCTCTTCCATTTTCTCCTGCCTGCTATGTCAGATATAACCAGGAAGCTGATCCCTCCAAGAATAATAAGAGCAGCGGTCGTGATAAGCACAAGCGGTACGTCATAGTGTCCTGAAAGACTCCTGAAACCACCGAAAAGGTCGAACCCCGCATTATTAAAAGCCGAAACAGACTGGAAAAGCGATATCCAGGCTGCTTTCCCTCCGGAATATTCTCCGGAAAAGGAGAATAACATGATAACCGCTCCCAGTAATTCGGCTGTAATGGTAAACATTGCCATTCGTTTTACGATCGTTACGAGACCGCCAAGCCTTGTCAGCCCCATCGATTCACTGATAAGCAGTCTTTCCTGAATTCCGATACGCCTTCCGAAAGCCAGCATGAATATCGTGGCACTGGTCATGAACCCGAAACCTCCCAACTGGATGAGTATTAAAATTACTACCTGTCCGAAGGGAGTCCAGTAATCGGCGGTATCCACAACAACCAGACCGGTAACACACACTGCTGATGTAGAAGTAAAGAGGGCATTGATAAAAGAGGTGAAATCTCCCGTTTTTGATGAAACTGGAAGCATAAGTAACAGGGTACCGAGTATAATTAAACCGGCGAAACCGTAAACAAGAACCAGAGAAGAGGAACTTCCAGTCTTTGGCTTGGGTAAAGCAGGGAGGAGGACACGCCATGGTCTATTGCGTCGTCTGGCCGGACGATAATATCTGTCAGCGGGTTTCTGTGAATAATCTTCCTGCAATATTCGACTCGTTCCAGTGGTTTCCTAAGACAAAGGATATCAACAATCAGATTCCTTGTATTATAGCCCTTAAATGAGTGTGTGTACAGAGAGACGAGTTGGCGGTAGTGGGTCAATATCAATCTCCTGGGTGTGGACAACAAATTACTTATTTGTATAGTAGTAATGGGATTATTGTAACTCTCTTAACCTCTATATCGAATAAAAGAATTTATAAGCCTTGGGTAGTGACCAGATATTTATTCACTGCCAACTTTAGCCTTAAGTCTGACTTTCAAGAATACCTTTTAAGTCGTAAAGAGCTTTATGCAAGGCTTTGCGCATTGAGCTAACAACTGCCGATGAGAACGGCTTCATGAGACCGCCCACCTTCATATTGTACATAATGGTTAAGTTCGTGCTATTTTCCATGGGATTATAGGTGTTATGCTGTTCAATGGTAACGGGGCCGGAGATAATATCTTTACCAAACTTCCTGTTTAATTCGTATTCCGTGACTTTTGCAGTCCACTTCATACTGAGGCCCATCATGTGAATTTTCCCCTTGGTCGTAGAGCCAACGCCCATTGAGCCTTGAGACGTTTGCTCCGCTTCTGGAAAAGGCTGCCACTCAGGCCAACTCTTCGCATCAGTAGTGTAGGTAAATACTTTGTCGGCTGGACACTTGATTTCAATACTCTCTTCGATTATTGCCATCTGACCACCTCTCTGAAGTATGATGCGAACATTATACACCCTGTGTTACTGCGTTAAAATAGTCGACGGTTTGTTCTATTACATTCAGGAGCGGCTTCTCGGGAAAAGGATTTTGAGTGTAATGGGTAATACAATGCAAATAATGGAACTTAATGCTATTTCAGGTATTAATCATCAATGATGGCACTGTTTACATTTTTGAAAACAGATATGAACAAACTGCCAGGTCATTTTTGTGACATGGCACCTAGCTGTTGCATCATGCCAAAAAGATCAGGGAGTTCCCAATCTTCTGCAATTTTTTTACCTGAGAAGAGATTCGTGCAAATTACTCGTATCGCCACTTGCTTGCCCGTAGCGGGCATTCCCATCAGTTCGCCTTGATGGGTACCCCGACACATTACACGACTCACTACTTTGTTGTCCTCACCGAATATATCCTCAATTTCTGCGTGTATATCAGGGAACGCATCAAAATACATTGTGAGGAATTGTTTTAGACCCTCTCGACCGTGTATATCCTGGCCTGCAGCTCCGTGGTACACATAATCTTCAGTAAAAAGACTGTCGATTAGTTCAAGCTTCTTATTATTGAAAACTTCGTTCCAGAAATTCCGGAGTGCATCTTTATTTTCTTGAAGTGACATTGTTTACCCTCCTTCTGACAAATATTCCTTTCTCTCACAATATAAACATATACTTCTCGTTGAACTATAACCAATAAGAACCCACTGCTCAATACGGCAAACGGCGTATATTTTTGAAATCAACATACGGATTGTTTAAAATATCTTATGTTTGACTTCACTGGGGAGATGGAGAAATGACATCGCTATCACAGAAAGAATATACAGCGATATTGTCTGCTTTAGAAAAATTGTATAGTATTTTAAATCTTGATGACTTCCCCTCCGGGGTTCTGTCTGTCGTCAGGCACTTATTTCCATGTAATACCATATGCTACAACGAAATAATCCTCCCCAATTCAATGAACGTTTGGATTACTGAACCTGCTAACGCTGTACCCGATCCGATATTGAAAGAGGCATTCATGCTCCATTTTACCGAGCATCCTGCTCTTACTCATTATGCGTGTTCTGGGGATGGCCGGAGCTATAGAATTTCTGATTTCATCTCAAACCGCGAGTTCCACAATTTGACCTTATACAATGAATATTACAGGCAGTTCAATGTAGAATACCAGATGCTTGCAGGTATATTTTTGGCTTCTCAGCAAATGATTGGGCTTGCCTTCGATAGAGACCGCTCTGACTTTTTAGAAAGTGAGAAATTGTGTCTCGACCTTCTCCGCCCTCACTTGGTACAGGCTTATAGAAACGTGCAGATGCTTGACCTGATGAAGCAGGCTGCTGAGCAAGTGGGAAACCAGGTGCTGGTAGTGGGTCGGTCCGGACAGACCTGCCTCGATAATGATATTGCTTGGAAGACAATCTCCAGGTTTTTTGATGTTAAGCCTTCAAGTAAGTCCCTGCCCGACAAGCTGGATCGCTGGATTGAATACGAAAGGGCTCGCTTTTACCAATCATCCGATCCTCCTACGCCTTCGGTACCCCTGGTAGTAACAAACGAGAGAAGCCAGCTTACGCTGAAATTCGTCTGGGGTGGCAAAGCTGCTGGTCAAGACTTGCTTTTACTAATAGAAGAACCAGCGAGCCCTTATCCCGCACTTACAAGACGCGAGGCAGAGATACTAACATGGTTATCACAGGGTAAAACCAATGTTGAAATAGGAGAAGCTCTTTCGATAAGTCCCCGCACGGTAAAAAAGCATTTGGAACACATTTATAATAAGCTTCAAGTCCATAGGCGTAGCGGCGCCGTCGCACGTTCATTACTCCTTTAGGTAATAATATTTATCTAAAAAGTAATATTCTGAGTATTTATTACCTGAAGCGGAGGAGCTGACCTTTCACTACCAGTTTAGTGGATAGCTCATCATGATATTCGAACGCAATCAAGACGATTGATCATTATCACAGTACATGTAATAAATATCTTTAGAAACTCGTTCGATTGAATAAATACTTTCCCAGACTTCATGGAAAAAGGTCATAATCGAGTCATTTTGTGTCTGGTTTTCTTCGAAAAGGCATACCGGAACGGATGGATCTAAACAAATCCGAGGAACGAAAGAGCGGCGGCACCCCAAGTTAGTATAAGTTGAGTTTGATTGTATCGTAACTATATTTCTTATTCAATTTCTGCCTGAAAACAGGGACATGATCTGGCATTGAGCAGGAACATTCCGTGTTTTTGAGAATACGGGTAGAACAGGTCTCCTAATTGGTGTTTTTGCTATCAGTCGAACCGAGAAGGAGCGAAATGGCGTTCGAGGTACTGATTCCCTGTATCATGATTAGTTTATTGCGCGACGTAGCTCCTTTTTGTATCGTGATATTGCTTTTTGCTGTACCCAGAGCGTCACTCAGGTATTTTATCAGGGATTCGTTGGCTTTGCCTTTTTCAGGTCGAGTCGTTATTTTGATATTGAAAACACCGTCGGTATAACCGGTTATCATGTTTTTACGAGCTCCCGGTTGTACGCGGATGATTAGTTTGGCCTGTTCTTCGTTCATAACGTCATTTTATTATTGCACTGATTTCCTTGAATTTATCATGTTTCGCAGTTCCGAGTATCTCAAACAGGATCATTTCAGTAGTAGTAGGCATAATTCCTTCCAGTTCCATCCTGGCCAAAGCAATATCACGGTTGGCAGGTATCCTCGATGATACGCAGTCGGTGGCTACCTGTACTTCATATCCCATATCGGCAAGGTCCAGGGCAGTCTGGTAAACACAGATATGTGTCTCTATACCGCACAGGACTATTTGATTACGTTCGAGTTCTTCGAGTTTCCGGAGAAAAGTTTCTTCTTTACAACAGCTGAAATCGAATTTCATAACCGGCTCAATATCCGGCAGCAGCGATGAGATTTCCGGCAGCGTTGGTCCGAGACCGGCAGGATTCTGCTCGGTTAGAATTACCGGAATATCGAGTAACCTGATCCCTTTTACCAGCTTAACCGTGTTTGTGGAGAGAGTTTCTTTCTCGTGAATTACCCGGAACAGCTTTTCCTGGATATCGATCAAAACAAGAATGGTATCCTCAGCAGTAAACATCTTTCACCTCGCAATTCTGTATTGTCAGAGTATTGCTGCCGAGTATTATTATGACACAGTCTGCCGTATTTTTCCCGTTATACCGGTCTCAGTGTTCCGGCGAAGACCTGCCAGGCAAGAGCTGATTTGGCTATGAGACTCAGGAGTATATAGGTCCTTTCGCCGTAGAGGTAATCCCGCCATTTGCCAACCTTGCGGTACTGGAATACCATATTCAGAGCAAAGCTGAAGAAGAATACGAACAACGTCGGCAGGATGAAGTAGACGAAAGTCGGGACGCCGCCATCCGTGGTTGAAAGAGAACCGAAGAAATAGACGGCTATAGCTATCCATGGCACAACACCGGCAATACAACCTACTACATACGAAGTCCAGTTGGTCTTTTCAGTCGTCTGGTTGTGCACTTCCATTATCAGGCCGCAAAGGTTCATGACCGCTGTAAGAGTGAATGCCATGATAAGAGCTCCGATGTCGTAAATAGCACACAGCATTCCGATAAGTACGATCATCAGAGAAGCGCTGAAAGAATATTCGTACCACCTGGCATAATTGATGCCTTTCCGAAGGTTTCTGACATACCATCCGAAAACTTTGGGAGTGATGACGGTGAAGTGGGCGATTGCAGAGAGGAGCAGGAAAAGGGCAACCATCGGACCGAACGGAAGGTTTACCGCGGTTTCCGTTACCGGCCATAGTTTCCCCGTATCCTGGTTGAATTCCAGGAACGACGTAGTGAGAGGCAGCGAGAAATCATTACTCAGGAGAAATACAAAAACAGCCTGGGCAAGGTGGAGACAACCCATAATTCCGTTGTAGAGTCGCAATCTGTTATATTGTGGCTCAATGCTCATGATGATGACCTCCTTCTATCCCCTCCGGGGAGTCTTGTACCTGTCAGCAGCCGGGTTCTCCGGGATGACCGCAGCATCGCTGGCGTTTTACTATCTTGATCATATTATTGCGGAAGACCAGATACAGCTTCCTGTGAAGCGGCATCGGTACGGCCATGTTTGTGAAAATATTCTGAATGATAGACATATTCTCTTTCTCTTAAAGTATGAGAACTATATTCTATAGGTACATGTTTGTCAATGACTGGAAATACTGCTTTAAGTATAATGATTTGGTAAAATAGTAATAGTGCTTGAGGAGCTTATATATGACAATAGTCACGGAAATACTGGAGAAAGCGAAAGAATTATTCGATGTTGCCGGTATTATCCCTTTTGACAGCAAAACTCTGATTGTTCTGGGACTTGAATCTACTTCCGAGAGGAATCTTGATGATTTTGGGCTTGAGAACGGGATTTTTCGGATGTATGGATTCGAAAAACATATTCAGCACAGGCTTAATGAATTGTTATTATTTATAAGTAACGCAGGATATACGGCTGAAGCAGTCGGGCGTATCGGCTATCCGCTGGAAGGTGAGATAAATCTGAAGGAAGCTGCCATCCGTCTCGGAATAGGGAAGCGTGGAAAGAATACGGTTGTTCTTCATTCCGAATATGGTCCGAGATTACGGTTTATGGGTGTAATGGCTGATATACCCTGTGATATACCCGATACTGCATTGAATGAAGAAGAAAATTCTGTCTGCATTGACTGCAATGTGTGTATTAATGCCTGCCCGGTGAATGCCCTCGAACCATACCGTATGCCGGATCCGAAGATATGCCTTTCCTATTTTACACCTAAGACCGATGATGGCCGTTCGATACTTTGTGATCTATGTCTTAAACTTTGCCCGGCCGGCAAGCCTGAAAGTAAGTGAAGTCAGAATATTCCTTTATCCCGGTTTATTCCCCGGCATTTCTTTAATATTGATATCGAGAGATTCCGACGCTATCTTGATATTATCGACTTGTTCCAGTTCGGAAAGAATTATCCTGTTCAGGTAGTCTCTTAACTCTCTCCGCTTACGGACTTCCGTAATATATCGGATATTCATGGTTATCCAGTTATCGGTTAAAACTGCGTATACGGTTGATCCTGTTGCTTTTTCAGGCAGATAGTATTTATCTGATAGTTTTGATACCGATGCATCTGATTTTTCGGCGCTGGCTTTCGTTTCAGTCGCAATAACGCTCTTCAACATTTCCAAGGCTGTTTTCCAGTCACTGTCATATGTTATCGGAATACTAATTTCGTCCCATATATATGGATGATCCTTTGTATAGTTATTAACAACTCCGGAAATCACGAAGTTATTTGGAATGATCGATAGTCTTCCGGTAGCCTGATCACCTCCAACCCATTCGTTCGTCTCGAGCAAAGTAGTATAGAATATACCGATATCAATCACATCACCAATTTTTGAGTTGATCTCGATCCTGTCTCCTACGTGATAGGTCCCGGTAATAAATATGATTAGCGAACCGGCGAAATTTTTAAAGACATCCTGCAGCGCTACTGCGGCGCCGGCTGCCAGTATCCCGTAAGAAACCAGGAGAGCCTGTAAATTGTCTATCCAGATTGCTATCGTTGCAGCGATAAACGCGAGTACGGACAGGATAGAGGCAGTTTTTTTTAATGAATAGCGTGTCTTGGACTCTTTGATCCTTTCGCTAACTAAAAGTTCCATGAGTATCTTGATAGAGATATAGATTATGAACAATGCTAAAGATGTATAAAAAACTCTTTCAGGATATATGGAGGCGAGTTCTTCTTTAGCAAACCAAAGTGCGATGGTTATAACCAGCAACCCACCCGCGATGATTAACTTACCTTTCATCAATAACTCACCTCATCGTTTACTCAGACTTACAACATAATGTACTCGATTATCCTTGTCAACTAAAAACGACCATATATGCGTATTGATAAAAAACACGGATATAAGGTTTTCCTATCTTTCCGTAAATACTTATCGTTTGTTTTAGACTCGTGCTGGCAGCTAAGCCTGAGAAAAACACATAAAGAGAAAGGCTGGACTTTTTATAGTCCAGCCTCCTGTCTTTTAATCCCAGGTTACATCATAATGATGCTGCGAAGGGCTTCAGCAGATCTCAGTTTCTCTATTGTTTCGTTTATCTGTTCAAGAGGGTAGTGACCACTGACCAGGCTATCAAGTTGCAGTCTGCCTGCCTGGTACATTTTTACGTAATTAGGGATATCCTGGATAATGTTCGAACCTCCCATCATAGGGCTGATGAATTTCCTCGATGTTCCGAATCCCGCCAGACCTCGCATCCATTCAATATCCTGCATCGATTCAGGTGTCATTCCGCCGAGAGATACTCTGCAGATAACGCCGGTGGGACTGGACATCTCGATCGCCTGTTGGGAAAGTGCGTTACTGGCAGTAGTTGCTGTAATGAACACATAATCAGCACCTTTACCACCGGTCAGGTCTTTTACTGCCTGGATTGTGTCGGGTACCTCCTTGGCGTTGACAGTATGAGTGGCACCGAACTGTTTAGCCGCTTTAAGTCTGGTGTCAAGCATATCGATAGCTATTACGGGGCAGGCTCCCAGGAATGAAGACCCCTGAATAGCGTTAATTCCAACACTGCCGGTACCAATGATCGCAGCACTGGAGAATGGTTTAACTCCAGCGGTAATCGCAGAACCGAAACCACTGATTACCGCACAGGAAATAAGGCAGGCCTTGTCGACAGGCATTGATTCATCGACTTTTACCAGGGCGGATTCATCGAGAAGAACGTATTCGGCAAATCCACCGACCGTTCCCGCCAGAGTAGAAACAGGTTCGCCTTTACTGTTTTTACGACCTGGTTCTCTCATCATTGACCCCATCATCGAGTGCGTCGTACAGTTTGAGCGTCGCCCGGCAAGGCACTCGTCACAGAAACCGCATCCAACAGTAGAAGTTGTGCAGCAGACGTAATCCCCTTCCTTTATTCGATTCAGACCTTCTCCGACTTTCGTAACATGTCCTACCGTCTCGTGTCCCGCTATCCCCGGCAATCTGCCTGGAACATCGCCATCGATTCCATGGAGGTCACTCTGGCATACTGCTGTCGCTTCTACCTTAACCAGGACTTCACCTGGTCGAGGGTCGATAATCTCTATTTCCTCAATTTCGAGTGGTTTGCCGTGTTCATTGCAGACGGCTGCTTTCATTTTCATGAATACGATACTCCTTCTTGTTCTGAATTAGAATTACTCTACGTATAATACATGTACGAGAGTAAAAAGTAAATTGAATTGAGCATCAATCTATAAGTGCAAAGTTAGTAAATTATTATTAAGAATAATGATAAAACATATTGACATATCTGCATAAAGTATTTATAATTATACTTGAGGAGTAAGATGGCTGGGAAAGATTATTATAAAACATTAGGCGTAAATCGTGATGCCAGCGAAAAAGATATTAAGCAGGCCTATCGGCGTCTGGCAAGACAGTATCATCCTGACGTAAATCCCGGCGACAAATCTGCGGAAACCAGGTTTAAAGAGGTAAACGAGGCGTACGAAGTATTGTCGGATAAGGATAAACGCCAGAAATATAATAAATACGGTGACCAGTGGCAGTATGCCGATCAATTTGAAAAGGCAGGAGCGAACCAAAATGTTCGCTGGGATTTTAGTGGTTCAGGTCCCGAAGGATTTCAATTCGATCAAGGTGATCTGGGGGATCTGTTCGGCGGAATGTTCGGTCGGGGCAGAACCGGAGGATTCAGTCGGCAGGTACGGCCACGACGCGGACGTGATATCGAACATCCTGTCGAAGTAACTCTGGAAGAAGCCTATAACGGATCTAACCGCATATTAAGCATGGAAAGTCGGGAAGCCTGTCCCAGCTGCAGTGGTACCGGTCGTATCCAGAACGCGGTATGTTCAGCCTGTATGGGATCAGGGACGGTATCCGGAATGAAAAGAATCGAAGTGAAGATACCGGCAGGAGTCAAGGATGGTTCACGCGTGCGTATCAGCGGGAAAGGTGAAGTCGGATATAGCGGGGGAAAAGCCGGTGATCTGTACTTGGTGGTATCGGTAAAACCTCACAGACAGTTTCAGAGGAATGGCGATAACCTGAAAGTGGAGGTGGATGTACCCTTGATGACAACTTTACTTGGTGGGGAAACACAAGTACCGACACTGAAAGGTAAGCTGGCTCTCAAAATACCTCCGGAAACTCAAAACGGAAGAGAATTCAAGCTTACAGGTCAGGGTATGCCAAAACTGAACGGCTCATCCAAAGGAGACTTGATAGCAAAAGTGAAGGTTGTATTACCTGAAAAGTTGACTGACGAAGAGAAAAAACTATACCGGCAACTGGCAGATTTACGTCCGGGTAGTTAGATACTGAGGTGATTTATGGACTCGATGGATAGAGAACCGCGATATGTTATCAGCATAGCTGCAAGGATGTGTGGAGTGCGCTCATATACCTTGCGCTACTATGAAAAGATTGGCATAATAGAACCATCTCGCTCCGAAGGTAATATACGTCTGTATTCCGATGAAGATATCGCGAAGATTAAGCAGATGAAAACCCTCATGGAAGACCTTGGAATTACAATAGCCGGAGCTGAAGTAATCCTCCGAATGGCCCAGCGAATCACCGAACTTCAGAAACGAATCGAGTATCTGGAAATCGAAAATAGAAAGCTAAGGAATTCTGGAAATATTTAAAGCACAGGGAGAGAATATACACCAGAATATTGATATACCTTTACGTTAACGGGAAATGGGAGATACTGTTTAGTTTTGAAGAAATAAGCCGGTAAGAGGTACCTGTTGGAAAAATTAAAGACTAAACCAGAGAAGAAAAGAAGCAACTGGCGTGTTTATCTGATAAGTACATTCGGATTCGTCTTTACAGCGGGATTACTGGCGGCGGCTATAATATTCAGGCATGAGGTCCAGTCTATTGGTGCTTATGGCTATATAGGAGTTTTTATTGTAGGTGTATTGTGCGGAGTCAGTGTTATCCCTGCGCCTACGCTGGCGATGGTTTTTACACTAGGAGGTGTACTGAATCCGTTTTATGTGGGTCTTGTGGCAGGTCTTGGAGGAGGAATTGGCGGAATCACGGTTTATCTTACAGGAGCGGGAGTTGAGACCGTATTATCAAGATTCAGGGCGAGAGAAAAGGAATATGAAGAAGAGACAGGACGTCATTATGATCCTGTCAGGCCCGTACAGGGAAGATTCTGGAGTAAAGGTGAAGCCTTTTATGCAAAAATGTCCGAGTGGATTGGCGGAAAGGGAGGATCCTGGACACTGTTTATCGCATCGGCGTTGATAATTAGTCCGTTTTACTTTGCCGGCCTGGCGGCAGGTTCGGTAAGAATGGGACTAATGAAGTTTTTCCTGATAAGCTGGGCGGGAAAGACTGTAAGATATCTTATCGTTGCCTTCGGAGGTTATTACGGACTGAATGTCCTCTTAGATTGGATTGGTGGTTGAAGTGACTGCAAACAGTTTTATAGAAAAAGAAGCATATCAATTAGCTAGAAAATTGTTTGGCAATGATACGGTAAAGAGTACCGGTTTTACTAACAGGCTTCTTGATATTTATAACAGGGCTGAGAAAAGTAATTTCCTGCTGATACACAATCCGGGAGGATGGGGAAGTACTCATATTGAAAACCTGCTGCAGTGGGAAAGGAGTATTGTAGAAGGCGTGGACAGGACGATAAATAAACTTGGGTACTCGGGTTCGCTGGTACAGTATTTCAGGTCGGCTACCGGATTGAAGGCTGTAATAAATGACATAGGCGAACAGACACGCTTCTTCGCTAATAAAGCAAAAGTAATGGCAGCTGAAATGGGATTTATAACAGAACATCTGACTAATCTGAAGATAGTCATGATAGGAGTAAGTCAGGGAGCGGCTTTCAGTAATGCCGTACTGCAGGAAATGAACGGACAAGAAAGAATTTTCAGCATAGAATTGGGCACACCGTTTTTTTATAAGTCAAGAAGAGTCATTACGGATCGAACTCTTACGCTGGATAGCAATGGACTGATGCCGGATTCTCTGATGGAATGGAACGTACCGGTGATTCTTAAAACTTACTTAGGTGCACCATTCAGGTGGGCGAAATACAAGCTGCAGCGGAAAAATGTTAAGTTTACATATTGTATTAATGTCCCAGGACATGATTATAACTGGGATTATCCTGAAGTACAGAGACAGATAGAAGAATTCTTACAGGAAAAATTTGGAAGGAATAGTGATGTGGAGGTGGCAGCACAATGAAACAGGAAAGATTTACAGAACAGGCTCAAGAAGCGATTACTCTTTCTCAACAAATCGTACAGCAATATCAGCATAACCAGTGGGATATAGAACATATTCTGCTGGCCTTGCTGCAACAGGAAAGAGGGCTGGTAAGTGAGATTTTCACGGATCTCGGTATTAATGTCGATTCAATAAAACGTGAAATTGCTACGGTCCTCGAAAGTCTTCCGAAAGTAGCTTACCAGTCGGGGCAGATATACGCGACTCCGCGAGTCGGTGAGTTATTTAAGAACGCCGACGAAGAAGCGAACCGGCTGAAAGACGAATTCATAGGTACGGAACATCTGTTTATAGGCATAACGAAAGATGAAAAAGGTGAGTCTTCACGTATACTTAAAAATGCCGGAATAAACCAGGAAAAGGTTTACCAGGCTTTAGAGAAGATCCGGGGAGGTCACAGAGTTACCGACCAGCGTGCCGAGAGTAAATACAGATCCTTGCAGAAATATGGCCGTGATCTGACTGAACTGGCGAGGCAGGGCAAACTTGATCCCGTTATCGGTAGAGAAGAAGAGATAAAGCGGGTAATGCAGATATTAACTCGCAGGACCAAGAATAATCCTGTCGTCGTTGGTGATGCGGGTGTAGGAAAAACGGCAATCGCGGAAGGGCTGGCACAAAAAATTGCTGCCGATGATGTACCGGATTCTTTGAAAGGACGCCGGGTCATGGCACTCGACATGGGAAGCCTGGTGGCTGGAAGCAAGTTCAGGGGTGAATTCGAGGAGCGCCTTAAGGCAGTCATGGATGAGGTACGTGAAGCGGAGGGTGAAGTAGTCCTGTTTATCGACGAGATCCATACCATGGTTGGAGCAGGAGCCGCAGAAGGGGCTATCGATGCCAGCAACATGCTGAAACCGGCGCTGGCTCATGGTGAACTCCAGTGCATCGGTGCGACAACCCTCGATGAGTACAGGAAGTTCATAGAAAAGGATAAAGCTCTCGAAAGGCGACTACAGCCGGTATTTCTTGGTGAACCTACTGTTGAGGAAACGATAGAGATACTCCATGGACTGAGGCCGAGGTATGAAGCCCATCACAAGATACAGATAAGTGACGAGGCTCTCGAAGCGGCTGCTCGATTGAGTCAGCGCTATATTTCGGACAGGCAGCTTCCTGACAAGGCTATCGATCTTATAGACGAGGCTGCAAGTAAGGTTCGCATCGATGCCGAAAGCGCACCGCAGGAAGTAAAGACACTCGAAAAGCAGTTAAAGCAGTTGACCAACGAGGAAGAAGCCGCTTCACAACGACAGGAATATGAAAAAGCAGCGCAGTTGAAGTCGGAAAGAATCAAGCTTGAAAATGAATATAATCATGCCAAGAATGCCTGGCTTGAGAAAGAAAAGATAAAAGAAGTAGTTGATGAGGAGAATATAGCCAAACTGATATCGACCTGGACCGGTATCCCGGTATCACAGATGCTTGAGGGTGAAGCCGAAAAGCTTCTTCACATGGAAGAAAGGATACATGAACGACTGATTAACCAGGAAGAAGCGGTGACGGCGATTAGCGAAGCTGTCCGCAGGAGTAGGGCTGGCCTGAAAGACCCGAACCGGCCTATCGGCAGCTTTATGTTCCTGGGACCTACCGGTGTCGGTAAGACAGAGCTGGTGAAAAGCCTGGCCGAATTCCTGTTCGATGACGAGAACGCGATGATTCGACTTGATATGTCAGAATACCAGGAACGGCATACTGTTTCGCGGCTTATCGGTGCGCCGCCGGGATATGTAGGCTACGAGGAAGGCGGTCAGTTGACGGAAGCAGTCAGGCGCAGACCATACCGGGTTATTTTGCTGGATGAGATAGAGAAAGCACATCCGGAAGTCTTCAACAGTCTGCTGCAACTTCTCGATGACGGACGGTTAACCGACGGGCATGGAAGGACCGTAGACTTCAAGAATACCGTGGTAATCATGACCAGTAATACAGGCGTTGAGCTAATCAAGAGGGAAGCATCTCTCGGATTTACACCTCAAAAAGATACGGCTAAAACTAAGAAACAAAGTTACGAGGACATGAAAGAGAAGGTCATGACTGAGGTCAGGAAAACTTTCCGCCCTGAGTTCCTCAACCGTCTGGACGAGATCATAGTCTTCCACGAGTTGAACGAAGAGCAGTTGAGAAGTATAGTCGACCTGATGGTCAAAGACCTGGAGAAGAGATTACAGGAACGCAAGCTGACTCTGGTAATGACCGATGCGGCGAAATCCTGGATTGCCAGGGTAGGATTCGATCCGGTGTATGGCGCCCGACCTTTGAGAAGAGCGGTGGAACGATATGTGGAGAATCCGCTGTCTACAAAAGTGCTGAAAGGTGAGTTTAGCGAGGGTGACAGTATTACGGTAGACGTTGCCGATGAAGAGCTTACTTTCACTACCGGGGTGGCGGAAGCAGTCGCAGCATAGTATAATAAACACCGACGGGGCTGTAGCTCATTTGGGAGAGCGCTTCAATGGCATTGAAGAGGTAGAGGGTTCGAACCCCTCCAGCTCCACCATTGGATTGTATAAAAGGCTGCTGCCGGAAAGGCAGCAGCCTTTTTAAATAGAAAGATGAGCTTTATTTAAGAAGGACAACCATGAGTATAAACGAATTATCGGAAAAACTTGGAATAGATGTGTGTGTCGAAATAGATCCTGCCGTGCTTGTTCCGGAAGAACGGATACGGAAATACTGTGAAGAAAACAAGTGCGGCAGTTATGGAAGGAACTATACCTGTCCGCCGAATGCGGGATCACTCGATGAAATTCGAGATAGATTAAAGAATTACAGCCAGGGTTATCTTTTTCAGTATTCACGGGAAATGAACCTGAAGAGGGACTGGAAAAAACTGATAAAAAGCAAAGATGATTTCCACACGATGATTCTCAAACTGGAAGATCATATCAAAAAAGAAGGAATCACGGATGTATGGGGATTGATAGGCGGGAACTGCGGATTGTGCGATACCTGCGCTATACAGAAAGATAAACCATGCCGCCATCCCGATAAAGCGAGAATGTCGCTCGAAGCAATAGGAATAGATGTAGTCGGTCTGCTTGATAAACTTGGACTAGACAGTAATTTCCATTCGGACAGAATAACCTGGACCGGCTGTATCTTATACTAAATCCCCCCGGGTGTATGCAACATACATTTCTTTCAATCACGGGTGATTTCCATAAATGAGTAAGATTATTATCGTTCTTTTTTTCAACATGATATTGACAACGGTGTTTATTAAACGTACTATATTACTAGAAGTAAATTACTAGAAATATAATACAGGAAAAGGGAATGGAATACATACCGTATACCCTAAATAATTTTACCTCTATTTCACAGATACAAAAGTTATCTGAGGACCAGATAAAGGAGATAGAAATAGTCGGGCAGGTTTTACCGTTTAAAACAAACAACTATGTAGTTGACCAATTGATAAACTGGAATAATGTGCCCGATGATCCGATGTTCATCCTGACGTTTCCGCAGAAGGAGATGCTCCCTCCCGGACGTTTTGAGATTCTGGAGCGACTTATTGCTGAAAAAGCTGACGAGGAAGAGATCAATACGTTTATAGAACAGGTCAGACTTGAGATGAATCCTCATCCGGCTGGTCAGATCGAACATAACGTACCGGTGTTAGGCGATGATATCCTGTATGGTATGCAGCATAAATACAGCGAAACAGTACTGTTTTTCCCGAGTCAGGGACAAACATGTCATGCGTATTGCACGTTCTGTTTCCGCTGGCCTCAGTTTGTCGGCATGGATGAATTTAAGTTCGCTACGAAAGAAACCGATCTGCTTGTACAGTATGTAGCAGCATATCCGGAAATTACCGACGTTCTGTTCACCGGAGGCGATCCGCTGATTATGAGTGCTTCGTTGCTGGCTGGATATATCGAACCATTACTGGAGTCCGGTATTCCTAATCTCAGAAATATCCGTATCGGGACCAGGGCTCTATCCTACTGGCCGTACAGGTTTACCGATGATGACGATGCTGAGGATCTGCTTGAGTTGTTCAGGAAGGTTGGTGATTCAGGAAAACATCTTGCTTTCATGGCTCAGTTCAATCATCCGGTTGAGCTTGAAAATGATACCGTTCAAACAGCTATACGCAGAATCCAGGAAACAGGTGCGGTAATACGAACTCAGTCCCCGCTACTCAGAAACATAAATGACTCTCAAGAAATCTGGTCCGAACTATGGAAAAAACAAGTAGGATTGAACTGTATCCCTTATTATATGTTCGTCGTGCGAAATACGGGAGCTCATCATTATTTTTCAGTACCGTTGGTTCAAGCCTGGGAAATTTACCAGAACGCATATAAGACGGTCAGCGGAATATCCCGTACCGCTCGTGGTCCGGTCATGTCCTGTCTTCCCGGAAAGATTCAGGTACTTGGGCCGACCAATATCAAGGGAGAGAAAGTACTGGGACTAAGAATGATCCAGGGCAGATCGGCTGATTGGGCTGATTATGTGTTTTTCGCCGAATACGATGAAGAAGCAATCTGGTATCGTGATCTGAAGCCGGCATTCGGTGAGGAAAAATTCTTCTTTGAAGACGAATTATCGGAGATCCTGAAACCTGGAGAATTCGAGTCTGACTACGAATGAATTGAGTCCGTGAATATGAGAGATTATCTCATATTTTGATTGAAGGAACGATACGTATTACCGGGATAATGCAACCTTCTTATCAATTGGAATCATGATACATTTCAGCTATCTGACGGGCATAATCCGCGATACTCAGACGTAAAGACTCCGGTTCAAGCACTTCTACCGAATTACCCATACCGAGTATGTAGGTACGGGCGTCTTCAAATGTATCAAAGAGTAAAGAGGCTTTTACTTTACCGTTGCTATCAGGTCTCTCTCTGCTGGTGATAGTCTTTTCAAAATCTATCTCCAGATTACCGGACAGGATGCTGTTGAGTAATGGTGATATCAGTACCGTTACTGTAGTCGACGGATGAAATCCTTCCTGTTGCTTACACCATTCAGTCCAGAATTCACCCAGGTCGAAATCAGCGTTACGCGTAAATGATTCTCCGGTCGATTGCGCTTCAAGTATTGAAGACAGTTCATAAACGCGGATACGTATATCATCGTCACAGACCAGGTACCATTCCCCCGTTTTAGCTACCAGGCCATATGGTTTAACCTTTCTACCAAATTCTTTCTTTATACGTGAACTGAACGAAACCAGGTAACGCAGGAAAACCCTCCGGTTTTCCCAGACTGCCGTATATAAATTTTGTAGAGTAGAATCCGTATTCGTTCCGGGTCCCCATCCTGACCAATCAATAAATATACGCGAACGTATATTTATTTCATCCTCGCGATAACCTTCCGGTATCGATGCAGATATTTTGCGCAGAGCTGTTTTTAGACTCTTACTCACTCCGAGTTCGCCCAGTGAAGCGGGGATTCCAAGAATAAACAGGGATTTTAATTCGTCAGCAGTCAGGCTTGTAAGATTCGTGCGGTAACCTTCAAGCAGAGTAACACCGCCATTCTTACCTCTTTCAAAGTATACCGGTACACCGGAGTCGCTGAGAGCGTCTATATCCCTGTGTATGGTCCTCACGGAGACTTCCAATTCTTCGGCAAGCTGCCGAACACTCGTTTTTCCTTTTCCCTGGAGTATCATTAGAATTGATAATAATCTGTCGGCTCTCATAATCTTTGTCCAGCATTATTTTAACATTAATATATGACATATGATGGCATATAATGAAAGATATAATTATATTATTCTGTTGGAGAAGCGTATAAATATAGAGGTGGTATTATATGGATGAATTGGATGTAAGAATCGGTACACTCGAACCGTTGCGTGTCGCGAGTTTTCACGCGTTCGGTTCCGGTCCTGAACTTGACGCAGCCGCTAAGCTGGTGGCCTGGGCGAAGCCGAAAGGATATTTGAATAATCCCGAGAAACACCGGATATTCGGATTTAATAACCCCAATCCTTCAGTCGGGAGTCCGAATTACGGCTACGAGTTCTGGATACAGGTAGATAATAATATAGAGATGGAAGAGGGCGTTAGCGTAAAGGAATTTGAAGGCGGACTGTATGCGATAACACGTTGCCACGGGATCGAAACCATTACCGCCACCTGGATGAAATTGGCTGAATGGGTGGAGAACAATAGTAAATACCAGTATGGAACACAGGAAATGCTGGAGGAGTATGTTGGACCTTTCCCGTGCGAGGTATCTGAAGACTTTACCTTGGATTTATACTGTTCCATACAGGAATAGACAGGGTGTCATCAGGTAAAGGGATGATCCCAACCATTCACCATTATCTATCCCGTTTTCGAATCGATTTATCTTTCATCTGTTTCGTCATCATTCTCACTACCTGAGATGCTATATCACCGCGGTGAATTTTCAGTTTTTCCGTGTATTCCTCGAACTCTCTCAACCGTTTCGCGGCTTTCTGCTGGTGTCTGTTTTTCAGCAATCCGGATATTTCAGCCCGGAGTCCCTGTGGCATGGATTCCACCAGGTACCTGACCTTGTCCATCTCGGCATCGCTTTCAGTGAACAGGCTTAACACTTTTTTCCGCCAGTCCATGACCTGTTCGGTCATTTCGGGCAGAGTATCAGGTCCGTTCGGCAGATTTTCGAGGAAAGCTATGACCTGGTTCATGTTACCATCGATGAAATTCACAGCAAGCGGTCTCCCATAGTAGGTGATTCCCTTCGATACCCATGCATGGCAGGCATGGATGATGGCATCGATAAGTATCATCTTCGCCTGCGGTGTCTTGCATTCCGGGAGATCGTTTACGAATTTCCTGGTGACATCGGTAAGGTCGACGTTAACTGAAAGCTGTTTACCCTTGAAGGTACTGTAAAATGTTTTCCAGTCCATTCTCCAGCCGCACTTCTTACACGTAAGGTCAGTATCGGGTTGATGGGAATGCGGCAGTTCCTCATGGCATGCGGGGCAGGCGAACCGTCTTTCCGCTATCCTGATGAGATCAGAACACCTAACGTAAAAAGCGTTCGCCACCTCGTCTATCAGTTCGGCATCATCGTTTCCTGAAGCCACCTTGATATAAAGCTCGAGTATTTTCTCCCGGCTGACGCGCGGCGCCCATGTGATTTGGGTTTCCGGTCCTCCCACTGGTTATCTCCTTACAATGAGAAATGCACAAACCTGAGCATTATAACATTGAGGCGAGGTAAAAGGAATAGTTAGAGGGTAGAAAAAGACGATTGGCTATTTCTGTGTATACTGCTTCCAGATATCAAGAGCTTTCTTAGGTGTGCCGTCGGAATAGATGAGACCGGGACTGCACATGAATTCCTCGAAGGCTTTTACATAGGCCTCGTCAACCTGCAGTTCCGGGACAGGTTCGAGATGGGTCTGAGCTGCTTCAGTGCAATCGTCCTGATTGTGAAGGCTGAACCAGATGACGAACTCGGCTCCGCCTGTTTCCACATAACCAAAGAAGTCGTGAACGAACTCCGCCTGGAGATCCTCGCTGGAATCGAGAAGAGGAGAGGAACTCCAGCAGGTTTCGAGTATGCAGTAAGGTTTATCCGGAACTACATCTTTTATCTCTGACAGATATTCCAGTCCTCGGGAAACGTTTTTATAGGAGAAGTTCTCCTCGTGTGGATGGCAGGTATAACCAACGATATCGCAGTTCTCTGTCAGCGTTCGAATTATATCCAGCGCTTCGTAATCACGGGCATAATGATAGGCGAAAACAGAGCCTACTATTGTGTCAGGGCTAGCTTTCTTGATTTCATTGTAAGTGTAATCATAGAGTTCTTTGAAGGCGGGAATCTCATCCCGGTGATTATCCAGGTAGATATCCACCTCGCCGCCGATGAAGTAATACTCCGGAGTATAACGGTTAACAAATTCCACGGAGAATTCAGCGAAGGCTTCCTTGAATCCGGGGTCGCTGAAATGATTGAACTCCGGAGGATAATCGCCCAGGACATTAGAATGGATTATATTCACTAAGGCTGCTGTTTTGCCTTCCAGGGACAGGCATTCCATTACACAGTCGGCGACCGTCCAGTCATTTTCAAGTCCACCCCAGAAGAAATACCACGAGATAATATCAGCACCCAGAGTTCTCGATAGTTTACATGCGTCCGGAATTTTGGATGAAGCTCCATCAGCCGGTATTGGTAATAGTCCTACTTTTTCTGTAAGATTCAGTGTCCTTTTTATCTGCCTGGCGGAAGACAGTATACTCTTGTCGGTGTTGTGTTCACTGGCAACAGTAACGAGGTATGTCTGGTAATCGCTGAAGATTACTCTTGATATGGCGTTCAGTTCCTTTTCACCGGTATCCAGCTTGTAATACAAGTAGTCACCATCTAATTCCGCATCCAGGTTTTTCACCAGCTCCTGTTTCAGTAGTACAGATGAAACAGGATAACGCGAGGCGAAGAATACATCTTCGCCGTTACTCCTGAACAGAAAAACGGCTTCATCATCCGGCTTTGATTCAGTCCAGTCCGGGTACTCGAACGTGATCGCATCATCGGAATAAACAAGAAGATTTGTTTCTGCCGGAGTGGATACAGGATCGCATCCTGTAGAGAAGCACAGTAAGAGACAAAGAGAGACAAGGATAGTGGACAGTTTTCTGGGATTTATAATTCACTCACCTCTCGCGTGGTATGGTTGTTATTATAACACAGGTGAATGACGACTCTACTGTGGTATCATTGGGTAATGAATGACGACATTGTCAAGGCAATACAGGCACGGCTTGCCGATAGTATCGATAAGAACACCCAAAGCACGTATCAACGCTTCTTTAAAGAGCATGTATTCTATCATGGCGTAAAGATGGGACTGGTAAGTAAACTGGCGGCTGAATATTTTAAGCAGATAAGCCACCTTTCTAAAGATGAGATATTTGCGCTGTGTGAAGAACTGCTGAAGACCGACTACGGCGAGGAAGCGGCGATAGCTTTCAAGTGGGCTTATCGCTTAAACAAGCAGTATAAAGCCAAAGATTTCTACCGTTTCGAGAGCTGGCTTGAGAACTATGTGAACAGCTGGGCGAAGTGCGATGAGTTCTGCACTCACTCCATCGGAACTCTGATTGAACGGTACCCGGAGTATGTTCAGGAGCTCAAGCGATGTGCACTATCCGATAACCGGTGGATAAGACGTGCTTCGGCCGTTACTCTAGTTATGCCTGCAAGGAAAGGATTATTTATTAATGATGTGTTCGCTATAGCGGATATACTGCTTCTCGATGAAGACGACCTGGTGCGAAAAGGTTACGGCTGGATGCTTAAAGAAGCAAGCCGGTCACACCAGCAGGAAGTTTATGAATATGTGGTGAAGCACAAAGCCGATATGCCCAGGGTAGCATTACGATACGCGATTGAACTGATGCCTCAGGACATGCGAAAAGCAGCGATGAGTAAACCCTAAGATTTACTCATCCTCCTTAATCTGAAATTATCATACCAGACAATTATTCCCGGCATAACCGTGATAGTGATTACCAGGCATAACAGCACACCAAGCACTGTAGCAATTCCGAACTCACGGATTATCACGAAGTTTGAGACGATGAGCACACCGAATCCGCCAAGCGTGGTCATTGCTGTTGTCGTGATAGCCCGGCCTATTTTCGATATCGCTGTGACCATCGCTTCTTCCGGGAGTAATCCGTTGTTTTTTTCCTCGTTATAACGCCCCGTAAGAAGTACCATGAACTCGGTGCATATCCCGATAACTATTACACCGATGATTGAGGTTAGAGGATTCAAGGGTATTCCTATAAGGTACATATCAAGAGACGACCATGCTATTACTGCTCCGACAGGAATTACCGAGAACAGAGTATAGTCGATCCGCCTGTATATTATCAGTAGTATCAGGAATATCGCACTGAGACAGATTAGATTCATCGTCATCCTGGAGCCTATCATCGCATCCATTGTCGATGCCCCCATAACGAAACTGCCTACCGCCGATATGGAGACTCCTTCCGGTACGTTTGCGTTTTCCTGAACATTTTGAACAAGGTCGTGTGTTTCCTCAACTGTTATATAACGTATCGTAAATGAAAGGTCTGCTGCTTTTCGGTCTGCCGAGAGTGTTTTTTTCAGATAAGTCTCAGGGGTATTCTCCAGAATTATATTTATCTGAGCTTCAGGAGGTATTCCGCCAGCCGCTTCAGTGATTATATCCGCGATACTGGATGTGGTAATGATTTCGGGATATGTCTCTAACATCTCTTCCTGGAAGTCTTTCATCCAGTTGAGTATTTCGGGAGTTGCTACATCGTCAGCTTCAACCAGATAATGGATACTACCACCGGCGCCCATTATTTCCCGGAATTCCCTTAACTCTTTCAGGACTTCATTTTCCTGCGGCATTAGTTCTTCGTAATCGGTGTTTACAGGCAGCATGTGGTCGACTATCCCGCCGCCGACAGCAAATAATAGTGCGATGATGAAAATCCAGAGAGTGCGGTTAATTGCCAGTTTACCGAGACGAAGCAGTACCCTTTCTATACGACTGCTGGCCTTTAACGCTGCGGTCTGGAGACGTTCCAGTGACTTGTTTCTGTCAACCAGGTAAACGATGCTGTGAAGGAGGAATAGACCCATCGTGTAGCTGACTACTATGCCTATGGCGAGTGTCAATCCGAAGTCGCGTATCATGGGCACTTCGGATATAAAAAGTGTAATAAAGCCGATTATTGTTGCCAGGAGAGCGATACCGACTACCGGGAACATCCGTGAAATGGAGATGATGATAGCTTCGCTGACACTGTTGCTGCGGGTGAGTTCTTCCTGGTAACGATTATGAAACTGGATAGAGAAATCTATCCCGAGTCCGATAAGTATCGGTAGCGCCGCCATCGAAGCCATGGTTAACGGCACTGAAAGATATCCCATTAGACCGAAGGTCCAGAGAGCGCTTATGCCTACCATCAGCAGGGAGAGAAGTCGCCAGCGAACCCGGAAAAGGAATACCAGGACGATGATCATCGCCAGCACGGACAACCCTAGAAGAATCATGAAGTTGCTTGACATACTGACACTGATAGCGTCGACAAGCTTAGAGGCTGATAATACCGTTACTTCAGTATTCGAAAAACTACCTTCCGATATTATTTTTTCGATATTCCGGGTTGCCTCCAGTGTTTCGGTATCGGTCATATTGCCTATGGGAGTGATATACATAAGCAGGTGATTTTCATCTGGGACGAACTGTTTCATCACTGGATTGATATCACCGGCTTCATCGTATAGTACGGATTTTATGAATATAGGATTTTCCAGCGAAGGTTCTCCCATTTGCGATATCAGGTCAAGTTGCGGCTGGAGTCTGGTCAGGACTTCTGCCCGTGCCTGTTCCGCGGCTGCTTCCTGTTGTGCTTCGTTGAGTCCGGTTGCCGCCGCGGCTGCGGTCGCTTCCTCGGCTGCCTTTTCCTGTGCACCGGCGATTTGCTGCCTGGTTGTTTCAATTTCCTGTATTGCTTCTGAAACAGCTAACCGAAAAACATCGAGAGGGCTGTTTATGGAGATATAGGTATCATCTTCAGACAGCTTTTGTTCAAGTTGTGCCAGTGACGCCAGATTCTGAGAGGAAACCAGTTCATCGAGTTGCCCTGTGAACATGACATTGATCGATTCTCCGCCGAATTGATCCTGATAACGGGCATTGCTTACGGATATTTCGGCATCCTTAGAGACAAGCGCACTGAAACCCGTCTCGGTTTCAAGCAGGGTCAGACCTGGTACTGCAGCTGCCGTGATGATGACTGCGATGATAATGAACCAAAAGGGATGGCGTTCTATGAACCGGGCAAATTTTTCAGAAATTTTACTCATTCCTTATGTTCTCTTTGTATCTTCAGACGATTGTCTGGATGCATTTTTATACAGGATATCTGCCACATCAGCGGCCTTTTCAAGCTGTTCTACTGAAAGTCCGTCTAGTAACCGCTCCATCTGAGATTGTCCGGATACCCATATTCTGTTAATGAATATTTGTCCGGTGGGTGATAATTCGCAGATAACTGCCCTCCTGTCCCGGGGATCTGTTTTGCGTACAACAAGATCCTTTTTTACCAGGTTATCAACGATACCTGTAGCTGTCGGCAATGCTATATCAAGTTCCGATGCTATAGAACTCATTCTTGCCGAATCCTGCATATGCAACAGCAGGAGGATTCGGAGTTGGGCTATGGTAACGTCGGATGAAAACCACTCGGGTGGGATGGTAACGGGGATAGTGGAGAAGATTTTTTCCGCAAGGTCCAGTATATCATTAACGACATCATTTATTGTTCGGGACATTATGATAATGACCTCCGGCAGTATAATTAGGTATATATAAATAGTACGGTCTAACCTAAGTATATAGTAAATACTTTCAGTACGTCAATACATGGTGAAAGAATCAGCGTAAGTGGTTATGGAAAATATAGACATTCTTGTGATATCGTAAAGCTGATTTTTAGGGGGAAACGATTTTTGAAACATATTTGAGGGAGGATTAATATGAGTTTCAACGATTTGCGAAGCTGGTTGGAAGAAGTGGATAAGATAGGTGAACTCAAACGTATCGATGGTGCACATTGGGACAAAGAAATAGGCGGCATCAGCGAATTGTTAGCAGAACGCGATAATTCTGCTCTTTTGTTCGATCAAATACCGGGTTATCCGGAGGGTTACAGGGTATTAAGCAATGCGTTTCTCAGTCATAAACGGACCGCTTCCGTCCTGGGGATTCAGGAGTCTTCGTCAAGTGTGGAGATGGTGAATGCCTTTCGGCAGAGACTGAAGAAAATAGTACCTGTACCGCCTGTTGAAGTCGAAACAGGACCGGTAAAGCAGAATATTCTTACAGGGGATGATATTGATCTATACAAATTGCCCACACCGGTATGGCATGAGGTTGACGGCGGACGATACATAGGTACAGGTTGTGCGATTATAAGCAGGGATCCCGATGACGGCTGGATTAACCTTGGTACGTACAGATGTATGATTTTCGACAAAAACCTGATGAGTGTATCACTGAATCCTGGTAAACATGGTACGAAAATGATGGAAAAATACCACAGTCGGGGCGAAGGTTTCCCTCTGGCTGTTGTCTGCGGAATGGATCCCGTATTATTCATGGCAGCCGGAAGCCCGTTAACTGGAACAGGTGAAAGCGAATACGATTTTGCCGGCTACATAAAAGGCGAACCGGTGGAGATAACCAGGGGTGAGATGACGGATTTGCCTATACCGGCTTCCGCAGAAATCGTGATTGAAGGAGAAATTCCACCTCCTGAGCGGCTGGAAAAGAGAGTTGACGGACCTTTCGGAGAATGGCGTAGAGTATATGCCTCGATTGCCAGTCCGATTATGGAAGTAAAATCGATAATGTTCAGGGATAATCCTATAATGCTTGGTGTCCCACCCTTGAAAATGCATATTCCTTTCCCGTTCTCAATTCCATTGATGGCTTCGGAGATCTGGAATGTCCTGGAATATGCCGGAATTCCCGATGTGACAGGTGTCTGGTTCGGCCTGGGATTGGTGTGGCCTGTTTTTTGCGTAATTTCTATTAAGCAGGGGTATTCGGGACATGCCAAGCAGGCAGCGATTGCTGCCGCGTCCTGCCGTGCGAACACTGTGGGTGGTCTGTTTATGATAGTAGTTGACGATGACATCGATATCACCAGTGAGAAAGATGTGATATGGGCAATTGCCAACCGGGCAAATATCGAAAACATCCAGGTCATCAATGGTATCCAGACAAAAGCAGGTTCAAGGAAAAAGGCTCCGGTTTCCGGAGAGCCGTCGATGATCGGGGAGAGAGTAATAATCGATGCCTGCTGGCCGTATGAGTTGCGTGACCAGCGACCGGTGACGTCCTGTTTCAGCGAAGAATATCAGAACGCGATTATGGACAAATTTCAATCGCTTTTTAGCTAATCAGTAGTGTTTCCCGTCCATCGTTGATAGAGATTATGTTCGATATCGAAGATATCAAGCATCTTACCGACCGTGTAATCGATAATCTCCTGGATGCTTTTGGGTCGTGTATAAAAAGCCGGAACAGGTGGAAGGATTACGGCTCCCATCTCTGTCAGGCGTTCCATGCTTCTCAAGTGGCCAAGGTGCAATGGGCTCTCTCTTACTGTCAGTACCAGTTTACGGCGTTCTTTCAGGGTGACGTCTCCAGCCCGTATCATCAGGTTTTCGTTGTATGAATTCGATATTGCAGACATGGTCTTTACCGAACAGGGTGCGATTATCATTCCGTCAGTCTTGAATGAACCGCTTGAAATTGGAGCGGAGATATCTTTAATAGCATATGTATAATCGGCCAGTTGCCGGATATCTTCCGGAGTAAGGTCAGTCTCGCATTTCAGGGTGGTTTCTGCGGCTTCCGAGATTACCAGATGCGTCTCGACATACTTTATTTCAGATAAGACCTCCAGCAGGCGAATTCCATATATCACCCCACTGGCTCCTGTGATACCGATAATCAGGTTCATTATATCCTCCTGTATTAAGCGTAATACAGTGACTATATCTTACATTTACACCAGCTATAATATGCTGTTTGATACTGAAGGTCAAAAAAGAGAACGGATAACAATATTCCACATCACTATCACGATTGAGAAAATCAGCAGAACGCTGGCTGATTAAAGAAAATATCGGTTGGTACAGGTATAATTACACTTTACGGAACTGAGACGCTGAGCTCGGGGTGTTTCAGGGCTTCATCAATTATAAGTCCCCTGACAATCATAGCCACGCCGGCATAACTTCCCCGCCCGGAAAGCAACCTATCACCAGGTTGAACGCCATATTTTTCGAGCGTTTCAAGTGGTAGTGATATGTTTCCGTTATCGTTGATCTCGGTCCAGCACAGGTATCTTTTCCCGAAAAGTATTGTTTTTCCCTTTTCGATTTTGAAATCAGCTAGTTCCGGGTTTTTCACCAGTATTTCAGACAGTATGGTTTGTTCCATGACCGATTTCCTGGCTACGATAAATCCTCCCGATGTTCTGCTGCCTGACATGATAATGAGGTACTCACCAGATATAAATCCATATTCTTGAACTGCTTCTTCTGGTATACGGATACGACCATTCGGGGTTACAGGCGACCAGCCGAACACGTATTTCCCGCCTTTTACAAGCTGTGGCATTCGGACATTCTCCATGTAATTGATGTTGTATTTTCTAAGTTAACAATCATGTATGTTTTTTCTATTGTCGATTATACAACATTTTTATCTTCTCCCTCTGTTACGAGCTGTCTCCCTCTCCAGATGGAAAGGGAGACGCTCGAAAATGCAACGTTTTTCCACCAGATTTATTTTCAAAAGGAGAGGATTATTTATTGTATAAGAATACCACTCAACAGCGTTTGTTGATGTAATCGGGACTGTGTTTGCATAGGGGGTAATGCTATTTTCGAGTCACCCTCTATTCCGCCTCAGGCGGAAAGGGCGGTGAACTCGTAACCGAGGAAAAGGTGGAATAAATTGAAAGTATTGAGATAATATCATCTGTGACGTATAATCGAAAAGTAATAATACAAATAGTTATCGTTTCTTGTACAGGGGAGACATTGCCCTGAGACTGGCAATCACTTCGGGCAGAACCTGGATAACCCGGTCTATATCCTCTTCCGTGTTCCATTTTCCTAGTGTCATCCTGAACGAACTGTAAGCTATCTCCTGCGGGAGACCGATCGCTACCAGGACATGAGATGGCTCAAGGCTGGAAGAGGTACAGGCCGAACCGGTGGATGCGCAGATTCCTTTGAGATCAAGGTTCAGAACGATGGATTCTCCTTCGGTATAGGCTATAGTCAGATTGATATTATTAGGGAGTCTCTGGGTCGGGTGACCGTTCAACTGGATTTCGTCTATTTTCGTCACCAGGTTATCTATCAAGCGGTCACGCATCGAGGTGATCCTGGCCGATTCTTCTTCCAGTTCCAGTTTTGCCAGTTCGGCGGCTTTTCCGAATCCGACGATCCCGGCAACATTCTCGGTGCTGGCGCGGCGGTTATGTTCCTGTTCACCTCCATGTATCAGGGGAACGATCCTTGTACCTTTCCTGATATAAAGGGCGCCAACTCCCTTCGGACCGTAGAGTTTATGGGCGGATGTCGACAGCATATCGACGTTCAGTTCGTTTACGTCGGCAGGGATATGTCCGACGGTCTGAACAGCGTCGGTGTGGAAGTAGACTCCGGCTTCATGGGCGATCTTCCCGATTTCGCTTATCGGCTGAATGGTTCCTATCTCATTATTGGCGTGCATAATCGTAATAAGGATAGTCTCGGGGGTAATCGCTTTTTTCACGTCATCGGGATTTAGCATACCGTATTCATTCACCGGAAGGTAGGTGACCGTGAATCCCTGGGTTTCCATGAACTGGCAGGTTTCCAGGACGGCATGGTGTTCGATAGAACTGGTGATGATATGATTACCCTTCGAACGGTTTGCGAAACCAACCCCTTTGATAGCGAAATTGTCCGCTTCGGTACCTCCGCCGGTGAAGACTATTTCCTCCTCCCTGGCTGCGAGTAGTCTGGCGACAGCCGTTCTGGCTTTATCCATTCCAGTTTTGGCTTCATGCCCATACGAGTAGATACTTGAGGGGTTGCCGAACGCTTCCGTAAGATATGGTTGCATCTCTTCAAGTACTTCGGAACGCATCGGTGTCGTTGCCGCGTAATCAAGATATATACGTTTCATTCTTTACTGTTGCACCTGCCTGAATTATCTGTCATTGTATTATCTCTCAGGATAATGTGTATTAGGTTTATTCATCCTATCTTCTTCCTGAGAGGTAATCTTCTATCACTACTTCGCCGATCGTTTCCGGAACGGTAAAAAATACTCTACCAAGCCCCTTTTTAGCGATGGTCGATGCTAATTTTTTCAACTCCGGACCTTCATCGAGCATGATGATATTCAGACCTATCTTTTCCTGCCGGTACCGCGATGCTTCCTCGATAAGTCCGTTGGCCGCGTTTTCAAAGGAAAGATGTCTCCCGTCTTCGTTATTCGGCTCGGTATCTGTTATAAGGTACGCCTGCTTATCTCCCTGTTCTTTTCTGCATTCCCTGCGGAAGGCTGCCAGCGCTCCTCTTATGTCGGTATCACCTCCGCTGATTACGTCGTTGATAATTGCCCATGGTTCGAGTCGGCGTACTTTATCAGAGAAGGCAAAAACCTTGAGGACATTATCCGGTTCTCTCATAATCAACCTCGAAAGAACCAGAGATGTTTCCATTGCTGCTTCAAACTTGCCGGAGTCTCTCATGGAACCGCTTTCATCGATTATTATCCCGGCACAGAGTTTGGCGCGGTGTTCTTCTTCCCGTATCTCGAAATCTTCCGGCTCGAACTTGAATTCACCGCAACGGTTCAATGCGTTCAGGGCTGTTTTTTCCAGATCGACCAGTGAGTAATCATCACCGGCTTCATATCGCCGGGTACGCAGGGACAATTCCACGCCGAGTTCCGGTTTTTCGCGATGAACACCCGTATTCCTGTGCTGAAGGCTTCTGAGGATACGTTGCAGGGCTTCGGCGGCCAGTTTCTTTACTCCACGAGATGTTACGATGACTTTGCCGTCCTTGATATCGATAAGACCGTGTTCTTCACGCTCTTTCAGCGCATTCAGAATGTCCTCTTCCTGTATCTCGTTCCTGCCGGGCACACCGGGCTCATCGCCATCTTCCTGGTTCGGTTCGCTGTATAATCCTTCCGTTTCCTCTTCACACTCTTCTTCCTGGTCATCCAATCTCTGGGAAAGTTGTTTCAGGGCTTCCTGTGCGAGAGGGCTTCCAGGCTCTTCCCTGGTCTTTTTGACAAGGTCATGTATATATCGGTCTTCACTATATGCCAAGTCATGAAGAAGCTCATCTTCCCGGTTGAGGTTGCATCTATTACAGACTTCCAGTTCTATGGCTTTCATACATATTCACCGGCAAAGAATATCTGTTTCAGCTTCATTTCACTGATAACCTTTTCGTGGACGAGGATGTTCGCAATCATTTCCAGGGCCGAGTAATTCAATTCTCCGGTAATATCTTCATCATGGCTGTTGTATAAAGCACCGGGCGGAATTCCCTGAAGGTCGGTGTCGGTCATTTCAAGACCGATTTTTTTCATACGTTTGATTATCTCATTAAGTTCGGTATAACCTGAGAGTATTTCTTGCGGTAGATTTCCCGATTCGAGGTTGATATCGCCGGATTCCAGTTGTACAACCTCGTCTGCGGCTTTCTTCCTGTCCCATTCACCCATAAAAGATTCCTGGTGGCGAAGGTTTTCGAATGCGTTCCAGAGGAAATCTTCCGATAGCTTATCAGCAAGAATGAATGCTTTCCGGGGCTGTTCGAAGTCTATCAGATCAGCCCTGAGACCGATTCTACCCCTCAAAGAAAGTCTTATACCATAGAAAGCGTGTTCCAGGTTGGCAACCTTCTTATTTTCGATTTCAACGCTTGAGAAAGTATGCTCGAGTGCTCTAATACTTGCCCTGATACTGGGGCGTTTTTCGACATGCTGACATATTCGGCTGTGCCTGACAGACTTGTTGACGATATCAATTATCCACCAGGGAGACATGACTTTTCGGGCAATTTCCTCGGGTGTATATGCCTGGGGCTGGTCGGAATTAGCCGGTCTTCTGCCGTCAGTTGTTTCTTTGAAACCTTCCTCCAGCATAATCTTTCTCTCTACTTCTTCTTCCGGCATATCCATGTAGATCAATTCAAGTCTGTCGAGAAGCGGTCGGGGTATATCGTTCACGTGAGAAAAGCCGGTAGGATTTCCGGTACCGACGAAGACAAGGTCCAGCGGGTACTGCCAGTTGTATTCTTCAAGAACGGCCAGACTCTCTTCCAGCACGGGATGGAATAATACCTGTATCTTCGTCCGGATAGCCGGGAGTTCGTCGACGAACAGGATGCCCCGATTGGCGCGGAACACACCTGTTCCGGTGAATGCTTCCGGATCTGAGAGACTTTTCCCATGAGCGATTGACTGGATGTCTTTAAGTCCGAGGAGTTTCGCTTCGTTGGTGTATTCGTTTCCCTGTATGCGGGAGAACCGCTTCTTGCTTGGAAGATAGTCAATTCCGAATTCGTGTACTGGATCTTTCACGGCGCTGCATCGGGGGCACAACAGTTCCTGAGGCCATTTTGGATCATCATTATACGGACAGCCCTTAATAACCGGAATTCCCGGGAGGAGATTAGTCAATGATCTTGCCAGCCTTGTCTTTCCGGTACCTTCCTCGGAGATAAGATATGGGTGGGCACCCGAAAGAAGAGTTCTCATTACATCGGCTTTTACGTCTTCTCTGCCGTCGATTTCAGGAAGTACCGGCTGCCCGGTTCTTATCCTGTGGAGTATTGATCCTCTCATCTGGTGCGCAACCGACATGGGTTGATACTCATCCATATTAAGAAATGGAAGGTTTGTATCCTGTGCATTTACTGCGGGGGAAGTGGAATCCAATGACTGATTATCCCTTCTGAAACAAGGTTGCGTTACTTATATGTTATCGTATCTTGATAACCGTGCGTGTGAAATCTCATGGTGAAAACTGTTCCGGTGAAAAATCAGTTCTCGTAGTCTTCTTCTTTGCCTTTGTCGCACTGGTCCATAAAGAACCGCATCTCCAGGCGTTTCTGGTCACCACTCGCAAATATGTATTCCAGTTCCTTTATTTCTTCTTCCTGAAGCTTCAGGAGGGAACTGCTGACATTCGCGGAACGATTCCTTTCGAGTTCACTACGCTTATCTGTTATTTGTTGAAGAAGTTCAAGCTCGTTCATTTACAGTGTTCCTATTAAAAATTTAGCATGCGGTCAGGCTTAGTGTCAATTTATGTTATATTACGGGGCTGGTTAACAAACACCAGCCCCGTAAACGGTTAATTGTGATTACATGGCGTAACTATCGCCAGGCATCGATACTGTATACAGGATCGGAACCCCACATACCGCGGATACTGCCGGTTATCTCGTAGCATATCTCTTCATCGGAACCGCAGACAATGATGCAGCTTTCCTCGGGTTTACTGCCACCTGCAGGTACCATATAGTCGTCCGGAAGTTCTTTCCATGGCTTCCCGGAAAGCGGTTCATTGCCAAGCCAGCCATTGGTTGTCAGGTCAACCCATGAACGGTCACGATATGTCTTAAGTGTCTCAAAACTTTTCTTCCAGACATATTCCAGTACTTCCTGTTTGGACTTATAACCAAGCCTGTACAGATCATAGGCCATCTCATGTACCATTACGAACACTCGTCCGCCTTCACGTTCTCCCGTCCAGATATCCGGTACTATCCAGTCCAGCCAGTTATGTGGGCCGGGAATACCTTTAACTCCGAGTTTCCGTGCCATACCGCCATGTCCGCTTTTCTGGAGGGCGCGGTAGCCGCCGGGAGAGAACTGGGCGCCGTTAAAGCCGCCTTCGGTACCCATGACCATAATAACACTCTCATCTTTCTTGAAACCGAATTCCTCGTTCAAACCTTTCCATCCGGGCGGGAGTTTGTCTGCGCATTCGGCGAACGCAAGACCAACACGATTGATCGGAGTCCCGATACTGCTCATGCGGTTAATCCCGGGTATGGAACCTCCAAGGTTTATCGCCATTAATTGGTAGGCGCGTCCAATTGCCATGCTGGCAGGATTACCCGGGCCCATCATGCCCAGACCGGAGTTCATACCGATTTCCTTGACGATCGGACCACTCAGGCACATCCACTGGTTGTTAAAGACGGTTGTGCCGGTTTGTACTCCTGATTCAGCAATTGCCAGAACTACCGGAAGATGTTCAGGTCTGCATCCGGCCATTACGGCGTTTATGGCTACTTTTTCTACGGTAGCGGTGAACAATCTGGGTTGGAATCTGACAACATCACTATGCTCCTGGATTCTGTCGAATCGTCCTCCCCTCTCTGATTGATATGTAATAATTTCATCGGGTTTATGACTGGTGCCTTTTAACATCTCAGCCACACGTTCTTCAGTGGGGATAATAATCGGCAAACCATCTGTATAGATAGAGATAGGCGCGTTCAACGGCTCGGGAACTATCCTTGTCTGCTGGTAGTATTCCTGGGCTTCATCAAGAGTGCCTTCGAACAGGACCCTGTCCTGTGAGGGAGTATGCATGCCTTCTTCTTTTTCCTTCTCTGTAAGCGGAGTGATCAGCATATCGAGCATGTCTTTCGTCCATACTTCGACATCCTCAGGACCGGGGAGTGTTCGTGAAGCGGGAATATACCTGATATTCGGAACACCGGCGGCCAGGGCTTCCTGTTTGACCATCTCGTGCTGGTCATCAAGATCGATGAGTACCGTAGGGATGCCGGCTTTTTCAAGCTTGGCTATATAGGGCAACTGCCCCCATACTGCGCCGCTTCACCAGCAGACCCCGAGAATAACGGCATCAGTAGTCTTCATTTCTTCATCGGTCAGGTATACTGGCATCGGCGTATAAGACTTCTTTTGAGTCCAGTTTACGTTCGGGTAGTCGGCTTTCAGTTTCTTGTCCAGGGCGATGGTAATATCCGGCTCACCCGTGATACTGAAATGGATGGTTTTACCATCGAGTTTGTCGAGACGAGGAGCCAGGGGATAGGTCTTTGTTGGTAACTCAATCCCGACAGGATTTAGACATTTATATACCTTGTCTTTGTCTGCCATTTTCCTTCTCCATTTACTCTATTTTATGACCGAAGTGTAATTCACACCCGGTATGTTTGTCAAATAATTATGATAAATAAAATCATAATAGTAAACTATTGTTAGTACCGAGTCTGTACTATTTCAGATAACACGATAAACTATGCTAGAATATACACACCCATTTGACAGTAAAGAGTGAGTGATTTAGCGGCCATATACAGAAGGAGGGTATTTTAATTGGATAATACTGATTCTGGAATCATCGAAAAGATAAATAAGTTGAAAAAAGAGAATAATGCAATCATCGTAGCGCATTATTACCAGCTCGGTGAAACGCAGGATATAGCAGACATGGTAGGTGATGCACTGGCTATGACCCGATTTGCTGCGGATTCCGACGCTAAGGTTATTATCGTGGGCGGCGTGACGTGCATGGCCGAAACTATTAAACTGGCGTGTCCTGAAAAGACAGTAATTTTACCTGATCTGAATGCCGGGTGTACGCTTTCAAACATGATATCTTTAAAGCGGCTTCCTGCCAGGAAGGAGCAGTATCCGAACGCAACTGTTGTCTGTTATATGAATACCACGCCCGAAGTAAAGACAGAGGTGGATATCTGTTATGGTGAAGATGAAGCGGTCGATATAGTCAGAGAACTACCGGCTGACGGGGAAATTATGTTTATTCCCGATCAATACATGGGAGATTTTGTGGCTACCGAGACCGGCAAGGAATTGATACTCTGGCCGGGTTACTGCTCTCCCATAGTTAAGATACGGGCAGAGGATGTCAAGGCCCGTAAAGAAGAACACCCTGATGCTAAAGTGGTTGCCCATATCGAGTGTATTCCCCAGGTAAAATTGCTGGCAGACCTGGTAACAAGCACGAACGGAATGGTGCAGTTTGCCAAGGAAACGGAAGCGAAAGAAATAATAGTAGCAACGGAAGTCGGGATTATTCACTATTTACAGAAAGAAAATCCTGAAAAAACATTTATTGCAGCATCGGATCTGGGTGAATGCGCGACCATGAAACTGGTAACTCAGGAAACTATACTGTGGTCGCTGGAAAATATGGGTCCCGTTATCGAAATACCCGAAGATATACGCGTGAAGGCGAAACCGGTTGTAGATGCTATGCTTGCCAGGATGAAAGGATAAATCTCCATTCTCCAGAAATGGCTAAAGGTGAATGATCTCTGCTTCCGCTTTACCGTTTTTGAGTTCCAGTATTCCAACGGTCCCGGGCCCTCGCCGGTAATGAAGCAGGTTCGGACTCCCGGAGTTTATACAGAGAATTCCATCTGCCTGCTCCATCCTTACGCTGTGTTCATGACCTGAAACTATGATATCCGGTTTGCCGTATCCCGGTTCGTCAGGCGTTGACCGCCTTTGCCACCATTTTGTTATCCATGGTTCGGGCAGGGGAAGATACGGGCCTTCGTGTATCACCCAAATCCGGTGGCCTTCAAGTTCGAGTATGTGTTTATCCTTTATCCGGTTATCATCACTGGGATAATCATCATCACCATAAGCTGCCAAAACAGGAGCTACCTTTTCCAGTTCATCCAGGACAGCATGTGCGTAAATATCTCCGGAATGGAGAATAAGGTCGACTCCCTGGAATATATCCAATACCTTTGGCGGCAGGCGTTTTTCTTCCCAGGCGATGTGTGTGTCGGTGATAAGTCCAATGCGCATTCTTCTTAATTTTAGGCATACACGAGCGGCGATGTCAAAAAATACAGGGATGATAAATAAATTATGATTTATTACTTTGTTATGGTAAACAGGATGGGTTTATGCTATTATAGACTCCAATACGACGGGTGGAGACAGAGATATGCCGGATAAAAAACCTCCAAGGAAAGTAATTATCGGTTTACCTGCGTATAACGAAGAAAGAGCAGTAGCCGGTGTCGTTCTCCAGGCGAAGGAATACGCCGATATGGTGATAGTTGTTAACGATGGCAGCGTTGATAACACTGCCAGGTTAGCCAGGCTGGCTGGAGCTGAGGTTGTGGAACACGGTGTTAATAAAGGATACGGTGCAGCTATTCAAACGATCCTGACAGAAGCTGGAAAACGTAATGCCGATATACTGGTAATCATCGATGCCGATGCTCAGCACGACCCGAATGAAATTCCTCGATTGATCGATGCTGTCAAAGCCGGTTCAGACGTGGTCATCGGATCAAGAGAATCACAAAAAGACGTGATTCCGGGATACCGGCGCCTTGGACAATCAGTCCTGGCTAAATTTACAAATATTGCCGCTCGTCAAAATCTCTCCGATACGGAATCGGGCTTTAGAGCCTATTCAAAGAAGGCGATTACGGAAATGGAACTAAGTCAGCAAGGGATGGCCATATCTGCCGAGATAATTTCCGAGGCTTCTCATAAAGGACTGAAAATATCCGAGGTGCCAATAACAGTTTCATATGATAATGTCACTTCTTCACAGAATCCAATATTGCACGGATTGGGTAATCTGAGCCGGATATTCTTCTTTATCTCTGAAAGAAGACCATTACTCTTTTTCAGCGTAATAGGTGGCATACTTTTGATACTTGGTATTATATCTGGAGTAGGCGTGCTCCGGATATACTATGGTTCGAGAGTATTCGCTACCGGCAGTGCATTACTCTGCATGCTTTTTGTGACAGTTGGTATGCTGTGTATTTTTACAGGAGTGATTCTCAACGCTATTACCAGGCGATTGGGAAAGTAATCGTCGTTCAATATCAGCAAATACTAATTTGTGGTATATCGTGATTCATCAGGATGATTTCGATTTTCGGTGATATTCATTATTTGTGATAGAAAAATACTTATTAATTCCATCTAATTCATTCTGAATGCCCCTTATCAACCATCCGCCAGTTTCGACAGTTTTGACACTTTTATACCTGAACGTTATAATTTTCTAACGTTAGAAATATATAACAAAGCAGGTGGATCATGAGAACCAAAAAAATATTAACGGGCGTTTTCATTACTGCTCTTGTTGTTGGTATCGCACTAATAGCAATGCGATCTTACTACGTCGGGATAGCAATTATTGCCGGAATGCTTCTTATCGGTTATCGGGAGATCTGGTCGCTTATCACTACAAGGAGACTGCCACCTCTCGACGAACGAATCCGTGAGAATACGAATAAATCGGTACGAAACGGATTTGAATTTCTCATGCTGGTACTCGGATACCTGATGATGCCGTTTTCGGCGAGATTGGTAGAAGGCGATAATACCTCTATTGTCCTGGGTGGTTTATTGATGTCCGGCGGACTGGTATATTGTCTCTCATATATATTCTATGATCGTGTCGAGCCTAAATTCAGCGTAAGAAGGTTTAAAATCCTTAAAAGTTTTCTCTTTGCAATCGCTTTGTCTATAGCTTTATATATCCTGGGAGGGCTTTTTCATAATGTCGTCTTCTCTATTTTCGAGATAGAAGAACCTGTTTTTTTTACGATAGCGATGCTGGGTATCCTTGGAGTTGCTTTGGGAATCCTGGGTTGCCTGGTGATGTTTGTCTACGGGCTTTTCATGAAACCGGCGGGATAAATTAACACCAGTTAAATACGTTTAGATATGCAGAACAGAATTAAAGAGTTACGCGCGAAACACAACCTTACTCAGGAGAAACTGGCTCAAATGGTAGGTGTCAGGAGAGAAACTATCATCTTCCTTGAGCAGGGGAAATACAATCCTTCACTCAGACTGGCTCACAATATAGCAGTAGTCCTGGAGACCGGTCTTGACGATTTATTTGTTTTCGATGATTGAAGAAAACGTCATACCGGTTTCATAGCGGTGATGAACAGCCACTCGTAAAGCATGTCGAAGTACCCATGTTTTTTAATGTATTCATGCAGGTAGAGTAACTCATCGCAGTATTTATCAGGAGTGAAATCCTCAACCGTCCATGGGCAGGTAATGAGGTGGTAAACGATTGCTCCGATGTCATAGTACCTGCCGAAATTTATCTCGTCCGCTTCATCGATTATTTCGAAGCCTTCCTCGACCATTCGTTCTCTAAAAACCTTGAGGTTCCAGTTAGACAGTTTCGTTGCTTTCTCTCCCTGCAGAAGCATACCAAGATTGACGGTGGTCAAACCTCCCAACTGCTGGGTGACATAATATCCTCCAGGCTTGAGTATCCGGTACACTTCGCTTCCCGTATAGCCGGTATGGCGGTTGATTATAACGTCGAAATAGTTGTTTTTAAAAGGTAGATCTCCGAAAGGAGGTTCTTTACCTTCTTCGATGCCGATGACGTCAATTTCGAGAGGTTCAAGCGTATCTTTCGCGAGCGTAATATTCGGAGGGTAGTCTTCTACTGCGAAAGTGTGTTCTGGCAGGGGGTGGATTCGTGAAAGTACCTCACCGCCGGCAGTACCGATATCCAGGAGTGTATCTATACCATTAAGATAGGAGTGTACCTTGTTAATGAAATTCCATTTTATAGGGGCGTCGACCATCCGGCGGGAACCGGTGATATGGGAAAAGTCCCAGCCCTTGAATGACTTGGCGTCTTCGACAGCCTGGTTTATGAGGTTATTGAAATTGTCATTATTTTTCATTTTAGTAAGTGTTATTTTATGGTAATAGACTTGAAGAATCAATGGAGCTATCAATCAAGATGAGGATATCTATTCCCAACCACCACCCGGGAAATAATAACAGGGAGCAAATGCAATGCCCCCTGTTATTACCTTTTCATTTAATGTAATAATCTTTATCGTATGATTCTCAACCAAAAGCTTTTACTCTTGCTTTATTTCAAACTCGATCGTTACTTCAGACTCGTTACCGCTGGCGTCTACCGCATTTACCTCTAACTCATATTCACCTGGTTCGCTGATCTCAGTTCCTGAGACGAATGGCGTGTCGTTTAGAGTTGCGTTTACAGCAGGTTCAGGATCGGTATCGTCTGAAACCTCGAAAGATATCGTAACGTTTCCCGTAATATTATCCCCATTGCTGATGCCACTGACAGTAATTACAGGTGCAATCGTGTCCTCAATTTCAATACCCTTTGCTTTACCCGATGATCCTGATTTTTGTTTACGTGAGTTACCTTTATCCTCCGGTTTACCCTTATGTTCCGTCTTTCCCTTTGGTTCAACCTCTATATAATTCTGGTGAGGTCCACTCTCTGCAATCTGGGGTTTCAGTATGTATTTACCACTGTTTCCAGCTTTAATAACCGTAATATCGAAGATAAAATCTGTTATTCCGCCGTCGGTAACATCGAACGACTTGGAGATTTGCAGTTTTCCACCGGGAAGCTTAATGGTGGGTTCACCTTCAGGATTCTCTTTCAGAACTCCCGTAACGTTGTCCACATAGATAAAGACTTTGGTATATTTACCGTCCTCAAGGTTACCGTCCCATATCGATGTAGCGTTGATGCCCTGTAATTCAGTCAGGTTCACTGTTACTGCCGGGTCAAGGTTATACTCAGTCCAGTTACCGGATTCACCGCCCTGGTGCACCCCTATACGACTGATAGTGACATTAAGAGTCTGGAACTCTTCTATTGCATTTACCTCATCACTTACTAATAATCTGAAGTTCGCTTCATTTTCAGTATGCGTAGCAGCCATTTGAGTTGTTGTTGACTCATCGGTTAGTGAAGCAGTATCCTGCCCCTGGGCGGTTGACTCAGGAGATTGACCTGTTTCTATAGTACAACCTGATGTTAAGGCAGCAAGTAGTGCTACAATGGTTACAATTATCAAACTTTTCTTCATCATTTCACCTCTCTCGCTTTTCTACCTACTATATACGAACGAAGATAACAACCTGTTACAGTTGATTTTTTCAGGTGTTTGTGTTTTGTGATAATATAGATAGTGAATAGCCCCGATAATCCATCGGGGCTCTGTTTTGTCCATGTATTGTGGTTATGTTAAAATTTACGTCTTGTAATTACCTTTACTGAAAAAACCGGGATTGAATTTTGTAACAGTGTAACAAATTATGGCTGACAAACGTAATACAAGTCAGGGAAGTATTAACGAACCTGAAATCACACAGGAAGATACAAACCTGGAAATCGAAAACCTTGTTATGAAAGCTATCAGCGGTGATGTTGAAGCTTTCGGAGAATTATATACGAGTCATGTAACGAAGATATACCGCTATGTCTACTATAGAGTTTATAGTAAAGAACGCGCCGAGGATATAACTCAGGAGGTTTTTCTAAAAGCATGGAAGGCGATCGGAAGTTGTAAAGGGAAAGAGAAGACATTTTCATCCTGGCTTTACCGGATCGCTCATAACCTGATTATAGATAAGTTAAGAAAACACCAGAAGCAGTCATCCCGTGAAGCAGAACTGCTGGAAGATGTCAGAGATACGGCGGACAGGATGGAGATAAGTCTTGAGCAAAAGGATTTACTAAAGGTAATCGAATTACTCCCTCCGAACCAGAGGCAGGTCATAGTAATGAAATTTATTGAAGGGATGGATAACCGGGAGATTGCTGAAACTATTGGGAAAAGTACCGGAGCAATCAGAATATTGCAGATGCGGGCTCTGGAAGCACTGAGAAAGACACTTGGTAAAGAATAAGAAGCGATGAAAAGAGATTTTGATACTATACTGGATGAATGCTTGAAACTCGTTATGGAAGGCGAGTCAATCGAGAGTGTCCTTTCTGAATATCCTGATATTCGAGAAGAACTTGAGTCCTTATTGCGTACGGCACTCGATATCAATCATCTTCCGAAAATCGAGCCTTCACAGGAGTATGTAAGTGCATCGAAAATAAACCTGCTGCGAGAGATCAGGTTATACGAATCTGAAAAAACTGAAGGATTCAATATTCTCTCATTTCCGCAACGATTCTCGGCTGCCATCGGTGATTTCTGGCAGACCTTTTCAGCACCGAAAAAATGGTCTGTCGCTGTTACTGCTATACTGGTTATCGTGCTCGTTGCCAGTTTGGGACAGTTCGTATTCTTCAAGTCTTCTCCAGCAATGGCTTCAACCTGTATTCTTCAGGTACTGAGCGGTGAAGCCTATATAAGCGATGCCGCTTCGGATTCATTTGAACCTGTTTTGGACGAAACGATACTGGAAACGGGTACGCAGGTTAAAACAGATGGTAATTCATACGCTTTACTTACCTTTAACGATGGAAGCACGGTAAAACTTGAACCTGAAACGGTTCTTGAAATAACACGCCTTGAAACCGGTGAAGAAGAAGCTCCGGTTATTGTTCTTAATCAGGTAATCGGTAGAACGTGGAGTAGTGTCGTCGACATGACAGATACCGGATCGAGGTTCGAGATTGACACACCATCAGCTACGGCTGTAGTTCATGGAACATTATTTACAACTGAGGTAACTGAAGTAGGAGATACCACCGTGTCCACTACCGATGGACTGGTAAGTGTGACCGCAGATGATGAGGAAGTATTCGTAGCGAGTAATCAGCAAACGAAGGTATTTAAAGGCAAGAAGCCTTCCATACCTCAAAATGCCCCTGATCCCGATTCTGAAATATCAATTACCATTACCGGTCTGGCGGTCGGTTCTTTAGTCGACCCAACAGGATCAAGTACCGGGAAATTACCGGATGGGACAGAATTTAACCAGATACAGGGTTCGCAATCATCCACGACCGGTGAATACACCCAGGTGATTACAGTTACGGATCCGAAGAATGGCAATTACAAAATAGCTTTGCGAGATCTGGCGGAAAGTACGGTACAATACCGTATTCAGGGAAAGGTGAAAGGAGAGGTGGTACTCGATTACGAAGATAGTCTTGATCCGGAGGAAGAACAAGATTACATTCTGGATTTTAACCTGAAAGTATCAGAAGACTCGATAGAAATCGGTAAGTTAATGGTAAAACCCATGAAAGGTAACGGTCCTGAAAAAGTTGGAGGAGGAAAGGATGTAGAAGATATTCCTCCCGGTAAGAGTGATAAAGAAGATGCCGCTGATAAAAACAACCAGGAAACGAAACCGGGCAAGAAGGAAGAAGACGATACTAGAGGAAAGTCTGATGTTACTTCACCCTCTGATAACCAGAGTAATGCTCAAAACCAGTCAAATAAGCGTAAATAGAAACAAGATAAATATTTCCGCATACTATGAAATGTAAAAGAACGACGGATCGTTAACCTAGATAAAAAAGCCCCGGCGAGAAATCGCCGGGGCTTTTTATGAAGCAACTGTCCTAGACTGTCACGTAGTCAATCAGTTCTGTGACATCCTCAAGGTTTTCGACGTCGGTGAGGGCGTCGACGGCATTTCCAATCTGGTGCTTTGTCAGAATCCTCTCGGCGTTGTGTTTGAACTTCCCGATGATATCATCATCTGTCGCACTGGCTTCGGTACCGGTAGTGCCTTTACGGTACTGCCTTTCCACGGTAAAAGTCTGACCGCGTGCAACGATATCCACCTTGCTTAATGCGGACAAAGGGTCCTCAGCCATGATCTTGTCATAATCAGGATTCGGCTTTATGGATACCTTCGGCATGAAATTGATAATATCCGGATTGTTTATGGTTTCCGGATCTACCCACTCTACCCCGCGAGTAATTCGATGGCAGGCAACCGATATGTTATACGGCATATTGAACTGTGCGGCGGAAATGCTTGAAGGAACTTTCGCCACCGGTTTACCATTTTCATCCAGAGGTCCCATCATACCCCGGCCGTATACCGTCACACTCTCTATTTCTTCGGCTTTAATATTATTCGGTTCGATGATGTCATAGACACAGTCCAACCCGGAGTGAAATACTCCGCAGCAGGGGTACGGTTTATAGTGCAGGCGGAAATCGAAGCACCAGTCTTTACCCAGGTTTTTCGTTATCTCCTCGGGATACCAGTTCGGGTAACCGGTGAAGAACGTAAAACCGCGTTCCGGATTGTCCAGTACCGTAAGATCACCGGTGTATCCCATTTCGGCAAGCAGGACCGCGGTAACGGCTCCTGTACTCTGCCAGCCAGGTACCGCGTACTTAGCCATGTAGTTATGACCGTCGGCACCCCACCTGCCGTAGGAGAGGACCATGCAGAGGTGTCCGGCTATACCGAGGGCATGGTATGTCGTATCAACGTCCATTCCCATGAGTCTTGCCGCTCCGGCGGCAGCCCCGAAGTTAGAGTAAGCATTTCCCGTGATACCCATCTTCCCCTGTCTCTGGCGCTGGATATCCTCGACGGTGATATTATGCCTGCCGACAGCCCGGGCGAGTCTTGCCGAGACTTCAAGACCTATCGCGGTTGACAGGATCAGGTCTTTACCTGAAACCATATTCATTTCAGCCATTGCCAGGACAGAAGGAATTACATAAGTGCCGTCATGACCACCGGCGATGATATCGCTATAATCCAGCGTTATCATCAACTCGCCGTTTGCCAGGGCGGCGCTGTTACAGGAGACTATATCATTCGTGCCAATTATCGATGCTTCAGGAGGACCGCCGTAACGCCGTCCTATAGCCGCGTTCATTTTCCCTTTATCGGTGGTCAGCCCTCCCAGGGCGCATCCTATGTGTTCCATAAGTATACGCTTCGTTTCCTTGATGATGCGGGGAGGCAGGTCTTCGTACCTGGTATTAACAGCGAATTCTGCCAGTCCGCGTGTGATCTCACTCATCGTATTCCTCCTGTGCTCTCTCTATTTACAAGGATAACGGGACAGAGGATTAGTAAAATCCCTCTGTGTCCCCCTTTATCGAAAGGGGGACACAGGATTCTTTATTTTCCTGTTAAGGAAAACTAAGTTTTAATCTCCGTAGGATATAGGTGCCTTGCCCTCTGTGATTAGTTTGGGGATTACCTCGTCATTCAATTCCAACCCCAGACCGGGTCCGTCGGGCGGATAGAAGTATCCGTCTTTGAACACCGGTGGGTTCTTGGACAGGTCGTCTGTGATCGGCGGATTGGTCGTATCCCACTGGTTATGAAGCAGTGGGGGGCCAAGGTTAGCATGAGCGAACTTGTTCATCCATGGATCGGCTGCCAGGAAGTGTGCCTGTGCAGCGGCTTCGTAGCCTGAACCGACCATCGAACCGCAGGTAATAGCCAGGTTGGCTGCTTCAGCGATGGCTGCCCATTTCCTGGACTGGTATATTCCACCGGTCCAGACAACCTTGATGCAGGCGCCGTCAGTGGCGTCTTTCTTTATACACTCAAGCAATCCGTGGATTTCTATTGCCGATTCGTGTGCCCATACCGGTGTATGGAGTTTATTCCGTAGTCTTTTCAGTCCATCATAGTCCCAGGTCGGTACGGGTTGTTCTACTTTATACAGCTTAAACTCTTCAAGTCTGAGTGCCAGGTCAAGCGCTGTCGAATAATCGAGTCCACCATTAGCATCTACGCCAAGAAGGACTTCATAACCGACGGCATCGCGGATCGCTTTTATATTGGCGATATCATCGAAGACCGTAGTACCCCATCCGGGCCCTACCTTGCAGACAATGTTTGTGATGCCGTTATCAACGACTTTCTCGGCTATTTTAGCTCTCTCGAGGGAGGTGCCATGAGAGATCATCATACCTATTCCCAGCTTCTCACAGGCTTTACCGCCGAGATACTGGTAGACAGGCATGTTCAAAGCTTTTCCGACTATATCATATAAAGCGAAGTCAATAATTCCCATCGCCGCGCCGTTATGGGTGAACGACCTGAGCATATTATTCACAATAAGCCCGATATCCATAGGATTCGCCCCGATGAGTACAGGTTCCCACTGCTTGATAGCAAGCATGACGCTATCCTGTGCACAGGTTCCTCCGTCGGCTGCTCCGATGATTCCCTCATCGGTATGGATTTTTACCAGGACGACATTGGAGCCCATGCCGCCACCCTTCCTTGGTATGGTACACGGAATAGCTTCTACCTTGGTGATTTTCATCGTTTCCTCCGTTAATATATCGTTAAAACCTAAGGTCTGCCGGGAGGTCCACCGCCTGGAGCACCTGGAGGTCCACCGGGCCCGCCGCCAGCAGGAGGGGGTGGAGGGGGTGGAAGCAGTTTCTGGCGTGTGTCCAGTAATCTGTCTATGGTAGATATCTCGCCATCGGAAAGTTCGAAATCTCCGGCAAGAATGCTGTCTTCCATTTCTGAGATAGCCCTGGCACCATTAAGAGCGGAAGTGACTTCCTGTTTTCGTAATACCCAGGCTAAGGCGACCTGCGCGACACTCCTGCCGTGTTTCTGCGCAATAGGCCGTAGCCCGTCAACCAGTTTCAGGTTCAGACTTAGTTCAGGTTCGGTGAAATGGGGGTTATTACGGCGAAAGTCGATATCATCCAGTTCATCAGCGCTTTTGATCGCTCCTGTTAATATTCCCTGCTGGAGAGGGCTATAGACAATCACTCCCATGTTGTGTTCTTTACAGTACGGGAGTATCTCGCTTTCTATCCGGCGTTCGATCATACTATATCCGGGCTCCATGAAGGCTACCGGATGGATTGGCTGAAGCTGATCCATCTGTTCGATGGTGAAGTTGGATACTCCGATGTAGCGTACCTTTCCTTCTTTGACCAGCTTACTGCAGGTCTCCCAGCCTTCAAGCATGTTTTCAAGGGGGAAAGGCCAGTGAACCAGGTAGAGGTCGATAGTATCAATGCCCATTCTCTGCAAGCTTGCTTCACACTGAGTTCTGACACTGGCTTCGTGTAGTTCGAATGTAGCCTTGTTGTCCTTGTCCCAGGTTGAACCGCACTTGGTTACGATAATAGGTCTCACGGAAGATCCCTTAATCGCTTTACCGATTACCTCTTCGGAATGTCCCCGACCGTAGGCCGGTGCGGTATCTATCCAGTTAATACCCTTATCCATTGCGTGTTGGATCGTATCTATGGAAGCCTGGTCATCCTGCGCTCCCCAGCTCATACCGCCATGGTCTCCTCCCATCGGCCAGCTTCCCAGTCCAATAACAGACAGTTCAATGTCGGTCGCTCCGCATTTTCTTTTTCTCATTTCATTCTCCCAAAATTTTAATAATTATATCAGCGTTATTTCTCGGGTGGTCTATATTCTATCCCGATTCTTTCCCTGGCTTCTTCGACCGTAGCAATTTCACGGCCGAGGGTTGTCGCCAGGTCGACTACCATTTTTACAGTATCCGAGGCGTGCCTGGAAATATCATCGCGATGTGGATACAGCCAGAACTGGTCTTCCAGTCCGACCCGTATCAGCTCGATTCCATATAGTATGCCGATAGTGGCGACGGGCAGCCAGTTTCGTCCTGCGGCGTGGAGAGCGAAGAAAGTATCTTCGGGAAAAGCTTCGCGGAACATCGAGATGTTATTTATTGTCTGGATGTATGACCATGGATCAGACCATATCTGATCGTCATTGTGCTTACCCATCTGGATGGCTATCCAATAGGGACGTGTCTTGGCATGGTCATTGTCGAAAAGTACTCTCCTGAACTTGGGGAACGAGAAAGACTGCATAGAGAACATGGGTTTAATTCCATTCGATTCAAAGAAGGTAACTCCTTCCATAGCGGCGTCGGTTGACATAACACATTTATCGGTATAGGCAGCTTCGGTCATGATCAGGGCGGATTGGACATCACGCAGCCCGGTACCTTTTTCTTCCCCAACATTCAGGTATTCCTGGGTCATTGAGATATAATCGACGTCGCGACTTTTCCTGAGATCCATCGTCCAGCTATGATGGGCGGAGATGAAGTCTACCTCTTCATAGGCAATATCCATGATCTCGCTGAGAAGTTCAGCATGGCGGCGGCTGCCGGCGGCTCCGAACATGGGAGGTCCGGGATTGGGATCCCTGGGATGAGTATGAATCACGGTTGCACCGGCTTTTACGCATTCGATTATTGCTTCTGCCTGACCTTCGATAGTTACCGGAGGGATACCTTCAATCCCTCTTTCTTCCCACCAGTCCGGGGGAAGCCACCCGGGAATTGCAGCCTCGATAACCAGTTTTTTATCCATTGTTGGTATCGGCGGTTCGTAAATCACTGGGAAATCCTCTTCCCAGTGAGATTTACGTGGCTTTTTCATAATTTCTTCGATAGTCTGTTGCATACATCGCTCTCCTTGTTATTTTTCGACAACTCCGATAATTGTAATTTCAGATGGTTGGCCTGATTGCAGGTAGGTAAATATTTATCATATCCGGTCTGAATTGTCCACATTATATTGAATATCTTCATCTCAGGGAATCTTACCAAGTGAGGAATCTCTTACGATTCCGTAAGAGATTCCTCAGTAAAATCAAAATGGAATGCAAGAGTACACGAATTATTTCGTCGTTTTACTCCCCAATGACAGGAATATCTAAATTTCTATTATCTTTCCGGTGATTCCGCTGGATGCTTCGGATACCAGGAAAGTGACAAGATTTGCTATATCCTGGGTTGTAGTGAGTCTTCTCAGCGGCAGTCTTTCAGCCATCCCTTCAGCCATCTTCGGGTCCATTGTGCCATGAGAGCCGAAGTTGGTCATTACCATACTTGGCATAAGCGCGTTGACATTGATGTTGGATGGGCCTGCTTCCATTGACAGACATTTTGTGAAAGATATAATAGCGGCTTTCGCTCCTGCATACGAACTTGATCCCGGCATTCCGTTGAGAGCAATGCCGGTGGAGAAATTCACGATCTTGCCGTATTTTTGCTCCATCATGCCCGGGAGAACTGCTTTTGCGCAGTACATCGAGCCAAAGAAATTAACCCTGATATCCCGCTCCCATTTTTCTTCCGGGGCCTGGATTATCGGGCCTGCCTGGGCAGTTCCTCCGGCAGTATTTACCAGGATATCGATTCTGCCGAATTCTGCCAGGGCTATTTTTACCATCTCATTGACATCAGCCTGATTGGATACGTCTAACTTATAAGTTAGACATTTTCTTCCGAGTGCCTTTACTTCTTCCGCAGTTTTTTCAGCTCCTTCGATATCCATATCCGCTGAAATGATGTCGCATCCTTCCTGCGCCAGACTCAGCGCGATATTTTTCCCCATCCCTATCTGGCTTCCGGTCCCGGTTACCAGAGCCACCTTTCCGTTTAGTCCTAGTTCCATGTTAATCTCCTTTCGGCTTTCTTATATGGATTATTTCGGGTAAAAGGTATTCTATCATATACACAGATTAATCACTACGTATTTCTTAAAACCTTAATATGACATCGTTATTGACATCTGTAAAAACCGTTCTTGACACTCCAGACACATCAATTTATACTTGTCGCACGGTATACTGATACCGAAACTCGAAAACTATGAAGAAGTACTGCCTGTTTCTGTTTTGTTTCAGCTTAATATTGGTATTTTCCGTACTTCCCGCTTGCGGCGGCAAGAGTGTCAGTTTTACAGATCCATATCTCGAAGAACTGGTCAGGGATGCTATCGATAAACCGCAAGGAATTATCTATCCGTGGGAACTGGAAGAGATAACGATACTGGACGGGAATATGGAAGAAATAGAGGGGCTGGAAGGTTCTGCCGGTATGATCATGGATCTATCCGGCCTGGAGTACTGTATTAACCTGATAATCCTGGATCTAAGCAATAACCAGATAGTCGACCTGACTCCTCTTGAATCATTAGTTTCACTCAACACTCTCCAACTATCACGCAACCAGATTAACGATCTTACTCCACTGGCCTCTCTGAGTATCCTGGAAACTCTTGCCTTGAGTGGTAACCAGATTTACGATATCTCACCATTGGATTCACTGTCTAACCTGAGATCTCTGGATTTGTCTGTAAATTCGATTAAGGACATCTCGATACTCTCGAAATTAACATACCTTGGCGAACTTAACTTAGCTCAGAATCAAATTAATGATATTTCTCCTCTCAGTTCTCTGGATGTGCTGGAGACACTGGTTCTTGCACGGAATGAAATATGGGATATTACTCCGCTTGCATCGTGTATAGGTTTAAAGACACTCGCACTAGGTCATATACCACCATCAGGCCGCTGGTTCAGGAGCGAGGATGTACCGGGAACTTCAAACCAGGTTCATGATCTAACTCCACTGGCTTCCCTGATCGGGCTTGAGGAACTGAATCTGAACGCAAACGAAGTTACCGATCTCAATCCCCTATCGGAACTCAATAATCTGAAGAATCTCTACCTGAGTACGAACCTCATATCGGATATCTCACCGTTGGGGGCGATGGAGAATCTCGAAATACTTGACCTTCGATCGAACGAAATATCCGATCTGTCACCTCTTCTCGGCTGTACTGGCTTGAAAGATCTTTCCGTGATGTCAGGGAATCCTCTCAGCACCAAATCGATAGAAGAAATAATAGAGGAATTAAGGGATAGGGACGTTTACATTATGAGATAAGGTCCTTATCCGTACCGAGTTTCCCACCATTCCCAGAAATCATCTCTATTGGTTATACCGACTTCCAGTACTGCTTCGTATATATGTACCGACAGGAGATTCCGGCGGTACTGAGGATGTGTCCAGAGAGTATCCTTGATAGAGAGTATGATATATCGTTTTTCCTCGGTCAGCAGACTATTCCAGAGTTCACGCTTCGGCGAACTTTTTTCAAACTCTTCACGACGGGCTGTCCAGAGGTCGATTTTCCAGAAATCTTTTCCTTCCTGGTTCGGATCAGATACGCGAAGTCCCCAGTAATACCCGTAATCATCAGGAGTGCGCGGATCACGGTACGAGTCATTGCAGTGCAGGCTCCATATCCAGTCAATATCAGCCAGCTTTCTGCCAAGTTCCCAGTGCCATGCCCAGGAAGGATTTTCATCATACCGCTCGAAGTCCATATCCCGCCAGGTTATGGTCTTCATCACGAAAGAGCCGACCGGGTGAAAACCTGCTTTGTTAATAATTTCACCTATCCCGGATTTTTCAAGGACAGATTGTCCTTCGATTCTTAAATTTTCATCCAGTGTGAATAGTCTTGTTTTTTCTTGGTCTTGAGATTTTGGCATGGTATCCATCCCATCAGAGTTTTGGTTAATTCGGAATAGAGTATAAGAGATAATCGGGTCTTGAAGCAATTAATTATAAATGTTGATTTCTAAGCTCTAAATAATATCAAAATCCAAATTATAAAATATTCATATTTTGGTATTTGGATTACTTCAGGATTTAGTATTTCGATATTAGGATTTATCTTTTTATCGCTTGACTATCAACTTTTTCACGGCTTGCCCGAGACCGTCGATGGTGAGAGGGTACATGGGGAAGAGCTGACCGATAGCCCTGACAGTGGGGTGAATCCAGACTCTTTCGTCATCCGGGTTAAGCCATACGCGGTGGCTGAAGTGATGCGAAAAGCGTTTCAGCCAGTAGATACCCGGTTGCTCATTACGCTCGTAGTAGTCTATCGCTCCGTATTTTTCAGTTAATTCCCAGGTCCCCATCCGGGCATCACCGACGATAATCAGCTTGGTATCGGAATCCATAACTTCAAGCAGGTGGGCGGTACTGATACCATCGAACCTCTCGATATTGTTATACAGGTTATCGTAGATGCAGTTATGGAAGTAGTAGTACTGGAAATCTCTGAAGTGACTGCTTGAATGAGCGGCAGAAAACAGCAGGCTGCAGGTCTGGGCGAACGGGTCCATCGAACCTCCCACGTCCATGAGAAGGAGGACTTTTATAGCGTTTTTCCGGCTGCGGCGCCATATTAACTCGATATCGCCGAGATTGTTGGCGGTCGCCTGGATGGTCTCATCCAGGTCGAGTTCGTCTTCAGGACCGGTACGAGAGAGTTGCCGGAGGCCTTTGAGAGCGAGTTTTATCTGGCGTATATCAAGGGTGAGATCGCTGCGGTAATTCTTGAATCGCCGTTCGGACGCTATCTGGATGGCGCCTCTGCCTTTCGATTCGCCGCCTATCCTGATACCCATCGGATTGACGCCGGAATGACCGAACGGAGATTTTCCTCCACGACCTATCCATTTATCACCACCGTCGTGCTGTTCATCCTGCTCTTCCATCCTCTTTTTCATCTCTTCGATCAACTCGCTCAGACCGAGACCGTCGTACAGGTCGGAGCCTTCCTTCAGCTTCAGGTCGTTCAATACATCGTTAAGAGGATTGTTCAACCACTCGAGTATCTTGTCCTCGATTTCAGCAGAGCCTTCAAGACCCTGGAAGCATTCCTGAAAGGCAATGTCATAGTGGTCGAAATAGGACTCGCTCTTGATAAGTATTGCCCGTGCGAGGTAATAGAAATCCGTAAGGTTTCCGATATAACCGTTATCAAGTGCTTCCATGAGGGTCATCCATTCGGTAATAGTGACCGGAACCTTTTTCTTGCGGAGAGTATAAAAAAAGTGCGTGAACATAGTTCGGTTTACCGCCTGAGAATGCTGTTACTGGCTACACGGGTAAGGTAACTCGAAGTGAAGTGTTCGTAGTCTGTTTCCTTTTTCAACAGCGTACCGGCAAAGGGAATTTCCTTTGATATATCTTTATTGGATACCTGTCCGATTATCAAGGCGCGAATCCAATCGATCAATTCGCTTGTCGACGGTTTCTTCCTGAATTCTTCTACCTCACGTAATGCGTAAAATACCTTCATCGCTTCTTTCATCAGGTTGTCCTGGATGTCCGGGAAGTGAACTCTAACGATCTCCTCCATCAATTCGTATGTAGGGAACTCGATGAAGTGGAAGATGCACCGTCTCAGGAAGGCGTCCGGGAGTTCTTTTTCGGCGTTGCTGGTAATAATGGTGATAGGCCTGTGAATAGCCGCGACATTTTCATTCGTCTCCGGGATGTAAAAACTCATTTCGTCGAGTTCGTTAAGCAGGTCGTTGGGAAACTCGATATCGGCTTTATCTACTTCATCGATAAGAAGGACAACCTGTTCGGGAGAGGAGAATGCCTGGCCCAGTTTACCCTTCTTGATGTACTGGGTAATATCAGAGATGTCTTTATCGCCAAAACGGCTGTCGTTCAGTCGCTGAACGGTATCGTAGATGTAAAGACCTTCCTGCGCCTTGGTGGTGGACTTGATATTCCAGATAATTAGTTCTTTGTCAAGGTCTTCAGCGATACTGTGGGCAAGGAGTGTTTTACCGGTGCCGGGCTCGCCCCTGATAAGTAGCGGTCTGCCGAGGGCGATCGAGACGTTCACCGCGTTACGCAGAGGTTCCGACGTAACGTAATTATCCGAACCCCTGAACTGGTCAAAATTATTACTGGTCAATGGTCAATACCTCCTGGTTTCGCTTAGCCGGGTTTTTCGCACAGAAACTCCCGGCGTGAGTTTATTATGGAAAATAAGATTAATGCACAGTAGAATTATACCGTGAAATTAGGGTGAGTATCAATGGGGGCGATAAATCAGGATGGATATTCGTCATTCTGAGTCCGCCTCAGGCGGATGATTGAAGAATCTCGCCGATACACAAAGGGGATTCTTCATCGGTCCGATATTATCGGGAACTCCTCAGAATGACAGCTTGATTACCCTATAAATATCTCTACTTTCGATTCACCGGTCATTTCATTCAGTTCACTGGTAAAGGCCATCCAGTTGAAATCGGATTTACGGCGGTACTGGTAGTTCAGGCTGACGCGGTTTTCGAGTACCGACATAGTATCCAGTCGTAGACCACCGAGTCTTGTTTTCAGGAATGATGTCAGCTTGGATTCCAGTTCGGGGAATGATGCCTGGTCGATTGAAATTATGAGATTACCCCTGCCGAAGAGGTTGAATTTGTTACGCACCAGCCATTGAACTCCCAATACAATGAACACCAACCCAAAAAGAATGATTGTCACTAAGTAGTTACTTGTAGCAGCTCCGATCGACGACGCGATAAGGAGCAGGAGAAAACCGATTTCCGCCGGGTCTTTTATCGGTGTACGGAAACGAACGAACGACAGCGCTCCAAGCAGGCCGAGTGATAAAGGTATGGAGACCTGGATACCGAGAAACAGCGTTGTGATCGCCGGACCCCCGATAAGGAACGTGCGGTGTACACCGGCACCGATATACCGCGAACCGTAGAATAACTGGTACATCAGGTAGGCGACAATGGAAGCAAGAAGCGAAAAACCTATGGCTGTTACCGCCTCCGGTATGGTGATAGGGGAATGCAGACTTTCAAAAAAGGCACCAAATTCATCGAACACTATTCATATACCTCCTGTTCAGGACTCGATTATTTTACCCGATGGTGCGAACCTGGCTACAGTGCCGGGATCCATCACGTGTGCGTCTATACTATTGCTGTACTTGGAAAACCGACTCCAGTCGGTATCCAGTATTTTCATTCTCCTGAGAGTAGCAGGGAGTTCAATCGATGGCCCTTTTACCTCAACCACGCCTCCCTCAAGTCGTAAGTCATGTTCCCGTCGGCCTAATTCTAAGGCTATCATTGTTGAGCGTATATTGTAATCCAGCGAGACGCGTGTACCGGTAAGCATTTCCGTAAACCGGTAACGGTTATAGGATATCTTGATTACGGGACGCATTGGTGACTCCGGGAAGTAGCCGAATCCGGCTATCGTATTATTAAGAACTGTTTTCGATATGATACCTTTAACAAGGCGTGGTAGCTGGATATCTTCTACCGGAACAACCGTCCTTTCACGCTGCTTGGAACTGGCGAATCCGTGCCTGGTCTTGAGTTCAATGAATACCGGTATGGTATCGTCTTCAATACTTTCCTCGTCATACCAGCGGATCCTTACTTTATCTTTATTATAGTCGCCTGAAGCCGACCGGTTGTACTGGTCGAGATTGATGGTATCGAAATACAGACTGTGCACGGTGCTTTCCGGGTAATCTTTGTCCGGGCGGCAGAACTGCTTTAAAAGAGAATAGGCGAATCCGATGTTTTTTGGGAGGATGAAGAATTTCCTCTCGAATCGTTCAACGGGTGAGTTTACCGGTCGAGTTTTGCCTTCTTTATTCTGCTTTTTACGCAATATCTGCAGCATTAAAATCCTCCGGCACACATTCCTTTAGTAACACCGTTACCGGTTCCTTTCGGGCCATGACTGGGACGGGTGCCGACAAGCTGGTCTCTCACCGATTTGTATCTTTCGACGACGAAAGGTTTCAAACCAAGTGCGTTAGGTCCAAAGCCTGTCATACGTGGTCTCTGGGGAGAACCCAGCGGACCGAACATCGCCCGTTTAAATTGTATGAATTCATCTTCATCCAGGCATGACTTGATGTATTCAAGGTCTTCATCATCCAGCTCCATGGTATAAAAGTCCCAGAGAGTATTGATATCGAACCTTTTTTTCAAGCAGCGGATTTTAAGAGGATTCGGCCAGGGCATCTGGGGTACAGCTCCGCCAGCCTGCCAGCCCTGGAACGGATCAGGGGGTCTGAAATCTTCCACCAGACAGCGGATACAGTCCTCGGTAGTGTAGAATTTCTCGGTATCGGCTTCCGCATAGGGGCGTATCAGTTCGGAGGCTTCATCTATCCTGTCAAGCATGATTTCCGGCGTGAAATATTTATCGTTAAACTCCTGGACATATTCCCGGTATTTTTTCAGGTATTGCGGTTGAGTGAGGAGACGGTTGACAAGCGGGAACCTGTCCATCCGCGAACTTGTCGGTTCATCGATATAGTAATTGATCAGCCCTTCTTTATCTATTCCACAGTTGAAAGTACCGAAAGCCATATTCAAGTCCCATGGAATGATGGTAAATACACCGTCTGCTTCGTAGAGGTAATTATTGTGACCGACACCTATATAGTTGTCGAGATGAAGGATGACAGCCGAAACTGCTATATACCTCAATGTCTGGTCGACATCCAGCACCTTTTCAATTTTTTCCACGAATGTTTTATCAGGTTCGTTATTCAGGACTTCCAGGAACCGGAAAAGGGCGGAGTAATCAGCCATGTTCTCATTCGTCTTCAACGCGACCGCCTCAAGCAGTGTTTCAGGTGCGCGTGTGGGTGGTAGGCCACGGGCGAAATTACCTTCGGGTTTCTCGATTGCTTCATAGGCAGCTATAGACTCTTCCTGTCCCATTGCCCGGAGCAGGTCTATAAGTGGACCACCGCCGATATTCGTATACAGAACGGGATCGTGCCGTTCGATATCGACGGCGAATATACCTGTATTGATATTTCTGTAAGCGTCTGCTTCCGTCCAGTCGAGTCGTGCTGCTACAAGTTCCGGTTTATAGAGATTTCCGTTAGGGTTCTCGAAGTGACGGGCAACGAAAGAGGCATCGACTACTTCAGCCATAGTATAGACACCGAGGTGAGTTTCATTTACCCATACATCAACGAAACTGGCACGTGGCGTCGGTATGTCCATCTTATCGAAAAGTTCATAGGCGAGTACTTCTCGTATAAGCGTAGGATCACTCCACCCGTTATTGAGAAAGACTTTCTTGACTCCGTAGAATGTACGAGCCCTGTTAAAAAGGTTGAAGTCGATAGCCATCGGGATGCGGGGACTATCAAAACCCACTGCCTGTCCCAGCGAAGAATTGCCTTTTGGTCTTACACCTACATCAGGAATGAGTTCATCATCAAACCAGAAATCAGCCCTGACATATTGCTCTTCGAAGGCGTGTTCCAGACAATAATCCCAGTCTTCCGGAGCCATTTCGATTTTCAGAGTGGCGACTTTATCCCGGTAGAAGGGATTATTATCTTCGGCCGATACGTCACTCGGCCAGGCGCCGGAGCATCCGACCTGGAATGAAGTAAGCATAACCATACTTATGAGTCCGAATATAAATTTCCCGGACCCTGTGCGGAAACGACTCTCTTTCACTCCTTATTCCCTCTCGTTTTTTAAAAACCGGGAGACGGGAAGTATGATTTTCACAGTATACCATACAATAAAACCGGTAAAGAAAAGCGCGGTATCCCGGTACTCAGGAGATGAATGGGTCCCCGGGCTTCCTTTCGGGTTTACGGAGTACTCTGCGTAACAGGCGGAAAAGAACGTTAGCGTGTTCCGTTTCCCATTCTTTCAGCCTGGATTCTCCATATCGCACATTGACATACAGTTCGGTAATATCATCCACCTGTTCGTCGATACCGGGTACGGTAGCATCCAGTCGTCCCGCGTATTCATAGGGTGTTTCATACGAGTGATGCTTAAATCCCGCGCTCCCCGTTTCTTCGAGTATATGCCGGTATATCTCCCGAATATCCATATCGTCCGGATATTCGGTTTCAGCACGTCCGAAAGTTGTTACCCTGCTTCTCAATCGCCTTATCCTGCTGCCGAACCAGCTTTCAAAAAGTCTGCTGAAAAACATTCGGATATCGGCGGTGAATCCGAACCAGCTCCATAATGATTCACTGTATTCTTCAACTCCCGAATCGGAGTACTTCGACTGAAATTTTTTGGCGGCTCTATAAAAAAGGTAAAATACAAGAGCTACCAGCAACGCGAAAACTACCCACTTTGCAATAATCATGTAGTCGAAATCACTGGTCGCCGCAGGCGCCGCTTCTTCGAATCCTTCTATCTCATCAAGCCCCGGGAAATGGAAATCTTCAAATGTCTCTTTTGAACGCAGAAGGTTAAAGATAAACGTCAATATATACCAGACTACTTCGAATACATACCCTATCGGGACGACCAGGTATTCCAGCGCGTAATTCAGGCGGTAGACGATATCTCCGAAAGTACTCGTGGCCTGTTCAATGAATTCCGGGGAAAACAGGCTGGCAATACCCAGGCCAACCAGTAACATTCCTCCTATAACAGAGAACAGTATCGTCAGCCACCGCCTGCTGGAGAGGGGTGCCGATTGCTCACGGAGAAGCTTCTGGCGCACGTTCAGGAAATTGCCTAGCGCAAGGGCTAAAAGTCCGAAGAAGAAAAAGCCGCCTATATAGAGTCCGGCAAGAGAAATCAGGCTGGATTCAGCACCAAGTCCGGCTGCCCAGATAATAATCAGCAGAATTATTCCAATTAGTCCGAATAAAAAGGAGCGGGAAATATCGTTCGAAAACGTAGAAGAACTGGCAATACTCATTCCACGCCAGCACAGGTATACCGATGCGGTTATTGCGGGAATGACCGGATGGAGAGTTGTGAAACTGTCAAATACCAGTTGTGACATATGCTTCAGCCATTCACCGCTGAAGGGAATCATACCCGGGGTGTATTCAAGGTGAATAATAAATCCAATTATAAAAAGAACCAGGGCTAATTTGGTCCATTTCAATAACCTGTTTGTGGAAGGAATGAACCTGGTAATAGCATAAGAAGAAATTATCAGAACAAGTAGTGAGAGAATATTCAGGGGAACATGATCCCATGGAAACACTTCAAGTTCCCGCGACCAGATTAACCACGGGTAAACCCAGAATACCTCCATCAGCATGACGGCAAGAGGAGCGACGATAGTTCCCACAACGTCAAACCTGGTTTTTTTACTTACGGCTGCTTCCAAATCAATTTCCTTACAACGATATAGAATCTATATCCCGCCATGATATACTTTCGCTGACATGAAACACAGTGAGTTCATCCGTCGATGAGACAGGTGTTTGATCACCAATTGTAACCAGTACGATCTTACGCCCACTGCGCTTCATATTGTATAGTGTTGATAACAACTCATCTGTTACATAGGCGGATACAACCATGATTGTACTTCCCCAGGACAGGTTTCGGCTTTCGTTCTGGATAAGTTGTGTCATAGTCATTGATTCGAAAGCGGTGACCTGGGCTAAAGCATCCAGGATATGCATCATCTGGTCGGAATGCTGTCCGGGAGGTATTCTCATCGGCTCATTCGGGAAGCGTTTTTTCTGGTTCACATATAGACCGGTCCTGTAACCGGCAGAGATTGTATGGTTGGTGATTGATGCTGCGGTTACTATGGCCAGTTCCAGCAGTTCAGGCATGACTCCAAATACGGAAAGATTTGTAGTACGGACGTCTAGAAACAATGCGATATCGGTGGTGGTAGTGAGTTCAAATATCTTTGTCTGGAGTTTACGGGTTCGGGCAGTCGCTTTCCAGTGAACGCGTTTTAAGCTGTCACCGAACTGATAATCCCTGATGCCCATTGTCAGGATGGGATCTTCAAAAATATGGCTGCGTGTCCTGATATCGCCGAAAAGCTGGCGTGAAGGTATCCCCAGTGTTTCAAGCGGCACCATCTTAGGATACACGATAAGATAGTGCTGCTTCATTATATGAGATTCGCGACTGAAGATACCGAAAAGATCGCCTGATTGAATTCGTGTAGGACCGAATGCGAACAATCCTCTACGGTCGCACTGTATTGGGTAGCGACGGGTTACTTTGTTGTACCAGCCGAGAGAGATATTATGGCTGATATTTGTCCGATTATCCCTGTTATACCAGCCGTAAGTCGCCAGATTTTCTCTGACGCTAGTATTTTCTTCCTGCTCCGGTCGAGGTGAGTTTTCTGTGGTGATGGTAAGTTCCACCGGTATTTCTTCCTCAATCTGAAACCATGGTAATGGTAAGGGTTTCCTGTTGGCTACCGAAATATCAAGGTATATGTTATCCCCGAAGAATGCTCTTTCAGAACTGAGTTTACGTCGGAATTCGATCCGGGACAAACAATATTTGTCCCATATCCTGGCAATACTGCCGGTAAGAAAGAAAATAAGAGAGACGAGGAGAAGCGGTATCTGGTTTATAATTAAACTCAGTAATAACAGCACTGCTGTGAACAGGAGCCAGCTATTACCGACCAGCAGACTGAACGTCTTTTTGTTTACCCGTCGTACTGAAGATGCTTCATCTGCCTTTAAAGCGATTTCATCTTCTATTACGACTTGATTCATTAAATTGAAATCGGACATTACCTAGATTCCCCGCTAGCAGCTTCTTCTTCTGTAGGAACGAATACCGAGTTAATGATCTTCTGGAGAGTTTCTCCAGCCGTCTGCCCGCGAAGATGGCTTTCCATTCTGGAGATAATTCGGTGTCCCAGAGTAGCAGGGGCAAGGTACTTAATATCGTCAGGAATAACAAAACCTCTTCCACGTATTGCTGCCAGTGCCTGTGAAGCCCTGTAGAGGGCAAGCATTGCCCTCGGGCTTGCTCCAAGCAGGACGGAATCCGGTTCACGTGTGGCATGAATCAGGTGGATTATATAATCCTCGACATCAGTGTTTACGTGGATGTCACGGCAGGCTGTCTGCATTTCCAGCAGTTCTTCGGCGGTGATAACGGGAGTCAGGTCGTCAAGAGGATCATTTTTACGAAACCGGTCAAGAATAACACGGTCGTCGTCCTCGTTCGGATAACCCATTTTTACATTCATTAAAAATCTGTCAAGCTGTGCTTCAGGCAGCGGGAACGTGCCTTCGAGTTCGATAGGATTTTGAGTCGCGATGACCATAAACGGACGGGGTAACGGTTTTGTCTCGCCTTCCGCGGTGATCTGGTATTCCTGCATCGCTTCCAGAAGTGATGACTGTGTCCTGGGTGTTGCGCGGTTTATCTCATCGACCAGGACAAGCTGGGCGATTATCGGGCCGGGACGGAAATCGAACTCCGACGTTTTCTGGTTGAATATATAGCTTCCGGTCACATCGGAAGGCAGGAGGTCGGGAGTACATTGTATACGTTTAAAATCGCAGTTCAGTGATTTGGCAAGCGACTTGGCGAGGACTGTTTTGCCGATACCCGGAACATCCTCAAGAAGAATATGACCTTCACAGAGGAGAGCGACGATCGTAAGTTCCACGACGTCGCTTTTACCGACAACCACTTTTTCTACATTTTCCCGTACTTTTACGCCAAGTTCCTTGATCTTTTCTACGGCATTGTTATCCATAAATATTCACTCTCGTACTTTTTGCACAGATTATACCAGTTAATGAATCAACATCTCCATACTTAACAGGAAATTAACATTTCGGCAGCAGGTGGAGGGGATTGGATATTGTGTATTGCATGGGTGAACTCATGAAATCTGTTATCGATGTTTGGTTCTAACACTTACATCTTGAATCGTTTTACTTCAAGATACTTGATATTATTCTAAAGTGAAATATTTGGGGTGGTATAAATTTCAATCAATATCTATCGGATTCCACCAAACAATTATCCCGTTTTTCTCCAGGCAGAGTAGTAAATAGACTGTGATCGAGGGGAACAGGGATGACGATCAGCCTGACCGGTTACTCTTTAGGATGATTCCGTACGCAATCCAGTGAATTTTTAGACTGTTTGCTAATCTTACAGATCTGGAAGAGTTTTTATCCGGTATCCTTGAATGGGTCTTTTATCTCTAGAAATACGATTTATTATTTGTCTTTCGTGTCAGTCAGAGTTCTGCAAAGAAAATATTTACACTTATCGTCACACTTTTCCAAAATTGTCATATCAGTTAACTCCCTTACTTCAGAATGACTAATTTCCATACCGATAAACGTAAATTCATCACCCGCACGTGCAATCACTTGACCTAAATTGTTAATTACCCATATGTCACTAGCTGAATGTTTCCATGAATAGCCATATGGCCAGACTATTATAAAGTCATTGACTTTTAGATATCCGTTTTCAACAGTTAACTCCCCCGTAAGGACCTCGCTTCCCATTATCTCTGATGATTCCTTTGTAACAGGAAAAGAAACGTCAGGTGTTATCTGAGCATTCGCACCTTCCCGGTCGTTCGTTTCAGGTAGCATAACTCTTCCCAGAAAGAGAATCGTGCCGGTTTCCATATCCCGGATCAGGAAAATGAAGGGTCGGTCAACAGTCATTATTTTCGGCTCATCTGGTTTTGATCCGGGAGCTGCTCCGGTCATCATAACTACAGCCGTCGCGGCGGCAGCTTCCGTCCCCTTTTCGTCGACATCGATGAATGATTTATGAAGAACAGTACCGATATACAGAGGTTCATCCTTTTCTGTTGTCATCCGGGTGAAATCTGCTTTTCTCCAATCGAAAGCTTCTGGCATACCCATAAGTGAAAGAGCCTTGTCGAGTTGAAAATCCGATTCCAGCTTGTACTTCGGTATGGAAAGTCGGACCCGTTCGTCATCTAGACCTGAAAGGATACTTCTCAACTGGCTGAAATCGAATCTACCCTCGAATTCCGTAAACTTCCCTTCGGAAGGCAGAATGACAACCATAGATATTCCCTGGCCGTTATACGGTAATTCCACGGCCTGATAGTCGTTCCTTTCGATGTAGGGAAAGGTATTGGTCTGTTTCATCATATAAACCTTGGTCTCATTTCCGTTGAGAAGATGGAATGGACGGAGTCCTATCGAATCTTTAGAGAATGGTTTTTCCCAGGCGGCTTTAAAATACAGAGCATTGGTAAGAACAAGTCGTGTGAGCTCATTTATAATTCCCTGAGGTATAAGCTCCGTTATCTTTTCTTCGGTCTCCCGGCTTACCCAGTCGTTGATGGCGATCCGGGCTGCTTCCGGGTTATTACGGTAATCCACTATCCTGAGACCGGCGCCGTAATGTGCTGCCAGAGTGTCAAGAAATGATTTCCTGAACTCATAATTTTCCTGTCCCCAGAGAGCATTGACAATATGCAGCCTGCTCTCTTCATCATCCGTGTCTTCAGAATTGTCATTTCCTTCAGCCAGTGCCTGATCGAGGCTGTTAAAACCCTGATGAAGTGTGGTTTCGGGCAGTTCGAAATGTAGGGTCGATGCCATCTGATCGGACGTTGTACCGTTTGCTCCTGCGTAGGTCATAGCGAGAGCGGATGAAATACTGTAAGGTGAAAACAACAGGTTATCATTGTTCTCTTTGAGCTGTTTGTACATATCCAAAGCAAACGAACCATTGCCTTTCGTAAGTTCTTCTACGGTTTTTCTCTTGATATCAGGACTGGTAATCCGAGTTTTCGCTGAGTTCAAAGTAAGACCGGAAGCTGTTACTATCTTACTCGATTGCGTCTCTAATCCGGTTTCATTTTTAGAGGCACATGACGGTAATATTAAAACGAGAACCAGAAACGGTAGTAGTAAGTAAAGACGCCTTTTGATCATTTTATCGCTAGTGTACTGAAACATTTCTTTCTCCTGCAATCAAGTACTAACACATATATATAACGCATAAACGAATAATGAGATAGTATCGTGTTAATTAATAAGCGAATCGAGGGGATTTTCCCCTCGATTCGCCTGTTATATTTAACCTGTATTTCTAGTAGCCTGGCTCTGTTACTGTAATGGATGCACTACTCCAGGAGTTCCATGTTATAAAGCAGTCATCCGTATTCCACGTATTATTAACATGAAGTTTATCATTTGCTACTCCTGCTTCATCTACATATCCGTATACACAAACCGCATGATTTTCACCTTGTTCAGGGTAATCGTTCATGGCTATTACAAATGGACGATTATAGTACATTTCATACAAAACCCATTCCCACGTGGCTAGTGTATAAAAACTATCAAATCCATATTCATACTCGGTATTAGCGACTTGTTCCATACCAACTATGTCGTCATAGTCGGTTGCTCCTTCGTACGATGTGTCCATATATTTGTGACAATGATCTATCAAGATATCTTCTGTTTCTCCAAGATAGGGACTTGGAATATTGGGGTATCCGTGAGTAGACCAATAACCCAACACCATTGCTCCAGCTATTGGAGCACATCCGTCCCAGTCTCTCCATGGATCGTCATCGTATCCTACACAGTCTGGCCATGGATCCGCGAAATAACTTCGATCATCTCCGTGTCCCCAATGAGTTTTTCCCTGATAAAATTTAGGTACACCAACTATATTTTTCGAAGTATTAAGTGCTTTTGGGAATTCTCCTTCCGAGTATATAGCGTTAGCTTGTACTTTTGAGTTTCCAAGAATAGAATTAAACAAGTTTGATATTGGATTTGTGTTTTCATTGCTAATTGATGCCCAGGTACTATAGGCTTCAGTGCTATCCATTTTAAGTTCAGGTGATACACTCGGTAAATGAAGAATCCTCCCCGTTGGAAGATGTATCACAGTGTTTTCACTTTTCATACGTTCTCCTATTTGCACTGAATAAGTTAAAGCTCCCCAAAAGTAGAAAATTGGTTCTGAAGTGTCATTTGCAAGTAAATGTCCTTCTTCGATGGCAATTTCTCTTACATCAGACAAAAAACTACTAGGAGATCTCCCACTACTTGTTTCAAGCACCGGCATCCAATCTTTCCTTGCAGACACAAGAATATAGCCAGATTCTTTTTCATTACTTATTACTGTATATTCGTAAACCGCTTTTTCACCATCTGGCGTATAATATGTATTCGTTTGAACTGGTATTGAATTCGTATCCCATTCAGCCATTTTATCCTTAAACTTAACAATCTCGTTGGTTGCTACATTTTCCGCTTCATTTATTGTTACTGTTAACGTTGGAGACGCAGCTAGACCAATACTAGATAAAATAACGGAAATAGCCAGGGCGACTGATAATCCTATAATAATTTGTTTTTTCTTCATCCGATCTCTCCTTACTAGATATTTTTCTATTATTCAATTGTGCTGTTTCATAGGTAATACCTCACCGTATTTTCACGATAAATTTCATTAGCGAGGTATAATACCATATAAACTCTTAAAAAGTTCTTAAAATACGGATAAATCTCTAAAATTTCACTGAAATTTTAGAGATTTATGTTAATATTGAAGCTGGCTGTAAATTGATTAATCAGGTATGTTTGAACACATAACCTACTCTCGGGACGTTGATGATATGTTTCGGCTTGCGGGGATCCGGCTCTATCTTTTTCCGTAGATGGTTGATATTCACATGCAGGTAATTCCGTTCTCCCTGGTATTCAGGACCCCATACTTTGCGTAGCAGGTGATTGTAGCTCAAGGTCTTTCCGGCATTGACTGTCAGTTCGCGAAGCAGTTCGTATTCACGGTGACTCAGCCTGACTTCTTCACCCTTAACCGTTACCAGCCTCCGGTGATAGTCGATGCGCAGGTCGCCGGAAGCGAATTCGGCTTTATCGGGATGAAGCTCACCGGCGTCTGTCCTGCGACGCAATGCTTTTACCTGGGCGAGTAATTCATCCGCGTTAATCGGCACTTCGATGCAAATATCTGCGCCCGAATCCAGATATTCAACTTTTTTCGTTGATACTTCTTTTCTGCTGATGACTATTACAGGTATTTTCAATGAATCGGAAATAAATTCGCACAGCCCGGGCAGGTTATCTTCATCTATCGTTGAATCGAGAATCACCGCTCCTGAAAAACCTTCCGTACGAATATCCAGCGCGTCATAATAATCAGGTATGGTTTGTATCCGGATATTCTCTTTCGCAAATGCCTTTCGACACATCAACGTGATGTCTTTGTCCCGGGAAACGAGGATTATCCTGTTACTGTACATGACCGCACCTCTTTGGATGTGTTCACCCTTCGACAAGCTCAGGATGAATGGTGGTATAAGGCTGAGGATGAACGGGAGTATGAGACTCAGGATGAACGGGATTATGAGTAGCTCAGATCTTGCCCCGTACTCGTTACGAGGATGAGTGGTTTTTAAGGTTCCCGAGGAGTGGTTGATAAATTATTCACCAGTGAGATTTCCGGTAATGATGATTATGAACAGGTGTGAATAACATGTCAATAGACTTTTAGTTTAAAATAATGATACTTACGAACATCGGGATGATGCGTAAAATTAAGCAGGATTTTTTTCTTACATATTTATATGTGTACTTGTAACTACAGGATTTATAAATACAAACCTTACAATTTTGTGAATTATCTAGTACTTGACTTATCAGGAGCAAGATTATAGTATTCGGTAGCGTAAATATTTGGTGCCCTGAACGGGTAAAACTGCTCTTGAACAGATATCATAAACCCCAATTTGGCAATTAATTATCTTGTGGTGGAAAACGAAAGGAGGTATCTATGATCGCGCAAGACAAGCTGGCTAAGATAGTAGGTAAATCTAACGTACTCAGTGATCAGCCGGTACTCGACTCATATTCATACGATATGAGTTTTATGAGTCCGATTAGACCGGACTGCGTGGTGAAACCGAGGAGTGCCGAAGACATAGAGAAAATAGTACAGATAGCTAAAGAGACCTTGACACCACTGGTTCCGATCAGTTCGGGACCTCCTCACTTCAGGGGAGATACCATACCCGGCATAGGCGGTGCAGTGGTAGTCGATCTCAGCGACATGAAAAAGATAATAAGGGTCGACCGTGAAAACCGAGTGGCAATGTTCGAACCGGGAGTCACCTTCGGTGAGTTAATCCCTGCGGTCACAAAAGAAGGACTGCGCTTGAATATGCCTTTACAGCCGCGAGCGACCAAATCCGTCGCTGCCAGTATGCTGGAGAGAGAACCGGTAGTCATGCCGCAGTACCACTGGGATATCGCCGATCCGATGAACTGCGTGGAAATATACTTCGGCACCGGCGCAATGTTCCGCACCGGCGCTGCCGCAGGGCCCGGGAATATCGAAGAACAATGGGCTGCCGGAGGGGCGCAGGTCGAGGCAGCCGGACCTTCATCGAATTCGTGGTACAGGATTATCCAGGGTTCACAGGGAACGATGGGTATCATATCCTGGGCTTCGGCACGGTGTGAGATAGTACCCAGGTATGAACAGGCATTTCTTGTAGGTACCTCGGAAATCGATCGTGCTCTCGATATGATGCATTGGCTGGTACGATTGAGAATAGCCAACGAGTGTTTTACGCTTAATGGTGCTGATCTCGCCACGATAATGGCTAAGAAGTGGCCGGCAAATTACCAGGTTTTAAAAGAAGAATTACCGCAATGGATAGTCTTCTATAACCTGGCGGGATACAACTACCTTCCGGAGGAAAGAGTCGAAGGAAGAATAGTTGACGCCGTTGAAGTTGCCCAGAAACTGCAGCTGGAACCGGTACGGGCGATCGGTGGTGTTTCGGCTGCTGAACTGCTGAAACTGGCACAAAGCCCGTCGAAGGAACCGTACTGGAAACTCCGATACAAGGGCGGATGCCAGGATATCATGTTCCTGACAATCAATGACAAATTACCGGAACTTGTCGACACGATGTACGCGATGGCTGACTATTCCGGGTATCCTGCAACCGATATCGGTGTCTATATACAACCCCTGGTACAGGGTTCCAATACTCACTGCGAATTTAACCTTTTCTACGATCCTGAGAATGCGAGGGAATCTGAAAAAGTTCAGGACCTTATAGAACGGGCAACGAAAGAACTGATGAACAGAGGTGCCTTTTTCTCAAGACCGTACGGTGAAACTACCGATATGATAATGAATAAAGACGCAGCTACCGTAAACACACTCAAGAAAGTAAAGAGAATACTGGATCCCGAAAACATCATGAATCCGGGGAAACTCTGTTTCTAAATAATATGGAAACGGAAAACTGTAGTGAAGGAGAGAAATAGATGGCGCTTGAAGATGTAAGAAAAGAAATGGAAACGTGCCGCCGCTGTTCGGCCTGCAAGTTTATTCCCCTGGAAATGGTCAACGGGTATGAGAATACTTATGTCTGTCCGAGTATCGCGCGGTATGATTTTCATACCTATTCTGCTGGCGGGAGGCTGGTGACCGGGGTGGCGCTGCTGGAAGACAGGGTAGGTTATTCTGATAAATTCATGGAAGTTGTTTACAACTGCCAGATGTGCGGCGCCTGCGACGTATCCTGCAAGTACGCGATGGATATGGAAGTAATGGAGCCGTTATACGAAATTAGATTCAGGTGTGTCGAAGAAGGACATACGAATCCGGCTCTCGATAAGACGATAAACCTGCTGCGAAAGCAGAATACGATGGTTGCCGGAACACACGCAAAACGCGGCGAATGGGCAAAAGGACTGGATGTAAAAGATGCATCGAAGGAGCAGGTTAAGGTACTGTATCACGTCGGCTGCCGGACCAGTTACGACAAGGACCTGTGGAAGGTTGCGCAGGCTACGGTATCGCTACTGAAAAAAGCAGGTGTCGATGTGGGGATTGCAGGAGCGAGTGAAGTCTGCTGTGGCGGACGCGCCTACCAGATGGGCTATAAAGAAGACTTCATGAACCAGGCAAAGAAGACCCTGGAGATGTTCAAGAAATCCGGCGCCGAGACAGTCGTGACAAGCTGCGCCGACGGCTACCAGGCATTCAAAGTCCTTTACGAGAAATGCGGTATGAAACCGGATGTCGAAATACTTCATATCACGGAATACCTGGACAGGCTTATCAAGGAAGGAAAACTCAAGCCGAAGAAGAAAGTGAATATGACCGTCACATACCATGATCCGTGCCGCCTTGGCAGGCTTGGAGAACCATTCATACCCTGGGAAGGAAAAGAAATACCTGGTCATGTCAGGCTGTTCGATCCGCCGAGAGAATTCATGCGAGGTACCTACGGCGTTTACGAGCCGCCGCGTGATATCCTGAAAAGTATTCCCGGACTGCGACTGACCGAGATGGCCAGGATCAAGGAATATACGTGGTGCTGCGGCTCAGGCGGCGGCGTGGAAACATCGAATCCTGAATACGCCGAATGGACGGCGAACGAGAGAATTGGTGAAGCTGATTCTACCGGTGCTGACGCGCTGGTTTCAGCCTGTCCCTGGTGTGAAAAAGCTTTCAGTGACGCCATCAAGAACCGGGGCGACAGCATGAAAGTATACGATATAGTCGAATTACTGGATAAGGCAGTGTAGAAGGAGGATATGAAGAATGGCTTTAAACAGGGATTTTTATAAAGCTGTAGAAGACGTAATCGGACCGGAATTCATCTCTGACGACCCGGTGGTAACGGAATCATATGCCTTCCCTATCAGGGCTGCCACCGCACCTCCCAAGGATGTATACCAGCCGAGATATGAAGCGGTTACCCTGCCTGCCAGCACAAAAGAAGTGCAGGCGATAGTCAAGTTGTGCAACAAGTACGGCGTCCAGTTCAAGGCCGCAAGCACAGGCTGGCTTTACAGCGATCCGACCTATCCCGGTTGTATCAGGATAGATCTGCGGCGCATGAACCAGATACTTGAGATAAACGAGAAAAACATGTATGCCGTCGTTCAACCTTACGTAATTTACGCGCAACTCCAGGCCGAGTTGATGAAACGGGGACTGAACTGTAATGTTACCGCCGCTGGAGCGAACTGCTCAGCTCTGCCGCTGGCAGCCCATGTCAACCTGGGGCACCTCAGCCAGAGCGGCAGTTACGGCGAGCGGAACCAGCTTGCCCTCGAATGGGTAACCGGCGATGGTGAAATCGTCAGGATGGGGTCTCTTGGCTCGAACGATGAATGGTTCTGCGGTGATGGACCGGGCCCGTCCCTGAGAGGAATCATCAGGGGTAATACCGTGCCGCTGGGTGGGCTCGGCGTTTTCACGGCGGCGGCACAAAAGCTGTATCACTGGCCGGGACCGGCTACCTTCGGAGTAGAAGGAGTCTGCCCGAAGTATTCACCCAAAGAAATCCCGGACAACTTCCTTATCAAGTATCTTTCGTTCAAAGACGTGGACGTGATGATAGAGGCGGTAAAGAAGATAGGTGAAAGCGAGATAGCGTTCGAACTCATGGGTTTTAACACGGCCATGATGGCTTCTAACATGGGTACCGATAATGAAGAAGATATGGCCTACGCAAAAAAATGGGGTGAACAGGTACAGGGACCCGGATTCATGATTCTTATCGCCGGTACCTCACCGAGGGACTTCGAACACAAGGTGAAAGTGCTTGACATAATTATCCAGGAGACCGATGCCTGGTCGCTGGAGGAGGTCGAAGACCCGAAGCTCGCTGCCGGATATATCTGGCGTTATATCAGGGAGACCGGCGCTATCAGGGAAACCTCGAGAGCGACCGGCTGGGGAGGCGGTACCGTCGGTGGTACGGACGTATTCCCGCTGATGACCCGGTACATCAGTTACACAGTCGACCTGAAACAGGAACTTATCGATAATGGGGCTGTCCTGGATGACGCGTTGTACCCGTTCGTCCAGTCTATCGAACACGGCCATACCGGACACGGGGAGATACTGATACGGTACGCTCCCAGCAGCGTGGAACAGATGGAGAGTATCCAGGGATTTTTAAACGAGGCGGCTAACAAACGGGCTATCGAGGGCCGCTTCGGCGTACCGCAGCATGTCTGGAGTGATGAACTGCATGATATGTACGGACCGGAAACCTTGAATTATCATACATTGTTGCGGAAGGTGAAGAAGACATTCGATCCTAACGCGGCTTCCGAGTCCACGAACTATATTACCGCTAAAGACGTTGAAGTCTAGTAAAGGAGGACATCATGGACCTGGGTTTAAAAGGCAAGGTTGCCCTTGTTACCGGTGCGGGAAGTCGAATCGGTTTCGGCAGGGCGATATCACTTACACTGGCCAAAGAGGGCTGTGACATTATTGTTAACGATATCGATTCAGCCAGTGCCGATGAGACAGTGAAGATGGTCAAAGAACTCGGTTGTAAAGCCGTTTCGATTACTGCAGATATCACCAGAGGCGATGAAGTACGAAGTATGGTTGATAAAGCGAATGGTGAGTTCGGCAAGATAGATATCCTGGTTAACAATGCCGGTGGCTGCACTCCACCGAAACCTTTCATGGATATGACGAAGAAAGAATGGGAGTTCGATATCAACGTCAATCTCATGGGAGTACTGTACTGCACCAGGGCGGTCCTGCCGGGCATGATAGAACGGAAATACGGAAAAGTTATCAGTCTGATTTCCGGAGCGGGGATAAACGGTGGCGCAATGACTGCCGTATACTCGGCTGCCAAGGGAGGAATTTATTCGTTTTCGATGGCGATAGCCAAGGAAATGGGACCGCACGGCATCAATGTTAACTGCGTTTCACCCGGTCCGGCGATAACCGGCTTTGCCAGGAACGCCCCTCCGGGAATGCTGGAAGAGTTCGGTAAATCGATACCCATCGGCAGACTGACCGAACAGCAGGACGTTGCTAACGCGGTAACCTTTTTGGCTTCTGATGTATCGGCCGATATTGTCGGGCAGGCTATACTGGTGACCGGCAACGTATCGGCTTAGCGGTTGTGTAAGAGTGTCGGTGGAAATCTGATACATTCGCCCTTCGACAAGCTCAGGGAGAACGTATTGAAAAGAACAATAATAGGTAAAAGTGAATAACAAGTCGTTCGTGGTGAGCTTGTCGAACCATGAACGACTTCTGTAACTTACTCGTGATATTTGTTCTGAAACAGGAGAAGGAAGATGGCAGAAAGAAAATACGAAAAGTATTTTGTAATGAAACCTCCGGCACCGCCGCCGGGTGTGGAGAGACCGCCTTCGGACCTGGATAACCTGGAAGCTCCGAAACTGCATCATTTCATGGGCCTGGGCGATCATGTGGTCGAAGGTTCTATGATGGTCAATTTTTCCTGGATGTACGCGGGTGAAGATCCCGGCAGAATGGAAGCCCATGTTCATCCCTATCCGGAGATAATCGGTTTTGTAGGATATGATCCCGAACATCCTGAGGATCTTGGCGCGGAAGCCGAGATATGGATGGACGATGAACAGTACATCATTCACAGCAGCTTCATGGTCTATATTCCCAAAGGGCTGAAACACTGTCCGCTGGTGGTGCGGGATATAAAAAAACCAGTATTGCATTTCGATATGCAGCTTACGACCGGTGATTTTCGGGCGGCACCGACCAGGAAAGAATAATAATAAACAGTAGTAACATTTAATAAGGAGGCAGTTGATGATACTGCAGGATAAAGTAGCGTTTATTACCGGAGGAGCCCGTGGGATGGGAAGGGCGATCGCATTGAGGTATGCCGACGAAGGCTGTAATTCCGTGATCGTCGACATGCTGGACAAGGAAGGCGAACAGACGGTTGCTGATATTAAAGCCAAGGGTAGGGATGCGATCTACCTGCATTGCGATGTTTCGAACGGTGCCCAGGTAAAGGAAACAGTTGAGAAGGCGATAGCGAAATTCGGGAAAGTAGATATCCTGAACAACTGTGCCGGGGTAGGCACTAATCCGACCCCTTTCGAGGCTACTACCGAAGAGGAATGGGATCGGGTGATGAATATCAACTGTAAGGGGACCTTCCTGACGATTTACCATATTGCACCCTATATGAAAAAACAAAAGTCGGGGAAGATAATAAACATAGTCTCGGTCGCGGCGTTCGAGACCGGAGCCGTGAACGTCCATTATCATGCTTCCAAAGCAGCACAGGCTTCGGTAACCCGATCTGCTGCTGCCGACCTGGCTCCGTACAATGTCTGCGTCAATATGATACACCCGGGCATGGTCCTGACCGATATGTCTGCTGTGTTTTCAGGTCCCGGCGTGAAGGACGTGGAAGCCCACCAGCGTGGAATGGCGCAGAACATGGTGCCGCTGAAGAGGATGGGGACAACCGAGGATATTGCCAAGGCAGCCCTGTTCCTGGCTTCTCCTGAAGCTGATTATATTACCGGTGACAGCCTGTGTGTCAGCGGCGGTTCCGGCTTACTGATGAAAACACCTTAAGCTGATTTAATAGACGAACGGTACTGAACTGTCCGAAGAATCTCCTGCGGGTATCGGATGAGATCCTTCGTCCCGACTCCGTCGGGAACTCAGGATGACATTTCTTCGTTATTGGATAACCTCATGCGTTGAAAAATCATACTAGTCCGCGTAAGCGCTTCATGATACAATAAACATGTAATGTCTCAGGAAGAATTTAAGGAACACAACACAATATCAACGAAGAGACACCTTCCATCGAAGGGAATGTACTTCCCCATGCCTACCAACCCCGCTGCATAGGCGGGGCCTCTCTGATTTTAAATTAACATTTCTCATTATCTCACTAACTGTATTGGAGTACGTATGGAATTATTACATCATATTAACTATGAACCGGCGAAGATATACGCCGGATATACCGATAGAATACTTAACATAAACTTGAACAATAACGAAATAACGATAACAGAACTGCCTCCGGATTTTAAAGATAAATACATCGGTGGACGTGGATACGCGTTAAAACTTATCTGGGACGGGACCGGTAAAGATACCAGCTATGACAGCCCCGAGAACATCCTGGTGATGGCAAGCGGTCCGCTGGGAAGCGAGACCGGTTTTCCGGCTACCGGTAAATTCATCGTAGGTACGATATCGCCGCTTACCGACACGTTCGTGGATTCCAACATCGGCGGTCATTTCGGACCGCTGCTGAAATTCGCCGGTTTCGACGCTCTGGCGGTAATCGGGAAGTCTGAAAAAGAGGTTGTGGTTGTTGTGGACGGCGACGCGGGGACAATCAGTATCGCCGCTGCGCCGAAGTACGATAAAGAGACCGATGACGGTGCTCTTTCCTACGGAGAGAAACTCCTGCTTGAATTAAACGATGGTGAATATACTGATAGCCTGGCTGCTGTCTCGGCCGGAAAAGGAGCGCAAAACGCACGATTCGGAATCGTCAACAGCCTGTATTACGACCGCAGGCGCAACCGGATAAGGGCAAAGCAAGCCGGCAGGGGCGGTACCGGCACCGTGATGAGGACCAAGGGTCTACGGGCGATAGTCGCACATTCCAGCCTGGCTAAGGCGAATGCGAATAATCCGGTAGACAGGGAGTGCGTCAGGAACGCCGGTTCACTGCTAAGAGGTGTGGTCTCCGAAGTAGATCCGGGTCAGTTGAACCTGGAAGCCTGGGGAACCACGATCCTGTCCGAGTACATGAACAAGTTTCATATTTTACCGGTGAACAACTACCAGTACGGACAGAGCGAACATGCTCCGAAGATATTTGCCGCCGAGTTTCTGGAAAAGTACTTCAGTAAAAAGATACCGGACGGATGTTATTACGGGTGTAACCTTGCCTGCGCCAAGGGCGCTGAAGGTGTAAAGCTGACACTGGGAGATAAAGCCGGACGCACGGTGAGTGTCGACGGCCCGGAATACGAGACGGTAGGTGCCGTTACGGCAATGGGTATTTTCGATCCGCAGTTCGTGATGGAGTATAACTGGTACTGTGACCAGTACGGCCTTGATACCATATCGACCGGCGTTACCACAGCTTTTCTCATGGAGTGTTTCCAGCGAGGTTATCTTTCTGCGGATGATACCGGGTATGCTCTGCAGTTCGGTAATAAGGAAGCAGCTGTCAGGCTGGTGCATGAAATGGCTGATGGAAAAGGATTTGGCAAGGTTGCCGGACAGGGAGTAGCCCGGTGCCGTAACTGGGTGGCGGAGAACTATTCGAACCGGAACGGCACTTCCATTGATGAAGTAACAGCCGAACTGAACAAATACGCCATGGAAGTAAAAGGTCTTGAGTTCTCGATGTATATAACCAAGGAGTCACTTGCCCAGCAGGGCGGGTACGGCTTTGCCCTGAAAGGCCCGCAGCACGATGAAGCCTGGCTGATATTCATCGACCAGGTCTACAACGAAATACCGACACTTGAGCAAAAAGCTGATGCCTGCCGCTGGTTCCCGTTAATACGCACCTGGTTCAATGCTACCGGATTGTGTAAACTTCCCTGGATAGATGTGAGGAATCCCGAAGCGGCGAATACCGCGGAACCGTCGAAAAACATTCCGACCCTGGAATATTATAAGGATTTTCTGAACGGTACTACCGGAAGCAGTAAAACCATCGACGATATGATAAGCGACTCGGAAAGACTCTATACACTGCAGAAACTTATCAACCTCCGGCAGGGAAAGGGTACCCGCGTCAGTGACCGGATACCTGACCGAGCACTCGGTCCGGCATTTTTTAACGAATACGAAGCTCGCATGGAGTACTACGATGGATGGCTCAAGGAACAAGCAGGTGGGGGTGAAATTCCCTTAGAACCCGAACAGCGGCACAGCCTGCTGATACAGAAGAGAAGAGATGCCTACAGCCGCTTGTGCGATATGGTTTACGAGAAGAAGGGATTCACTTCGGACTCCGTCCCGAAACGGGAAACGGTCGAAAAGTTCGGTCTTCTCGATGAACAGGCCGATAAACTGCTGGTTGAGTACGGACAGTAATCACTATTACTAAGGTTCAGGGGGAAAAGTGATAGCTTCGATTGAATTTATGGGTAATCAGCGGAACCTTACCGGTGAATCTTCGGTGGAGATATCCATTACGAATTTTCCGGCAGCCGGTGATGCCCTTGAACATATCTCCCGTACCTACCCGTCTCTTTACATGAACAGGTACAACACCATGATTACCGTGAACGATGAAATATCACCGGCCGACAGAGTCCTGAAAGCCGGTGATAAAATCGTTTTCCTGCCTGTTATCGGCGGGGGTTAATCCCGCGTTACCACTCTCCCAGGCCTTCCGGAACGGTAACCTTCCTTTCCGGACTGTCATAGTTCTGGTCGATGAACATCAGTTTTTTCCTCATCTCTTCGGGAACAATGTCGGGACGGGCTTTTTCCGTATGTTCGAGTTCCTGGCAGACGGTCATGACCAGGAACGGTCTCTCCACTTTCTTTATTATCCAGGGTCCGTGCACGAATTCCGCCGGAAGATAGACCAGCGTGGAACCGGTGATAACGTGCTTCTCCATCTCCTCTCCCATGTAGAACTCGATCTCCGCGCCCAGGTCATAAGGATTCTCCGGGTCCATCCCGACGTGTACCATTACCTCCGGCTGCTTGTGAGTGTGAGGACCGTGTCCCATGTCGTCCCATGACTTCATGCCGGGGACGGCGCCGGGCTCTACAGGCACCCAGTGGATGTGGTACTGAAGTGCACCCTTGAGAATGTTATCTTCAAGATGGGCGATCACCGGACCGGAAGCCGTCTGGTACCAGGGCTTCGGTCCTGAAAGAAAGAGATTATCATACTTGTTTTCAGCCATTTTTTACTCCTTGTTATTATTGGTGTGAAGTGATGTCATTCTGAGTCCGCCACGGCGGACGAAGAATCTCATCTCGACCGCTATGTCATTCTGAGTGTAGCGAAGAATCCCGTCCGATTAAAAAAGGAGATCCTTCGTCCTCCTCCGTCGTCCTCAGGATGACAGCTTATCGTATTTTTTATATCGTTATTTTACCTTTCGCAATGACGCTGTATACTACTCACCCCTGAAGAACGGGAAGGTCGATATCAGTGCCCGGGTCTTGTCCCTGGTGATGGTCTGCGGCATCGTTTCAGACAGTTCTTCCGGCGTCCACCGTCCGTCTTTCCACAATATCTGTTCGACCGGCGGATCGGCGAATATTCCCACGTGACCGCGCCAGACCTCGAAGATACAGCCGTTGATATTATCGGCCTTTTCGCTGCAGAGATAGACTACCAGGGCGGCAATATCCTCCGGCTGGTTTACCTCAAGCGGCCCGATCCGTTCGGTCGGAGGTGCGTCGTTTTTTCCTCTCCAGGCGGCAATTGGTCTGATGGCGTTGCAGGTGCCATAATCCGCCATGTCACGGGCGACCGTCCGGGTGAAGCCGACAATCGCTTCCTTGGCGGTGGAGTAGGTTGCCTGTCCCTTGAAGCCGAGTCCGATATGCGATGCGGTATTGACTATCCTTCCGTATCCCTGTTCCTTCATAAGGGCGGTGGCGGCACGGGTGCAGTAAAAGGTCCCGTAAAGGTGGGTCTTGAGTACGCCGTCCCAGTCTTCGGTGGGTATCTTGTGGACCGGAGCGGTGCGCACGAAACCGGCATTGTTTACCAGCACGTCGATCCGACCGAAATTATCGACAGCGGTCTGAATAATTCCCTTGGCGCCTTCCTCGTCGGCAACACTGCTGTAGTTGGCGACGGCGATGCCACCGGCTGCCTTTATTGTCTCGACCACCTTGTCTGCCGGTTCACTCGATTTTCCTTCTCCCTGGTAGTCGACGCCAAGATCATTAACCACTACCTTGGCGCCCTGGGCGGAGAGTCCGATCGCTTCGGCTCGGCCGATGCCGTTTCCGGCGCCGGTCACAACGGCTACCTTGTCTTTAAGCAGGTCTCCCATAGTTACATCCTTTCCAGCCATTCTTTCTGTTTATCTTTATCGGCTTCCTTTGCCGGCATTATCTGCTTGTAGATGCGGGGTACGTTGCCCGGATCGAATACCGGTAATTCGCTGAACCTGCCCCTGTCCATGGTGCTTTTCCCCACAATCGCCACTTTCCGGTTAAAGTCTTCCAGGTCGTCGGTCTCGAACTCGTAGAGGGCGAGGTATTTCCTGACGGTCTTATCCTCCGAGTCCGCGCTTTCCCAGCGGGTAGCCCGTATCATGCCGGGTGTTTCCATCATATCCGGGATGTGGGTATTGGCGTACCAGTCATTGTACTCATCTTCACGGTCTGGGTCATTGCAGTCGCTGAACGCGAAATAGTAATACTTGGCCATATTAAAACTCCTTACGATATATTTAAAACTCTACTATCTAAACACGAAATCCTAAACAATTTCAAAATTCGAAGTTTTGTAATTAGTACTTCGGTATTGTTTAGGATTTAGAAATCCGTATTTAGAGATTAATCTAGAGCGGGAGACGAGGCTCGAACTCGCGAACTGTCCGAAAACCTGAGGATGGCTTTATGTTGTATTGACCGAACGTTGATTATCCGATATCAGTAACGTATTGAGTCTGTTTTTTACTTTTGCTATAATTGTTCAGGACTGTACTGGAACAGGATAACCAACTGTCAATGAATATACTTCTATTGGCCCACCGCGATTACAGGACGAAGCTTTCGGACGACCTGAAAGACCAGGTGATCAGGATCCTGCGAAATAACGGTCATAAAATCGACCTCTTCGAACTGGGTAAAAAGGACGTTTCCCAATGCACCGGCTGTCTTCTTTGTCTTACAAAACATCCCGGAGAATGCTTCAACAGGGACATCATCAACGATCTGAGAAAAAAAGTAGCAGAACACAAATACTCCGCCACCTTTTACCTGACACCTGTTATATTCGGGCACTATTCATCAACCATGGCAAGTGTTATCAACAAGGGCACCGGATGCCATGACTTTCAAGTCATAATTGGCTACGGTGATGATATAAACGAAGAAGAGAAGAGTACTTTTATTGACCTGACTGCCAGGCATCGGGGAAGCATGGATATCGTCCACCCGGGAATGGACAGGCAAGTTGACGTCTATGTGAGTTCGTCTGATAAAGATACCGCTGCCATATGCGCGGTGCTGAATAATTACTCCGGATAAATACATGAAAAATATCTGCTTGATTAACGGAAGCCTGAGAAAAGAAAAAGCCGCGTCTCTTGAGTTTATCAGGGACATGGTATCCCGGCTTCCCGATTCTGAATACAGTAAAAAAATTATTACCCTCAAGGCCAGGATGAAAGATAGTTATTCTGATGACATACTTAAAACCATGGCTGATGCGGATGCATTGGTTTTCGTGTTCCCGCTACATAATTACGGTCTGCCGGGGGCGCTTATGTGTCTGCTTGAAGACTATTACCGGTATAAAAGAATAGAGGGAAATATCGTTACTCCAGCATCCGTCTATATGATTGTCAACTGCGCTTTTCCAAGGGCTGAAAAAGTCTGCGGCGAAGCGATACGTGTAATGCGGAATTTCTGTTGCAGACTTACACTCAATTGGAGATTCGCACTATGTATCGGCACAGGACCGGTCGTTGTTATGACCAGGAAAATCCCGTTCCTGTATCCCCGGCTTAAACGGGCGTATAAACTGATGGTGGCAGATATTTCGGGTATCAGTAAAGAGAAACCGGATGATTATTTCATCAGACCCGTGATACCTGAAAGTATCATTGCTGCTATAAGAAGGCATTATGAGAAATCGGGGCATATGATCGAGTATAAGCATACCTGATCAATCTGTCTGCGTACACTGTCCCAGGTTTTCCCGGAACGGGAAGGAACAGCCGTGATGAGATTAACCGGATTACTGGTATAACCTGGGTGGTTTTAACCCCGCAAGGTTTATTGAATTACAGGATTTATTAGTGCCATTCAGCGAAAAAGCTTGGTACTTTGATTAGTATTGAGGTTAATTTGGAGATTCCCGCTTTCGCGGGAATGACAGGGGCGACTTGGAGCGGGAGACGAGGCTCGAACTCGCGACCCTCTGCCTGGGAAGCTAGGTACAGACAAGCGAGTAATCGCTTGCTATGCCAACCGCTTGCTCCCTTTCGGATTTGAATTATATGTGGTAATTCTTTATAGTAAATATCGATACTTTGAGAAATATACACCACAGGCTATTTAATCCGACGTTCTGCCTTAATGTGATCTTAAAACAATTATCGGGATGTTTCACGCGATATGTTTATAGCTGTTTATTTCAGGACAGTCGTTCATATAATAGACCATTACATTTGACCGCAAATTGTCGCCTGTGATATTTTACTTCCTGAATTACCTTTACATTGAAAATTAGCTGGCTGGTAATAATTACGTTATAAGAAATTAATTATCCGGGAGGTTTGAGTTTGTGAGTAAAGTGATGACAATGAAAGAAGCGGTCTCCAGGTACGTAGAAAGCGGTGACTTGCTGTTTATCTCCGGAGCGCAGCACGGCGCTCCGGCAGCCGCTGTGGCTGAAATCATTCGACAGAAGATCGATCATCTAGGGGTTATAACCTGTCTTACGAATACAAATTCCCTGATTGGCGAAGGGCTTGTCGACAGGCTGATTACGGGATACAACATGCTTAATGAAAACCGTTCCTATGCACTTCAAAAAGCCAGGGAGAACGGTAAATTTCCTGTTGTTGAAGAGTCCTCCCATTACGGGATATCTCTCATGTTATACGCCGGATATATAGGGATCCCATTCATGCCGACGAGGAGCCTGGTCGGTTCGGATATGGCGAAGTACAATAACGAAAACATTAAGTCGATCGAGTGCCCGTTTACCCATACTAAAGTGGGAGTAGTAAAGGCAGTGGTACCTGATATCGGCATAATTCATGTGCAGAGAGCTGACTCGGAAGGCAACGCTCAGAAATGGGGTACACTTGGTATTGACCTGGAAGGTATTAATGCAAGCAGAAAGATAATTGTAACGACCGAAGAAATCGTCGATACCGACGTGATAAGGCGGGATCCGAATCGTACTATCGTACCGGGATTCCGGGTGAATGCGGTAGTAGAACAGCCATTCGGGGCTTATCCCAGCCACCTGGCCGGATGCTACAACGACGGCCCCATGGTATTCGGCACGATGATGGGCGGAAAAGAAGCATATGACGAAAATTTGGAAGAAACAGTCTACGGAGTAAAGGACTGGAACGAATACCTGGAGAATCTGAAGGAAAAGAATGGTGAGGATTTCCTCGATAAGATCAGGTTAAAAAATCCTGCGTTAAGTGATCCGATTGCCAGTGGCTATGAGACTGTAGGAGGTAATGAACAATGACACAAGATGATAAGAATGACTATTCCGCTACTATTCAGATGGTGGTCTCAGCAGCCCGGGAGATCAAGGATAATGATACTGTGTACGTGGGCGTCGGCCTTCCGATGCAGGCGGCGTTGCTTGCGAAAAATTCACATGCACCGAACTGCGTCATCGTAATTGAAAACGGTATTGTCAGGTCTAATCTTTTTCCCATACCGGCAGCGACAGATACTCTTGGTTCACAGTCGTTCGCGGACCAGCTAAGCGGATTATTCCACGTGATGAGTCTGGGCCAGGCCGGACATCTTAATACAGGTTTCCTGGGCGCGGGGCAAGTTGACCGTTTCGGCAACCTCAACGACACCTGTGTTGGCGATTATCATAATCCTATCCACCGGTGGCCGGGGAGTGGCGGCGGCAATGATGTCATGAGCTGGTGCACGCGGACTATCGTAATCCTTGAACAGGACAAGCGAAGGTTTTTGGAGAAAGTAGATTTTATCACCTGTCCGGGATATCTCGACGGCAAGGCAGGGCGGAGGGAAGAGATAGGACTGCGTCCCAATACTGGACCGGCTGCAGTGATAACAAACCTTGGTATCTACGGATTTGAGGATAGGGAAATGGTGTTGAAATCGGTGCACACGGACATTGGTGTAACACTGGAAAAGGTAAAGGAAGAAACAAGCTGGGACTTAAAGATTGCATCTGATCTCAAGGATACCGAACCTCCAAACGACGAGGAGATAAATATATTCCGCGAAAAAATAGAATGGGTGATGGCTGCACGGGCTCGAATGAGAGGTCAGGCACCACCTCCAAAACAATAGTACGTTACTATATATCGAAGGAGATAAATCTAAAAGCGGATGATTTATCTATAATATTTTAAGAAACTCATTTGCTACCGATTCTGAGAATACAGAGTCGTTTATATTAGCGTCGATCTTCAATATTTCAATATCTTTTCGTAAAGAATCTTCCAGAGCGCCTATAAAAGCATTATTGGCGACAGGATCATAGAAGTCATTTCCTTCACAGTCTATCGATGAAAATCCTCTCAGTGGAATCAGAAATTTCACTTTTCCCCTGGCAGGATTCAGTTTCTTACTGATTGTACCGGCAATCAGGCGAAGTTCATCGGCATTTACCCTTGGTAACGTGGCCTGGGGATTGTGATAACATATTGTCCTGTCGGAATATCGTTCGGGTAGAGTCTCGGGGCTAAGAAAATTCAGGATATCGATACATCCGGGAGTAATAATCTGGGGTATTCCAATCTCACCGGCTGCTTCAAGTCGATGTGGTCCGGCAGAAGCAAGTCCACCGAATAACTCGTTCCCGATTTCGTTCATTCCGAGTTCAATAACCCCTTTTACCGGATAGCTTTTTATGAGTTCTTCAAAAGTCTCTCCCCCCACGCCTATGGTATGAAATACACCGACTTCAAAACCTTTGTCCTCGAGAAGGGATTTCACCGCCAGGCCGCATCCGGTAGACAGACCGGTCATGGTCATGAATACCAGAGGTTTTTCGTAACTTTCCTGGGTTATCGTATCCATCATGCCTGTTATCGCACCGACTGCTTTCTGCAGTGAATCTACGGTCAGCCTGTTCAATCCGGCTATATCGGCGATTGAAGGCATGATAACGATATCTTTGGTGCCTACATATTTCCTGATACCTGCCTGCACTATCTTCTGGGATGAAAGCATGAACTTGGGGAAACCTATGGGTAGTTCCTGAAGTACCGCTGCTGCAATTCCTGAACCTGTACCGCCACCGATAGATATCACTCCTGAAAAAGCCCCGGACTCATAGAGTTCCTTGACTATCTTCCTTGCCCCCGTGGTCATTATCAGCGTCGCAGGTCCGGCCTCGGATATAGCCCGTACTTCTTCAATCGTTGCCCCTGCCGCTGCGGCTACTTCTTCTGCCGTGATATCAGCACTAAAGAAAGCCTCGGCAAGACAACCGACATCCATCACAAGAGCACGGTAATGTTCTTTACCGTTGATAAGGTTTTTAACATATTGGAGTTCCGGGCCTTTCGAGTCCAGTGTACCTATACAGAGTATCACTTTCTTTGAACGCATAATCACTCCCCCCTGACCCGGTATCGTGTGCGAAGGATAAATGATATACTAGTCAACGAAATAAACTTGTATTACCGATTTTACTCGCAATTCTTTGAAAATATCAATTCCTGAAAAGTTAAAGGGCAGGGACGATTGTATGGTTAAGCGGAAAAAGACTATCGTATTATTCGGGCGTCTTGACAGCAAGGGTAAGGAATATGGTTTCGTAAAAGACAGGATAATAGCCGGGGGTTGTGACGTTATTACAGTCGATACCGGCACTCGCGGTTCTCCTGTATTTCAGCCTGACATTACCCGTGAGGATGTAGCCGGAGCTGCCGGAAAGGAAATCACTGAAGTAGTCGATCGTTCCGATGAAAGCAGGGAAATCGAAGTGATGATGGAAGGAGCATCTGTTATTGCCCGGCAACTGTACGATAAAGGAAAACTTGATGGTGTGATGTGCCTTGGGGGATCCCGGGGAACAGCCATAGGTACGGCTGTTATGCGTGCATTACCATTCGGGATACCTAAATTTATGGTGAGTACCATCGCATCGGGAGATATGAGACCGTATATAGGCACCAGAGACATAACCGTACTGCACTCCGTTACCGATATTGCGGGACTGAACCGGATGACAAGAAAGCTGCTGTCATACGCATCCGGAGCAATAGTGGGAGCGGTAAACACAGATTCCGGATTCGAAGAGACAAACAAGCTTGTAATTGCTATGAGTGCCATGGGTGGTATTAACCGGGCAGCTTTTAAAGCACAGGAAATCCTGGAGGACAGAGGATTTGAGGTTGTTACATTCCATGCGGTAGGTACCGGTGGGCGTGCGATGGAGGAAACGATTGAACAGGGACTCATCGACGGAGTCTTCGACCTGGTAACGCACGAATTGATCGACCATCTTTACCACGGTTACTATGATGCCGGACCTGACAGGCTTGAAACGGCAGGGAAAAAGGGGATCCCGCAGGTAGTTATTCCAGGCTGTCTTGATTTCATCGCGTTCAGTCCTCCCTCGAATATTCCTGAGGAAATCAAAAAACGGGAGATATTCTGGCACACTCCCGAGGTGGCGATTGTCAGAGCCAACAAAACGGAAATGGAATTTTCAGCTAAGGTTCTGGCTGAAAAGCTCAATAACGCCGCCGGACAGGTGGCTGTTGTGATTCCCTGTAAAGGTTTCTCACCGGGGAATCGTGAAGGCAGGAGTCTTTATGATCCGGAAGCGGATAAAGCGTTTATCGATGTATTGAAAAAGAACCTGAAACCCGGCGTCAGATTAGCGGAAATAGACGCTCATATTAACGATGAGATATTTACCAGCCAGGCTGTTGACCTGTTATGCGAGATGATGGCAGAACGAAAGCAAGGTTAATCGAAAACGCCTTCGTTTAAAAAAGAAATGAATTCTTCATCGGATAATCCTAGGATTTTGGTGCAGATATATTCATTATGCTCTCCCAGGCAGGGAGCAGGCTTAATATGAACAGGGCTTTCGGACAGGAGTATCGGCCATCCCTGTTGATAACACTTCCCTATCTCCGGATGGTCTATGAATTGAAAATATCCCCGATGTTCGAGCTGCGGATCTTCAAATAATTCTTTATTGGTTTTAACAATACCCGCCGGGACTCCGGCTTCCTGCAGGATTCTAGTTATTTCTTCGGGAGTATGCCTTTCGGTCCATGCCTCAACGAGTTCATTTAATTGCTCTTCATTCTCTTTTCTTCGTTGAAGGGAAGAATACTTTTCCTCTTTTGTCCATTCCGGGTAGTCAAGGGCCTTTCGGAACGCTTCCCATTCGATCTCCGTGAAAACGCTGATCGCACACCACCGGTCACTTCCCTGGCAACAGTACACTCCGTGTGGAGCAGCGTATTGAGATTCGTTTCCCAACCTCGTCGATAAGTTATGATTAACCGCATAGTCCATGACCAGTGGGGCTAGAAACTGGCAGGTGGTTTCGTACTGGCTGATATCGATATACTGCCCTTTTCCTGTTCTCCGGCGGTAATCCAGAGCTGCTAGGATCGCGGCAATACCGAACCATGGCACGACACTGTCCGGATAAGCTTGAAGCGTACCGACCGGTGACCTGTCAGGCCATCCCGTCAGGTTACCGATACCGGTTAGAGCAACGGTATTCCATCCGTAACCGGTAAAAGATGCCCTGGGACCGGTCTGTCCCTGTATCGTCGCACTCAGCATAATTATATTCGGTTTTATTTCTTTAAGTTTTTCGTAACTTAGTCCCAGTCTGTCCATGACACCGGTCCCGAAATTTTCAACCACTATATCAGCCCAGTTTATGAGTTTTTCGACTATTTGCGGCGCTTTCGCATGTTTCAGGTTCAGTGTCAGACTCATCTTGCTGTTATTAGCTACGAGAAAACAACCTGAACGGTTAATGCCGCTGACTCCGTCTTTATAGGGAGACGTTACCCGTGTAATATCAAGATTTGAGTTACTTTCAATCTTGATTACGTTAGCACCATAATCGCCCATATAAGCCCCGATAAAAGGCCCTGCAAACGCCCAGCTAAAATCAAGCACATTCAGTCCTTCAAGAGCCGCTGAGTCCGGTTTGTTTTCCGTTGTATTTTCATCCGGTATCACGGAATACGTTTTATCTTTATCTGGTTCCTGCAACTCCCGATAGATATCATCATTATTCTCACCAAGTCGAGGTGCACGGCCTTTTATTGCAGGCTGACATACATCATCGGATGTGATAAACAGAAATCCCGGATACGGTACTTCTGTCTTAAGGTCAGGATAAGCAATGTTTGTCCAGAACTTTCTTTGAACAAGTTGCTTATCCTCAAGAACATCCGATACATCATTAAGCGGGGTTAAGGGAATGCGTTTTTCAATGGCTTCCTCATAGAGTTCCTGTTTGGAATGGTTCAAGAAAAAATCACCTATCAGTTGTTCCCAGGAACGTATCTTATCCGGAGAGACAATTGTCAGATCGAGTGATGACCAGTCCTGTATTTCATCGGTAAGACTACCGGCCATTCCTTTACTATCCATCCATTCGACCATGTATTGCATCTGCCGTGTGCCGACAGCCCCACCGAAGAACATCCATGATACGAATCCGTCTTTACATGACCAGATCTCCTGGGTCGATACTCCCCCTCTGAATCTTCGTATACCGGATCTTTCAACAATCCTGTTACTGTATTCCCAGTATGGCAATTGGGTGTGCAGAGTCCTGACAACACTCGCCTGCATTGAGACATCCACCCATTGCCCTCTACCGGTTTTCGAGCGTTGATGTAAGGCGATCAATAGTCCCGCCGCGGCATGAACACTTGCCTGGGAATAAGTCTGGTCCAGACTTATCCGTATAGGAGGACGGTCGACTTCTCCGGTACAATATGCCATGCCGCCCATTGCCGTAGATACAAGGTCTCCGGCTTTATAGTCTTTATAAGGTCCCGTCTGGCCGAAAGGTGAAATCGATACCATGATCAGGGTAGGATTAATTCTGGAAAGAGTCTGATATCCTAAACCTACACTGTCAAGATAACCGGGACTGAAGGATTCGATAAGAAAATCAGCAGTACCGACAAGTTTCTTGAAATTATCCCTGTCACTTTCTGACTCTATATCGAGAGTGATACTCTTTTTACCGGCACTGAATGCGTACCAGAAAAAGCTGTGCTCCGGATCAGTTTTACCTTCAGCGAAAGGAGGTATCTTACGGGCTGGATTACCGGACGGGCTCTCTATCTGGATAACCTCGGCACCAAGGTCTGCAAGAATCTTCCCACATAACAGACCTTTTTCATCCGTTAGATCAAGAGCACGATAAGGACTTAACATTATGAAACCATAGGAAATTCAACTTCAGTTATTTTTACATCCTCGAATGTATCACTATTATTCGTGTTATATCAAGTGAAAATGAACCTGAGAAAATATCTGTGTATCTCAATAAGAAATAGTGTTGATAGACTAGAAGCGTTGTTTGGGGTGTCAGATTCACGTGTATATGTGATCATTAACAGGTACACATTTTGAATGTTATTTTTAAAGGTTCCATTGTTTAGTAGATATTAAGTAAGATTAAATAATCCGCTTGAATGTAAGTAATTAAACAAAACACGCAAATGTGCTATTTTTTGTTAGGCGTTGACTTCTTTGAGCGTGGGCGTTAGGCTAGCCGAAGACCATCTACTTTGAAAAAAATACAAAGGAGGAAAAGTGGAATTTACGATTGGAGCGGGAGACGAGGCTCGAACTCGCGACCCTCTGCTTGGGAAGCAGATGCTCTACCACTGAGCTACTCCCGCACCACTGCAATTTTACGTACAAAATCGGGCGTATGTCAATTGCTGCTTAAGCCTGTTTACCTTCCCCTTTTATCTCTGTCTAATAGCAGTTTAGTACCGATGACCGTTGCTTCTTGTCCACTTTTTCATTACTGTTGTGTCAGGTTTTTCTTTTTATAATGAGGAGATTTCTTTCTCTGTTACAACAGATGCGAGTTTGCTAATATACTGACTTTTCGTCGGAGCTTTTCTTTTTGTTTTAGAAAAGCCGTCTGCCAGTTTTCCCTCGACGGTGACTTTATGTTTCTCAGCCAGAGTCTTTAGTTGCGTGATACTGAGTGCCTGAAGTGATTTTTTCATGGATGTTCTAGCATCCACTTTCCCTTGTTTTTTTTGAAATGTTGCCCAACTATCCAAACCCTGTAGTTTATAACATGTATGACAAAGACATATGCTATTAGCTAAAGTCGTTCGTTCCCCTGAAGAAAAAACTTTATTCTTGTGCCCAAGTTTCATGTCGATATAATCTATCTTTTTCCCACAATTTTCACATCTTTTTTTAGCATTTAAATATAGTTTCTGTTTATCACTCGCACTTAGAATTCCCTTTGCGACTCTATTGTCACCCCAAATATCCAAAATAACCTCCCAACGCATATTCGAGTATTAATTTTAGCGTTATTAATCCTGGTCAGGTTGTTTGAAAATTACAATAGCCTGTGAGCTGCCTGGCTTTGCCCGGTGGACATCTACTAATTACCATACTTCGGAATCCTTTAAGTTAAAATAGTTGCTACTTATTAGTTTATTTACTTAACAGGATATCATTATTGAGTCATTATGCAAACTCTGCCTTCTACGATAATACTTACAGTAACACAGAGTTGAATTTATACCAACTAATATCCAGAGAATAATGTCGGACTTTTTGATTATGTTTCTGATACTATGGTGTAATCCCTTTATTACACAACCTGTCTCAAGCAATTGTTATGCTGGGTCACATGCGGCGTTGCTGTCTTCATTACTTATCAAGTATATACCCGCAAGCAATTTCGGGCCATATGGATGTTTGGCAAAATCGCTGCTTTGTGCAATCCTTTTTTCCCAATAGAGTTTTCAAACGAGCATCTGGTACAATCAGACTTAAAGAGGAAGATTTACGGAAAAGTAATTATTATGGCACAGTCAGCTACTATCAAGATCGATGGGATTGGAAAGGTTCTATTTGAGCGCAGCCGGAGAGCCAGACACGTGAATATCTCGGTGAAACCTTTTAAGGGAGTTCGAGTCGCGGTGCCTGAAGGGTTGTCCTTTCGGAAGGCTCAGGATTTCGTTCACTCCAAGTTAGACTGGATTCGTACCAGTCAAGTCAGGATGAGACAGTATGAACAAAATGTCGAGAAATCATCCACTGTTTCTGAAAAAATCGATAGAACAAAGGCTAAGTTTAAAATAAAGAGACGGCTGAACCATTTAGCGGATAGACATGGCTTCTCCTATAACCGGGTATTCATTCGCAATCAGAAGACAAGGTGGGGAAGCTGCTCTCGAAATAATAACATCAGCCTGAATATGAAGCTTGTTCGTCTACCGGAAGAACTGATGGACTATGTGATTTTTCATGAGCTCGTTCATACGAGGATCAAGAATCACAGTATTAGTTTCTGGACCGAACTCGATAATTACGTGGGAGACAGTAAGAAACTGGCTTCGGGATTGAAGAAATTCAGTATCGGAGTTATTTAGTATTCCTACTATACAAACAAAGATACACTCAATATAACATCTCAGTGTATTATTTCCTTACTTTTCTACTATACAAAGTCCATAGATGTACTTTAGTATACTTTTCATATACTTTCAGAGTATTTTCCTACGCCTATATGCCCTGTTCTTAGAAACTCGATGAAAGTATATTCTATGTATGAAAAGCGAAGAATACAGGCAGCTGTTCCTGGATGTAGACGGGGTACTGCTCGGTCGGGTGGCTCCTAACGACATCCGGGTATGCCTTGCAGACTACGCACGTGAATTCCTTGAATTCGCTCAGGAGTATTTCACCTGCTTCTGGCTGACATCGCACTGCCGCAACGGTGATTCCAGCGATGTGATCAACCTTCTTAAAAGATACGCTGACACTCCGGTAATCGAGCTGGCGGCTAACGTGAAACCAACTACATGGCACGATCTCAAGACCGAGGCTATTAATCCGACAACTGATTTCTATTGGCTTGATGACAATCCCATCGCTGAAGAGATCAGGTGGCTCGAAATGCAGGGAGTGCTGGACAGGCTGATATGGGTAGATACAAGAAACAGGCTTAAGGACCTCAGGAATGTAATCGAGATACTGGAGGAAAAGCTGTCTGATGAGACCAAGTGGTAATTTTTCTATTGATTAAAGATGTGGCTGCTTTTGAGTCTCATAACGTGTAGTATTAATATAAAAAGGGTTGTTTTGGTTTCAAAACAACCCTTTATTACACATGGTATAGAATCGTTAACTAATTAAGCATACACGGGCTCTGCTTTTCTTAAGGTATAAACACAATCATCCAGTTTACACCAGTGAGAATTTGGTTTAATACGAACTAATACCCCGGAATCGAACAGCACAATGTAATCGGTTATTTCTTTTCTTTTATCTCTCCAGACGTCTACTATTGCGCCTTTCAGGCATTCACCGTCTTCATCTTCAATAAGTATCCGATCACCATAATTAATAGCCATCTTCTTTGTACCTCCGATATTAGTCGATAACCATCAGGCTTTGTGTATAGCCTATACCGATATAGTCTTTTGGTACATACCAATCAGGTGGCAATTTGGCTCGGATTGGTGGAAAAACAGTAGGGATTTAAAGAATCGTTACCACGCAATACGCGGTTACAATGAGTGTACATCCAGGTAACAGGAAGGAAAATGAAATTTTGTATTTCTTAAAGTACAGGAACCGGTTCACTTTTAGTTGACTGCTTCAAGGTAATCCGGATCAATATTTACATATAGTCCTGAATTAAGTGCCGCAAGATAGCCGGTTATCATTTCTTTACTGTTCCGCCACACATCCACTATTTCTCCTATAAAATACACTCCATTACTATCTTCGTCTTTGTATATAATTTTTTCACCAATGCTAAATTCCATTTTCTTCTATCCCTCCGGATAAAGCATTCACTAGATTATTACGATAAAGAAGCCAATAGTGCTACATGTGCGACTTGTAAATTTGTTAACTAATCAGGCATCATAGGTTTACAACAGGTGTATTTCAAGGCGATACCAGCGACGATGCCCCGGTCTCTTATGGTACAGGAACCGATTCCTCCAGGCGAACCCACTCAAGACTGTCCGGTTTAAAGTGAACGTATAGTCCTGAATTAGTCGACGCGAAATAGCCGGTTATTTCCTCTTTATCATTCGTCCAGACATCAATAATCAGTCCTTTAAAGGTGTCGCCATATACATCCTGATATTTAATTCTGTCACCGATGTTTAATTCCATCTCTTGACTCCCTCCAGAAACTGAATCTCGCTAGACGAGGGCGAAAGGACTTTCGTCAAAGCTGGGACTGATACTTTCAAAAACGTCAGTTTCCTCTGGTTCAACAGCTTCTTCAGCATCTGTTTCAACGGTCTCCAGTTTCTCTATCTCGACCGGCGTTTTCGCGAATGTTTCAACGGTCGCATAGTTGTATATCTCAGCGGGTATTTTCGCGTATGTTTCAACGGACTCACTGTCATTCTCTTCTGTCAGGCTCTGATATATTACGGACAGCCATTGTCCGGATAACAGCCTGCTCCTGTCATCGAGGAAGTTGTTAATTTTAACGGCAAGGCTGGTCATCTCATAGCCGAACTGGTCATCATTCAACTCGAGTAATGTAAGCATTCCTTTAATCTTTTCACTCCTGTCCATCGTGTTCCGCCTTTCTCGTTTCTTTTCTGACTATGTATTCAATATACACGTGAGATATTAAAAATAGCTTAAGACCTGCAGCGTAACATTAAAAAAACATTACGAACGACTTACAAAGAGGTCTTGATTAGAGAAAACGGGCATGAAAAAGCTTGCGTAACCTAAACCAATTCGGTGAATATGAGGTACTCGTTTATCAATTACGGGTATCTAATTCTCTTTATCATCTTCACCGGTTACGAAACACCCCCTCTCCAAATGGAAAGAAGGATACTCGAAAATGGGCTTTTCAGGATTTACGGATGATTTGTTTTAGTAGTAGGACGATTACCTATTGTGGTTAAGGGATCGAGGGAGGGGAGATTTCTATAGAATGCTACAGCCACCTATGATGGATTCGCAATGACTGAAACGTTTAGATTCCCGCGTTCGCGGGAATAACAACAAGGAGTGGAATTGACCAAAGGGATCACAGGTAACACTGTTTTATATTGCCTTGATAATAATCCTGTGCTAGACTTGGATATCCGTAACAGGAAATCGATCAATGACACAGAAGTTTTAGGCAACATGTTTTGTATTCGATTCGCTCGATTACGCTGCGAACAGGCAGCGCTTGTAAGCTAGACGCAAAACGGGTAATCAACTACTAATTACCCTGAGGATTGTTGCCTTTTTTCATTTCCATGTTTCTACCTTTCCTCACTTTTCAATACCTACCCGCATACGTCTGCATTTTGTGATCTGTTTTATGACCTGATTCCAGGACTATTCACGGCGCTGCCTTCCACAAATATTTCATTCATGGAGGTACGTGCTGTGAGTCACAGGGATAAGGGTGTTTATTCACAGAATCAGATAGTAAACAGGCAGATATTAAAGCAATTGATCGACCAGTCAGGAATACATGCCGGCGATACCGTTTATGACATTGGCTGCGGTACGGGTACGATAAGCCGTGTTTTACTGGACAAAGGTGCGCGAGTGATCGGCGTCGAGAAAGATGTGGAATTGTACCGGAAATGCCGGGCAAAGTTCATAACGGAGGACAGGTTCGAATTATACATCATCGACTTTTTACAAATGGACTTTCCGCCGAAAAGTACCTACAAGGTGTTTTCCAATATCCCGTTTCTACACACGGCAGAAATAATTAACAAGCTGCTGTATTGCGATAATCCGCCGGAGGACTGCTACCTGGTGCTGGAAAAAAGGGCGGCCGAGAGGTATACCGGGATAGGCGGAGAGACTCTGCAATCACTGCTGCTGAAACCGCTGTTCTGGGCGGATGTCGTCTGGCATTTTATTGCCGGGGATTTCTTTCCGGTACCGGGAGTGGATATTGTGCTTGCCCAGTTCGAAAAGAGACAGTGCCGGCTGGTATCCGCGAAGGATTACCGGGCTTACCGGGAGTTCGTTACATTTTTCAGAAACAGGGCGGACAAGCCGGTAAAGAAAGTACTGCGGGAACTCTTTACCTGGACGCAGTTCAGGCGGCTTTCAAGACTGGTGAATATCGATTACCGGAGCAGCCCGGCGGAACTCAGTTTTACCCAGTACCTGGCGATATTCCAGTACCACATGAAAAGCAGGTAAGGCGCCGAAGGCCCGCCGCAGGCGAATCGTTTCAGCGAAGGCTGGAATTCAGGAAATTCACTGGATACCGACTTTCGTCGGTATGGGGTTTTTTATATTTGGATGTCATTGCGAGGAGTCCGCCTTAGGCGGACGACGTGGCAATCCATACATCAACAGACGGATTGATTCGTTTCATTCAGAATGAAATACCTTTCTGTCAACCTACTCACAATGATAAATAAAGGATGACTCAATATGAGTCATCCTTTAAATACTAACCTTAAGTGAGTTACTATAAATTTATATTCGAATACTTCCTCCATGGACGGGCTTTGAAGTTTTTATGGTCTTTGTCCTTGTCCTGGAGTATATCGAGGGCGCGATTTATCATCTTGCGTGTATCGGATGGGATGATAACATCGTCTATATAGCCGCGTTCGGCACCGCAGTAAGGATTTTCGTAGATATCCGCGTATTCCTGCATCCGTTTCTCACGGGTCTGTTCCGGATTTTCGGACTCACGGATTTCACGGGCAAAGATAACGCTGGCGGCGCTCTTGGCATCGACGATGGTTACCCTGGCAGTGGGCCAGGCGAATACGAGGTCGGCGCCAATACCCTTATCGAGCATGCCGTAATGGGCGCCGGCGTAGGACTTACGAAGCATAATCGAGATTAACGGAATCGTTGCATCAGCCCAGGCAAAGAGTAGTTTGGCTCCATGACGCAGAATGCCTTTCCAGTCCTGATCCGATCCAATCATATAACCGGGACAGTCACCGAGGGTGACCATCGGGATGTTGAACAGGTCGCAGAACCTGATAAATCTGGCGCCTTTATCGGCGGCATTAATATCGATCGTTCCTGCTGCGACCATTGGCTGATTAGCCCAGAGACCGACAGTCCTGCCGTTAAACCGGGCGAAGCCGGTGATCACCATCTTGGCATGGTTCTTGAGGATTTCATAGAAATAGCCGTCATCGGTGATAGCTTCTATAACCTTGTACATATTGTAAGGTCTGAGAGTGCTGTCCGGAATAATGGTGTTCAGCGAGGGGACTTCTCTTTCAGGACTGTCATTGCATTCGGCACGGGGCGGCATCTCCATATTGTTTGATGGCAAAAGGGACAACAGCTCCTTTGCCTTGTCGATAGCGTCTTTATCATCTTCGGCGACGATGTGGGTCTGACCGGATTTCATGGCGTGGGCTTGCCAGCCGGAGAGTTCTTCGAGGGATATCTCCTCGCCAAGCTGTGCCTGGACGATGGCCGGTCCGGCGATTCCCATATAGCCGGTGTCTTTGCACTGGATCAGGAAGTCCTGCATTATCGGGTGATAAGCCTGTCCTCCCAGGCAGGGTCCCATCAGGAGGGCGATCTGGGGAATGATGCCGGAAGCGCGTATCTGGGCATTAAAAAGCATCCCGTAGGCTTCGAGAGTGTCCATACCTTCATGGAGACGGGCACCGCCGGAATCATTCATACCGACTATCGGCCATCCCATCTCCTTGGCGAATTCTATAGCCCGGATCTCTTTAAGACCGTGATACTCACCGAAGGTTCCGGAAAGGGCCATGTAGTCCTCGGCGAAGGCGACAACCGGTCGACCGTTAACCAGTCCCCATCCGGTTACGACACCCTCAGCAGGAATTTCACGCTTATCCATACCGAAATGGATAGTGCGGTGTTTCACGAAAAGACCGATTTCAGTGAATGTACCAGAGTCAAAGAAGTAATCAAGTCTTTCTCTTGCTGTCATCTGGCCGCCGTCATGGCGTTTCTTAATGGCTTCGGGACCGCCCATGCCGGTGATTTTTTCTCGCCTTTGCCGGTAATCATCAATAAGTTCCTGCGTTGTCGCCATTTTCAGACCTCCTCAAATTTTTACTTGGTGAAAACATTCCTAAAAAATTTACGTCCGCTTTTCCGGCGGACGTAAATTATACTCTATTCAAGCCCCATTTCTGAGGCTACGACTTCACGGTAGTAGTCTGGACTCCCATAAGAGAGAGCCGCGGCTTTTCCTGTCCTGGTATAGTAATGAAGATCATGGTCGATGGTGCAACCGATAGCCCCATGAATCTGGTGGGCGAGGGTACTGATGCGTTCAAAAGCTTCGGAAGCCCATGCCTTGGCTATAGCTACCTCTTTTGTTGCTGGCAGACCTTCATTGAGTTTCCAGGCGGCTTCATAAGTACTGAAACGAGTGCCATCCACGTCTATAGCCATGTTGGCGCAGTAATGCTGGACCGACTGGAAACTGCCGATTGGATGGTCGTACTGTACTCTTTCTTTGGCGTAATCCACGGTCAAATCAAGACTCTGCTGCGCGGCACCGATAATGGTGCAGCATTTGGCTACCGCCGCATATTCTACGGTTTTCCGGACTATTTCATATCCTTTTCCGGCTTCACCGAGAATATTTTCTTTTGGTACGCTGACGTTCTCAAATACTACTTCACTCAGCTTGTCACCGGCCAGCGTCTTGAGAGGATTTATGGTTATACCATCACTCTTTGCATCGACTATTAAAACAGTAATATCGTCGCCTGTCTTAACGGCGCAAAGGATATAATCGGCGACGTTGGCATCGGGAACGAACATCTTGGTGCCTGATATGATATAGGAATCGCCGTTCTCCTTTGCAGTGACGTTTATCGAAGCGGCATCATACCCTCCGCTTTCCTCGGTGATGGCAAAGGTGAAAATGGCTTCACCGCCGGCTATCTTCGGCAGGTATTCCTGCTTTTGTTCCTCGGACCCGTAGTTCATTATCGGGAGACTGCCAAGGATGACCGTCGAGAAATAGGGGCCAGGCATCGCGGCTCTGCCTATCTCTTCAACCAGGACTGCCAGGTCAAGGAAGGTCATTTCACTACCGCCGTAGGCTTCCGGTATTACCAGGCCTGTCCAGCCAAGTTCAACCATTTCTTTCCAGAGTTCGGGAGAATATCCTTTCTCATCTTCTTCGAGTTCCTTAACCAGTGTCTTGGGACATTTATCGGTCAGGAAGTCACGGGCCATTGTCCTGAGCATATCCTGTTCTTCGGTATAATTAAAATCCATTATCGTACTCCTTTAAGAGATGATATTAATAAACTTAGCTGTTCGGTAATCCGAGCCCTCTTGCGGCGATTACGTTTCTCAGTACTTCCGAGGTTCCTGCCTGGAGGCTGTAACCGGTGGAAGCGAGGTAGGAATGGGGTCCCATACCGGTGATCGGCGCGTACTTTGATTCTGCCCATAACTGGCCGTACTGACCGAGTATATCCATGGTAACACTGGCAAGCTTTCGCTCGAAGGCAGTGCTGTATGCTTTGGCTTTTGCCGCTTCAACGTTAGGCGCATGTCCTTCTTCCATGACCATAATTACCTTATATATAAGAAGCCGGCCGACCTCGAACTCTATCTGCAGCTGAGCCAGCTTCTGTCTGATGAGTATGTCTTCGGCGATCGTTTTACCGTTACGTTTGGTCTCTTTGGTGAATTTCACGATAGCATCGAAAAGAGGGTAGTTGCCCATCAGCCTTTCCATGCCGGCTCTTTCATAGTCAAGCTGGTTGACTACCTGGTAGAAACCACGGTTTTTCTCACCGATAAGGCGGGTACTCGGTATCCGGACGCCGTCGAAAAAAACCTCCGCCCAGGCAGTGCTGCCGGTGATGTCGATGGTAGGAGTTATGGTGACGCCGGGCAGGTCTGTCTCGAAGACGAATTCGCTGATACCGCGGTGCTGTGGTGCGTCCGGATCGGTCCTGGCTACTACATATATATAGTTCATGAACATTCCGCAGCTTGTCCACATTTTCTGCCCGTCGATGATGTATTCATCCCCGCTTTCTGTTGCTTTGGTTCGGAGTGATGCAAGGTCAGAACCTGCTTCAGGTTCGCTTAATCCGAGTCCTACATAAGCTTCGCCTGCCATGATCTTGGGCAGCATCCATTGTTTCTGCTCCTCGGTACCATAACGCAGAACAGCACCGCCAATCTGCCGGTCGGCGAACCAGTGGCAAGCCGCCGGAGCGCCGTATCTAAGCATTTCTTCTGTCAGGATAAGTCGGTCGATATGGCCACGACCCTGACCGCCGTATTCTACAGGCCAGGTCAGGCCTATCCATCCTTTCTGGGAGACCTTCTTGGTGAATTCGGGAGAATATCCCTGGATCCAGGCGTCGCAAGCCGGTTGGAATGTACCCTGCTTTATTTCGTCTTCAAGGAACTCTCTGATTTCTTGTCTGAATCTAGTCTGTTCTTCGGTGAATTCAAAGTCCATGTTTATTTCTCCTTTATCCCAGCATGTTTCAGGACGGGTGGTATCCGCATATTGCTTGGATTAGTATTTATTCAATAATATTTACGGTTCAAGCAGTTAACGAAATAGTAATTTCGATGTTATTTCCTGAGTAGTAGATATGGTAAAATTTCTGTATT
>JAFGCW010000024.1 GCA_016932435.1 Dehalococcoidales bacterium | reverse complement strand
GAGAACGGTAAAGCGGCAAACTATACACTGAATCAAATGTGCGGAGCCGGACTCGGTATCTTCGTCGAATCGATGGCACGGCAGCTTGGCATAACTCTGGACGAACTCAATGAACTTGCCATGAAATCCAGCGGCGTCGAACCGATTAATGCCGAATGCGGTAACTTCGCCGCACTGGACGTAACCACGATGATCCATAACAATACACCAAAGGAAGATATTGCCAGAGCGATAGTCGATGCTGTCGCAACCAGGGTAAAATCTACCGCTAACCTGACGAATATAGACAACGATAATATCGCCCTGATAGGCGGCATAGCCCGTAACAAAGGTATAGTGGAAGCCCTTAACAGGCAATTTGGCGTGATATGTATGGTTCCCGATCAGCCTGAGATGGCCGGAGCTTACGGCGCTGCTGTTATCGGAGCAGGTGAAATATAGGTCATTCAACTTTTATCAAGAACAGGCCGCCGGTACCGGCGGCCTGTTTATTTACAGATAGAATTGAAACATTCTTTAGAGTATAATCTGTCCGTACTGGATTAACACAAATCACTAATAGCAGGAGATAAAGAAATGGATCTAAGTGGAAAAACAGCCCTGGTAACCGGCGGCGGTACGGGTATCGGAGCGGCGATAACCAGGAGACTGGTAAATGACGGAGCAAAGGCGTGCATCACCGGCCGCCGTCCCGAAAAACTGCAGGATACGATCGTTTCATTGCCTGAAGGTTCGGTTGTGGCCTGTTCGGGTGATGTGTCGAATAGCCAAGACATCAAACGGATAGTCACGACCGCGCTGGAGATCGACGGGAAACTGGACATACTTGTTAACAATGCTGCCATCGAAGCAATGGGACCTGTGACCGAACTGGATCCGGGTGATTGGCAACAGGCTCTCGATATCAATCTCACCGGACCATTTATGCTGATGAAAGAAGTCATCCCTCACATGATAGAGAACGGCGGCGGCTCGATTATCAACATTTCCTCTCTTGGCGGTATACGCTGCCTGCCCGGAATGCCGGCCTACTGTACTACTAAAGCCGCCCTCATTATGCTGACGAAACAGGTCGCCATGGACTACGGTCCCCAGAAAATACGATGCAATGTGATATGTCCCGGAGCTACCAGGACGGAGATGAACAAGAACCTGGTAACACCGATCGCCGAAAAACTAAATACCGATATCGAAGGCGGCTACAAGTATTTCACCAAGAACGTACCCCTTCGGCGTGCCGCCCAGCCCGATGAGATTGCCGGTCTCTGCAGTTTTCTTGCCAGCGACGATTCCTTATACATGACCGGATCCGAATTACTAATAGACGGTGGAGCAGCGGTTGTCGACCTCCAGGGAGCCGCCCTGGGTGAGATGCTGGGAGGATAATATATTTACGACCGTTGGTTCGTGATTAAGGTTGAAAAATGAAAAAACCGAAAACAGTCATGGCGAACTCTATCACCCTGGATGGTGCATTCGACGGATTCAGGACTTATATGGGACAGCATCTAAGTGTAAATCGCGAATACTGGAAATATATGACCCTTAACGGCTCAAGAAGCATAGTCAAAGGAGCGACAGCTGAGGGTCTGATTCCTGAAGAAAGGTCAGACTTTTCAAAACCGAAAAAAGGCCCCGGCACCCCCTACTTCGTGATACCTGACTCTGGCGGGATTACCCGAGGCTTGCTTCACGGACTCCGTCGGGTCGATTACTGTAACGATGCAATACTCCTGGTCTCGGAAAAGACCAGCCAATCATTCATCGATTACCTCGAAGAACGGGATTACGACTATTTTATCAGCGGAAAGGACAAGGTTGATTTACCAAGGGCACTGGACTGGCTGGTCGAAAAATATGGTGTCGAAACAATGATGGTTGATGCCGGTCCGACACTCAATCGAGTGCTTATCGAGCAGGGACTCCTCGATGAGATAAGCCTGCTGGTCTATCCAATCCTGGCAGGTGGTAGTTGCGAAAAACTACTTTACCAGATCACCGAGTCTGTCGAAGGCGTAAAACTCGAATTACTTAAGTGCACTGAAGTCGAAAACGGCCTGGTTCATCTTCTTTACAAAGTCATTTATGAGTAATTTACCAGAAACTGAATATACCAAGAGGTAGAGTCAGGAGTGAAAACACCGCTCATTTCCGGTGACCTTCTTTATAGAAAAGTATTCGTAGGCAGAGATAGAGAGTTATCACAACTCAAGGCTGCCTACGACAGTCTTGATTCAGGCCAGAATGTCCTGATAATGGTGGTGGGAGAACCGGGCATAGGCAAGACCGCAATGTGCACCCAGTTGTCCGATCACGTAACCCTTAGCGGGGGAAAAACACTCACAGGCCACTGTTATGAAGAAACCTCTTTATCTTTGCCGTATATCGCGTTCACTGAAGCTATCCGCTCATACATAATCGAGCATAACGCTGAGGAACTCCACAAGTTACTCGATCCCTGGGCCGGTGACCTGGCGCGAATCGTTCCCCTCATAAAAGAAAAACTGAATGTCGAACCGAATACCACCGGAAATCCTCAGGAAGACCGATATCGATTACTCCAGGCAGTAACTACTTTTTTAAGTAACATCGCGACCACTCAACCTGTGCTGTTAGTTCTGGAGGATTTACACGTTGCAGACAAAGAGACACTGGAGATGCTGGTGTATGTTATGCGTAATCCCGGAATAAAAAAATTAATGATAGTCGGGACATACAGGGATATTGAAGTTAACGAAGATCATCCGCTATCTGAAATCCTTTCCGCACTGCAATGTGATATTATTTTCGGCCGTGTTACGTTACAGGGTCTCAACATCGATGAAGTACAGCACATGCTGGAGAGTATTACAAGAGAGGAGCTTTCTCGCGACCTTGTTGAAGCAGTGTACCAGCAGACTGAAGGTAATCCTCTTTTCGTTCAGGAAGTCATCCGGTACCTTGCTGAAAACAATCTGCTGGTAAATCATCAAAACAGGATGACGGTTGACCATGTCCCGGCGGGTGAAATAAACACTCCTGAAGGGCTGAAAGATGTGATAGCCGGGAGAATATCCGGTATCGGTAAAAACTGCAGTCGATTATTCTCGGCAGCCGCGGTAATAGGGATAGAATTCGACCTTAAGATACTACAGGCTGTTTCAGAGATGCAGGAAAATGAATTACTCGATGCGATAGAAGAAGCAGTTCGCCTATCGATACTTGAAGAGCGTCCGTCTGCCGGCCAGATCCGGTATCGGTTCACCCATGCTTTCTTCCGCCGGACTCTTTATGATGAGATGATTGCGCCAAAACGAAGCTCTTTACATCAGAGAATCGCCAGAATACTGGAATCACTGTACACGCTGCGCCCGGAGGAACATGCTGCCGAGTTGGCAGAACATTTCTCTCAATCGACCGACCCGGCTGATTTATCGAAAGCAATGAAATACGGCGAACTGGCAGCACAACAGGCCGCTGAAATTTTTGCCTTCTCAGAATCAGCACGATTATTAAACCGTGTCCTTGATGTTCAAAAGGTATTAGAGCCTGAAACCAAAGAGGTGCGATGTCAACTCCTGTTACAGATCGGACAGTCGCTTGTCATGGCAGGTGAACTTCACCATGTCCTCGAAGTTGAAGTGCCGGCGGCATTGAGTTTAGCTGAGAGTATCTCGAATAAAGAATTGATTACCAGGGTATGTCTGCTGGCCTTACGCTCGCTTTTCTTTAGGGGATACGGTGAAGCAATGAGTTCAGCCGAAGCGGTAAAATGGGCCGAACGAGTGAATGAAACAGCTCTTCCGGGAACACCGGAAAGAGCCTGGGCCGATTTCTGGCTGGGTTTCGTTAAGTGCACGCGCGGTGAACAGTCTACCGGAGTGACACTCATAGAAAAATCCATGGAACAGGCCAGGACACTGAATGATCATGAATTACTCGGAGCAGCCAGCGTTCAGTGGATAGGCTTCGGTCTTACTCCCTGGTCCGCAGATCAGGCCCTGAAAATAACATCGGATGACTGGAGGTCCGCTACGACGCCGGAATGGCCGCTGGCTGCTATGGGAGCCTTCCTCAGTTGCGGTCAGAGACAGCAGGCAGAAGCAGTACTTGCCTATATAAAGGATTTAACGACTCGTACCGGTCGTATCCAGAGTACAGTAACTATAATGACGATGGATGCAACGATGTCATATATGGACGGGAAGCTTGAGGAAACCGTGGAAATCCTGGAGAGGATATTAACCGATACTCAGTATGCCGATTACCGGGAAGGTGCTTCGCAGCATACCATGTGGGTTGGACTCAGACCTCTTCTCAACCTGGGTTTTGACGCGCATACCGAAAGTGTTCTTGGTCAAACGATAGTAAAGATCCTGAATTCTACCGCGCACGTCACTCCACCCCTTCTCGAAGCTTATCTCGGTAATTATGCTAAGGTTAACGAGATGATTGACCGAATGCTGTTGTCGAGAAAGAATATCACCTCCACCAATGATAAGACACAGGTCTGGTTCGATATTGCCTACCTTGAAGCTGCCGTTATGGCAGGTCACCGTCCAGCCGTCGAAAAACTGCTGGAACGTCTCTCAGGCAACACCCTGAGCGTAGTAGTGCTTTTCTGGCCAACCTGTATTGCCCGTCAGCTCGGAGCCGCCACGGCTTTCCTTGACAGATACGATGAAGCCCATGACTTTTATCGTCAAGCTATTACAATCTGTACGGAAACAGGATTTCGTCCCGAACTTGCCCTTACCCGTCTCCAGTTAGCAGAATTACTTCTAAACCATTACCCGGACGAGGAGAAAGAAGCCCTGGCACTGCTGACCTCCTCTGTAAAAGACCTGGATGAAATGAAGATGCGACCCTCCCTCGAACATGCCTTTGATATCATTCTCAGTATCGGAAGGAAGACGTACAGACGGGGGGAACTGGATAAACTCATTGGATTGATGACTATCATGCCCGACTACACATCGACGCTGCTGGATACCATTCGGAACGAAAAAGAAACAGAAATCGGTAATAGTGGAATACCTGCACTCTTTGCACACCCTCCCCTCTTGAGCCAGCGGGAAATCGAGGTGCTTCGACTCATTGCGGATGGATTATCGAATCAACAGATAGCCGAGAAGTTGATAATCAGCCTGAACACCGTGAAAACTCACATTTCTCACATATTCGGCAAGCTGGATACTACAGACAGACTGCAAACAGTAAAAAAGGCAAGAGAGTTAAGACTGCTCTAGCCGTCTTCTACTCTGTCGCCAACACTGACAATCACCCTTACTATCATACCTTTAATCACTCCCTGGTGTGATTACGACTGACATTTCCTGGTGATACTATCAGGCAGTTTGGATAAACAACCTGCTCAATAAAGGAAAAAGGAGAATAATGATGTCAGTCGAACAGAACAAAACCAATCTCAAGCGAACCGTAGAAGCCTTCAACAAAGGAAATTCGGAAATTGTCCCCGAACTTTTCTCCGAGGAATGGGTTTATAAAAGTTCTCTCGGTGTTCAATTCAAGGGAATAGACGGTTCCAGGGAATTCGGTGCCATGTACCGCAACGCGTTTCCTGACCTGCTAAACACAGTTGACAAGATGGTTGGAGAGGGAGATCAACTCGCTTCGATCCAGACACTTACAGGCACGTTCACCGGTAAGCTGGGTAATATCGAGCCTACCGGGCGGAAGGTTAATATCCAGATCGCCTACTTCTACAGGTTTGAAAATGGTAAACAGGTGGAAGTGATACCGTTCATGGATAGAATGTTGTTCTACGAGCAGATTGGTTTTACTCCCCCTTACGCCCAGTAAATCAAAAACAGGCTGGCAGATATATCCACATCTGCCAGCCAAGTTATACCATTTAGCTTCACTAATTTATTGCTTTCTCCTGAACATTTATGGGAATTTCTGGCATCCTGAGCAGAAATATATACTCCCTCCCATATACGCCTGTTTGATTATCCTTCCCCCACAGACCGGGCATGGACTGTCTAAAGTATTTTTACTGAGTTTGGTCCGGTATCCTCCCGGTTCGCCGAACAGGTCTTTCTCCGTATCTCTGCCGCCCTGTTCGGTCATCTCCTTGAGAGTGGACTTCACCGAGTTAAAAATCGATTCCTTTTCGTTATCGTTAAATGTTTCCACTTTTCGCTTCGGGTGAATCCCGGCATTATAGAGAATATCCTGCAATACTCCGTTACCCAAACCGGGTATTCTCTGTTCGGTAGCAAGAAGCGCCTTAGTACTCAAGTTTTGGATTTCGGGATCGTTGACCATCCTGTCGAAATAGTCACTGTCGAAATCATTCGTCAAAGGAGAAGGTTTTTCTCTGGCAACTTCATAATACGGGCTATCGAACTCGCCTGTCTTAAAACACCACATCCCTCCATACATCTGTACAGAGGCGCTGAGTGCGGTACCATCTTCGAAATCTATCAATAACTGGTGTTTCGGGGGACGTTTCGCGTTTGTTTCAAGGAACCTGAGAGCAACGCCATCACAGAACAATATATTATAATCATCAACCGCTACTTCTACCATTCCTCCGTACGATATCGCTGCGCCGATGGTTTTTTTACTCAGTCGAGAACTGTAATCCGCGGGATCACCGTGAAACCAGGCGAACTTATGCGGTGAGTATCCTGCAATTACCTCTATTATCTTCTTTCCCTTGACTGTCTCGGTAAACTGCTTCGCCAGGTTAACTGCTTCCGGTAATTCTATCATTATTATCACCTCCTGGTATTTAATGATTGTAATGGGATAATCTGTCCAGCTCATTCTTAAGGAAGTTCATAACAGCTGCCTTGGGTTGGGGTCCGTCATGACCCGGCATTATCGTATCAATGTCGATCTCTCCCAGCGTTTTTATCATTTCCTGCAATCTTCCTTTATCGTACTCTCCGTTGTTGTGATAATAATCTCCGCTTTCCGCATCGCCAATGAAAACAATTCTTTCTTCAGGTATACGGACTAATACCGAATCGATCGAATGTGGTGATGTGAATTCTCTTACTTCACAACAGACGCCTCCAAGATCGATATTGATTTCCCCGGCAAATTCGATGTCGGCGGTAACAACCTTTATCCTGTTCCTGTCCGGATATTCCAGTCTGATACACCAGTCACACATCTCAATATCTTCACCGGACTGAAGTCTCTTTTTCATAGCTTCATCAGTCCACTTCCATTGTTGCATCCCAGCCAGTTTCCTGCTGGTCAGATAACTCGCTATCGTCTTGCCCGATACTGCACCCATCCCGAAGGAATGATCCCAGTGCCAGTGACTGATTATGGTGAAATCAGGTAACCTTAAACCAGATGCCTTTAACTCCCTGTAAAATTTCTCAACGTGATCTGAAGAATTCCCGGCATCTACCGCCAGCGAGTATTTATCTCCCCTGATATATCCAAGTATCGGTCTGTCCGTTCTTTCTTCTGCCGGAAGGTAATAGAGTCTTTCCGACAGTTTCTTGAGTTCCATGTAATCCTCTCTAATTAATCAAACGCATTTCCTCCTCATTATATACTCGAAATAAGTAATATCAACTCGTTCTTCTTTATATACACAGGCAGGTCGAATACATTATACATATCGATAGTTGACACAGGTATGTCATATTAGATCGTCTGTAATGACATCATGAATCAGGTAGTCCATTATTTTTAGTATGAATAATGACTGTATTTGACAAAATATTATTCGATTATGATATATTTACGTGTAGGGCATAGTACGTAATAGAAAAAGGCCCATATATACAAATCACGCACAAGACCAAATGAAGGTTAGAAGAATTTCAAAAGAAGAAGTAGAGTTCGTACTTAACGAACCAGAAATTATTCGTCCTGGATACAATTCAGATTACCTGGTACTAACCTCCCATCCAAAAGGGAGATATATAAAAGTCACCATTTCTAGAAAACGACCAAACCTAATTATTACAGCAGCTGACTAAAGGAGTTAGTCATGAAATTTAAATATGATCAGACAGCTGACGCTATCTATATTACACTGAGTAATAAACCTTACGCCTATGGTAAAGATTTGGATGACTTCAGGCGTGTAGATTATGATAAGAACAACAATCCAAGAGGCATAGAACTACTCTGTGTTAGTAATGGCGTTGTAACCGAAGCTCTGTCAATGCGGGTAGATATTGAACGTGAGTTAGATCGACATGGCATAAAAGTCTACGCATAATTTACCTAATCGATTAGTTGTATGGTTTTTTCGACTCACTCACTTTATTAATACCTATCAGTATCGCAATACTTGTTGAATATAGACATTTACGTTCTCATGTAGTCAGACAAATCTGTATGTCATATTATGGATATTCCGGTGCGGCGGAGCCGCAGTTCCGGTGGGGGGTGAGCCAGTGTTCCAGTCCTGCGGAGCCACCGTTCCGGTCATG
>JAFGCW010000023.1 GCA_016932435.1 Dehalococcoidales bacterium | reverse complement strand
CCTATCAGCGCTTATCGGACATGGCAATTGCTGCCGCTGTTTAACAACAATCAATATACTTTGTCGAGTGGATATGTCATATGACAAAGCATGCTGTAAATCATTAAATCAAAGGAAGAAGCAAATGATAACCTTTAACTGTCTTAATCCTAAAGGCGTATTTAACGTCCCTCCACCCACTGGACTTTCCAATCCCCGCGTTAACGACCTGGCAGGAAAGAATATCGCCATAATATGGGATGGAAAGAAAGGCGGTGATAATTTCCTAGATGCCGTAGACGAACTGCTGAAAGAAAGATACCCGACAGCGAAAACCACCCGTCTTGTATGGGGTAATGCAGAAGCCGCAGAAAACGCGAAACGAGAGATGGATACCTTTATTTACGGGGTTGGTGACAACGGCATGGGAGGATGGATCCAGTGCGTTCAGGTAGTTGCCCTGGAAAAACTTGGTAAACCGGGGGTGTTTGTCGTCGGAGATAATGCTACCCATACTGCCCGTATGTCTGCCGAGGATATGGGAATGCCGACACTGCGTATCGTCAGCCTGTCTTCGATTGACTATTATCCCAACCGATCAACGGTTGCAAACATTATGCCCGTAGCTGAAGCCGCTCTTGATGAAATAATCGACGCGTTAACCCGTCCCCTGTCAGCAGAAGAGAAAAATCCTGATCTTAAAACCCGTGAAAAGCAGGTTGAATCGGTAGAAGTCACCGCTGATGACTATGAATCTGCTCTGGAGATGTTCAACCAGAATTATATGGAAAACCACTGGAGTGACGGTCTGCCTTTGATACCACCGACTGAAACGGCGGTTCAACGAATGTTAGAAGGAACTTCTCGTCTTCCTGATGAAGTTATTGGAAAAGTACCGTATAGGAACGGTATCGCTACGGTAAAAAAGATAGCAGTCAATGCGGTAATGGCAGGAGCTAAACCTGAGTACTTGCCTGTGATTTTATCGGTCATGGAATGTCTTACAGAAGAAGGTACCTATACTCATATGATGGCTTCCGAAGGATCTTTCACACTTATGATCATGGTCAGCGGTCCTCTCGGTAAAGAACTGGACATGAATTCTGGTGTAGGATTACTGGGGCACGGTTGGCGGGCAAATAATACGATAGGCCGCGCAGTAAGATTGTGTTTGATCAACCTGGGCTACCTCTGGCCGGGAGAGATCGATATGGCACTTATTGGACGTCCCTCTCCGCATACCTTCTATACCTTTGCTGAAAATATCGATGAGAGTCCATGGGAATCGTTCAACGAAGGACTTGGCTACAAACGGGAAGACAGTTGTGTGACGGTGGATACTGTTATGAGTGGTATGACGAGAATATACGGCGGAGGAGTAGTAGAGCCATGGGATACCGAACCGGTACTCAAAGATATAGTTAACGATGTTGCACGAGATCGGTTGGTATGGGGTGCATATAAACTCGGTGTGGCCAACCCCGGTGCTCATCTGAGAAAACATATCATCATAGTCCATCCGGAATTTGCAATTATGCTGCAGCGTCTTGGCTACAACAGTAAACAAAGCCTGCGGGACTACCTTTATGAAAGTGCCATGGTACCCTTCGAAGATCTGACACAGCAGGAGATCCAGGGTATCCACGACAGGATAAATTCCAAACCTCCCGATATTGATATTTTCTTCCCCCATGACGCCGTTCCTGAAGACCGGATCCCGGTAATACTGGATTCACTCAAACCGGGGAAAAAGGTACCGGTGGTAAATCCGGAAGATATTCATATCATCGTGTCCGGCAGTATCCCGGGTTATACATTCGGTTTCTCTTACTTCCGCACTGCACATATGACAAAATTGATAAAAGACGCTACGTTAACCAGATCAGGACGTTAATAAAAACAAAGGATGGTGAAAGTATGCAGTTAGTTAAAACAGATAAAGGTTATGTTTCAGGCACGATTATCGGTGAACCGGGGAGAGAAGTATCAATATTCCGTGGTATACCTTACGCAGCTCCTCCGGTAGGAGACCTGCGCTGGAAACCCCCACAGGCGGTTGAGCCATGGGAAGGGATCCGTGAATGCACCCAGATGAGTGATATCTCTCCTCAAGTTGAGCCGCCTGGAATGGTATCGGGATTTACCATAAGTGAAGACTGCCTGTATCTGAATGTGATTACGCCGGCACTGCAACCAGATGAAAAGCTTCCTGTATTGGTATGGATGCACGGTGGCGGATACTCAATGGGATGCGGAAACGATAAGGTATGGAATAACTACCGACTGCCCCTGCACGGCGCCGTGGTCGTAACCCTCAATCACCGCCTTGGCGTTATCGGATTGCTTGCACATCCTGCCCTCTCGAAAGAATCTCCGAATGGAGTATCCGGTAACTACCTGTTCCTTGATCTCATCGCTTCTCTGAAATGGATAAAAAACAATATAGCAGCCTTCGGCGGTGATCCGGATAACGTCACTATCTTCGGGGAATCCGGTGGCGGAGCCAAGGTATCATTAATGATGTCATCGCCGCAAGCCAAGGGACTATTCCATCGTGCCATCTGTGAGAGTGGTACAGCCCTGGCAATCCTCAGCAGTAAACCGCTCTCGGACATAGAAAATAGCGGGACACAACTCTTTGAAAAACTGGGAATCGATTCATCCGACCCACTGGACCAGGTAAGGTCGCTGCCATTTGAAAAGATCCTTGAAGCCAACCAGGCACTGGAACCGCCCCGTGTCCCCGGCAGTCCTCCCGCCTTCATGTGGGATGCTTCAGTCGATGGGTGGCTGGTTCCAGACAGCCCGGAAAATCTCTTTAAATCCGGGAAATGTAATGCCGTTCCTCTCATTGTAGTAGCCAACCTGGGTGAACTGACAGGACCCGGTCCGTTAATCATGCCCTACTTAATTCCGGCTTATGTTGAAATGCTGAAAGCGGTAATCCGGCAGGGGAAAAACGGCTACGCCTGCATCTTCGACCAGGTACCGGCGGTATGGAGAAAAGAGGGTTTCGTATCCATACACTCCATCGAACTGACCTACGTCTTCGGTGACTGGGATAACTCGACAGGATGGTGGAATGGCATAGCTGCGATGGCAGGTCAGGCAGGAACTGAAACAACAGGTAACTTCCTGGATGAAACCGATAAATACGTGTCAGAAACAATGATGGAACTATGGGCGAATTTCGCACGGGACGGCAAACCTTCAGCAAAGGGAATCAGCGAATGGCCGGAATATACAGAGGACTCGGATCAGTACATGAATGTCTGCGATAAGTTCGAAGTAAAGACCGGTTACTCGAAAGTGGCTCAATAAATAACATACCTGCAGTGGTACTTATAGGATAAAAAGATATTCACTCTCCGACAAAAACGCCCTCTGAAATTACTCAGAGGGCGTTTGTATGTTCAGGAAATTTTCAGTTTTTCCTGTATATTTTTACATGCCGATTCGGTATAGCCGGGTAAGTCTGGCGACTTTTTCGGGATTATTCTCAAGAAATATCATCACTTCTATGATTTTTATATCCCAGTTTTCATCGATCAGTAGTTTATACAGGGCACTCATCCTCAATTCCATTAACACATTCCCGGTTGCTCTTTCGATAGCTTCGGTTTTAAGTATGGCACTTACCTCGTTCTTCCTGTCGTCGATGATGCACCGTTCAATGGTCAATTTATCCAGGACATCAGGATGATTCAGGCATCGTTTGTACCACTGATCACGACCGGACACCATATCTTCAGGAAATGACAGGTCGGAAGCATAGTACTTATCCATCATGTTAATGGTTTCTGCATCCTGACCATATTCACTATAGGTCGCAACGTAATCTTCGAAAAATCGCAGGATCTTATTGTATTTATCCACGACTCCCCTCTCATTTTTCATCTAAGATATGACTAATCAAGCCCTAATAGCAGAGAAGGATTCTTCTTTGCCATCACTTCGATATCTTCCGGAATGAGCCCGTTACGCAGCAGGATGGCCATGAAAAATCTGAAACCTTCGGCCGGATAGATATTCCAGTACTGACCGAGATCGGTGCTCATAATGCAGTGTTCAACACCTATCGTTTTTATCATTTCAACTCTTTCCTGAGGACTGTGACAGAATTCGGTCGGCAGGAGTGTCACCGTTGTCTGTTCGATGTAGGCGCCCATCCCCGCCAGTTTTTTCAGTTCTTCCACCGTTAGAATTTCCTCCATGAATTCCCCGTCGGAAGGATGTGTGATGACAACCCTGTCAATACCTTTTTTCCGGGCAGCTTCCACCAGTGCGAATATTTCAGGCGGTGACATATGACCGCTGGCAAGAACGATATCATGCTTCTTGATGATATCCAGAATAGGATCGATTTCAGGCACCAGTTTCCCGTTATCGGTTAAAATCGAAAAGCCTTCTCCTTCCAGCTTAAGTCCCAGTGCTCTCATCTTTGCCCGGGAATTCTTCGATGAAAAGGTAGGCATCCAGGCTACTTTCACACCGATATTCGCGTGTTTTTCCAGAGCATCGATGTTTAGACCGCCTATTTCATAATCCAGGCATATACCGCCGAATACCTCTAATTCAGGTATCAACTCGTTAACCACAACGGTCACCGGCGTAGTAGGGTAGCTGTGATTTTTCAGTACGATGGCTTTCATGCCTGCTTCGACAGCCTGCTCGGCTGCTTCCAGTCCGGTCACCCGTGCATCCATTTCATCAGGACCGATGTGGAGATGCATGTCTATTGAACCGGCAAGTAATTCATCTAAATCAGGATCATGCATAGTAATTCTCTCCTTTAACCGATTATGTTGCACTTTAGCCCGGTTGACTCAACCAGGCGTTTCATCTCATCCAGTATTTCTTCCTCAATTAGTGGTATCCCATCGATAGGGTACTCACGATCCAAAGCAGCATATCTGGTTTTACCGAGATGATGTAGCGGCAGCAGGTCTATCTCTACCAGTGAAGGCAGTGTCTTGGCAAAATGACACAAATCAAGCAGGTTGTCTTCGGAATCGTTATAGCCGGGAATCACCGGCAACCTTAAATAGAGAGGGATATTTTCCCCAGCGACAAAGTGTGCGTTATCAAGTATCAATTCGTTTGAAACACCGGTATATTCGGTGTGTTTATCCCTGTTCATATGCTTGATATCCCAGAGAAAGAAATCCACATATGGAAGAACAGCTTCGATATGGTTGCGAGTGGTATATCCACAGGTATCTATACCGCAGCTGATACCGTTCTGTTTCAATTCTTTAAGTAGAGTCAGAAGAAATTCCGGTCTGAAAAACGGTTCTCCGCCAGAAAGGGTTACACCCCCACCGGAATGTTTGTAGATAATTTCGTCTTTCTTTATCTCATCGACAAGTTCTTGGACTGTGTATTCTTGTCCGAAAAGTAGTAAAGCTTCCGTATTACAGACAGAAACGCACCGACCACAGTTATCGCACAACTTTCTGTCTATAGCAACCGCTTTTCCACAGACAGTTATCGCGTTTCGAGGGCACGCGCCAAGACATTCATCACATCTTATGCACCTGTCCGGATAGTAAGCAATTTCCGCTGATTCTTTCTGTGATTCAGGTGTGGAACACCAGATGCAGCGTAACGGGCATCCTTTGAAGAGGATCAAGGTGCGTATACCAGGTCCGTTGTGAACGGTCATCCTGGTTATGTCAATTACCATCCGTTTATTTACAGCGGTTTCAGATTCGTTCAACAACTTGCTACTTCTCACCGGTATGTATCCGGATAACTACCAGCCCTGCTGCTCAGTCCTGTTAATGATGTCCGTCTGTTGATTGGGGCTTAACTCGACAAAATACGCGACGTAGCTGGCTACTCGAACCAGCAGGTCCCGGTGCTTTTCCGGTTCTTTCATAGCATTACGCAGCAGTTCCGCTGATATGATATTGAACTGAACATGGTATAAACCCAGTTCTTCACAGGACCTGATGAATGCTACGAATCTCTCGAGATCATCATCAGTGGAAAAAAGATTCGGGTTCAACCGGAGGTTTATCAGGCCACTCAGAGCCCACCGGTCCGTAGGCAGTTTACTGAAGGATTTAACGACGGCACTCGGACCATTACGATCGACACCCTGGACCGGGGAGCAGGTATCAGCTATCGGCTGAGGATATATTCGTCCGTTAGGAGTAGCCCAGATTGCTTCCCCGAACTGGGTACTGGCAATTGCCACCAGGCCTCCTGCCAGGTACCTGCCTCCCCATTTCGGTATAAGGTCTTTTCTGGTGTTAAGCCAGTCGATAAGATCAGCCCATACATCTGCTATCCAGACAGCCCATCCGTCAGCATAATCATCATCATTACCGTACTTGGGGACACCATTGACACAGAGTTGCCTTAAGCTTTCGTATCCTTCCCAGTTGGCATTTACTGCTTCGATTAATTGATCCCAGTTAATCTTCTTATCATTGAAGATAAGCTTGTCTATTACCCCCAGTGAATCCGCTGCATCGGCAATACTGGCCAACAAAAAACCGTATAGCGTATACCAGGCACCACCTCGGGTGATATCCCTACCTCTGTCAGTGGGACCTTCTGCAAAGGCTGAACAGAAAGGAGCAGGATACCACTCACTCTGGTTTTCTTTGAAAACCTTCTCGGCTTTGGCCATATACTCTCCCCAGTAGAATACCTGCTTTTTGTATGCTTTTTTAACCTGTTCCATCGATGTAAATTCTCTGGGATCACCGGTTTCCGGTCCGATCTGTTTGCCGCACACCGCACATTTTCCATTACTGAGAACCAGTTCCACCCACTTGGAAGCCAACGCAATCGCTTCATAAGCATTATCCATCGTTATGTAAGGTATACCTATTTCCGAACATCCGGCTACTGAGAACTGACGCCAGTCTTCTATGGTCAGATCGGGATAGGCTTTTGACGCCATCAGGATCCCTTTCCGGTCTCCGATGAATTTCGGATATCCAAGACCAAGGCGGATAAGTTCAGCAGCCTTTTTCAGGTATTTATCAGGCGTTCCTTCCCAAACTCTCATGGCGAATTCCGGCTGGTTCAGGCGTAGGTCTCCCATGGCTTCCAGAACCAGTAAGGTAACTTCGTTACAGGCATCTTCACCTTCGCTGGTCTGTCCGCCAATCACCATGGTTTGGGATAACCCCTGTCCCGTTGCCCACTGAGACCACTCATAATTGAGTGCCCAGGCAGGTTCGTTGAATTTCACCAGGAAGCATTCCAGGAGTTCCAGAGCTTCCTCTCGAGTCATTTTCTTTTCTTCTTCAACCGTTTTCCTGTAGAAAGGGTACAGGATCTGGTCGATGCGACCGAGAAAATGAACAGCAAACGTAGCGTGTTCCATCCAGCTGAGAGAAAACAGGAACCAGATAGACTGCAAGGCTTCCCACCAGTCACGGGCGGGATGTTCCGGTACATGGGTACAGACTTCGGCGATACGCTCAAGTTCCTTCTTTCGTCTGGTATCTTCTTCTTTTACAGCCATTTCACTCGCCAGTTCGGCGTAGTTGTTAAAGTATTCCGTAGCGGCATCAAGGGTAATAAGCACAGCTTCGTAAAAGTCACGCCTCTGTTTCCGGTCGAGCTTATGATAAGGCTGATCGAGTTCAGCCATCTTCTCCAAGACCTCTTCCCTGACTCCCTTTATCCCTTTATAAAGGACTTTCTCGAAATTCAGGAACATATGGCCGGCCTCCCGCGTCATCGACACGTCGCCGATGATGGGGATATGCGGACATGACGAAACGCCCGGGGCGGTATGTTCCAGAATATCTTTATCTACGTTTTTAAGATTATAGTCAAAAAGAGATAGTATCCCTTCCTGAACTGCGGGGATAATCTCTTCTCTGAGTTCTTTCCTCTCCTCAGGATGAATCAATATTTTATCGTATGGCCGTGTTGAAAAATCCTTTTCAGGATCATCCATCTCTTCGGCAAAGGAAGGTATATTTGCAGTCGTGATGAAGGCGGAACGGGTTTTACTTCCCACTGTACCGATAATAAGCTCATCCTCGAAGATCATCCTGCTTTTTTCCTTGAGGAATATCTCAAGAAAACGGGCTCGCTGGATGATCGTTGGTTCATCTTTATAGAGCGTATATGCTTTAACTTCCGCGCGTACCCGTTCCAGGCACAATTCGGCTTCTTTACGTACCCTTTCCCTGGCTTTCTCAATCCGTTCGGATCGTATGGCATCAAAAATTTCCTGCCACGCTCCGATATCTTTACCCTGCTTATTACCGGAACTGATCGCCATTTTCCACCTCCTCCAGAATTTATAACCTTATCTTTACTATTTTACAATCCAAACTCAACTAAAGCTAATATTCCTCCGAATCGTACCTCTTTAGTCTGGCACCCTTCGCGTAGTTTATTCTGCCAACGTAGAATTCTTCTTCCGGAGCTTCGCGCGGGGTTAAACCACCGGCTTTCAACGAAGCTCTTATCGCCTTCTTATGGTAATCGTGCAACCTCGGCACCGGCTGCCGCAGCATCCCGCCGTTTCCACCGTTACACCAGTGATAATATTTATCCATTGTGCAATAGATGATCCCGGTATCGAAGTACGATACCGAAGCCATGCTCATAGACGATTCGTTGATTGGTTCTGTCTCCCAGTGTATCTCCAGGGCTTTGCCTGTTTCCCCTTTTGATAAAAGGTTAAACATCTTTACCATTCGAGGATTCTCGGGAGTCTGCAGGTTATAAAACGGTGAAGGTCCTGACCACTGCTGTCCGTATAAAGGCACGGTGAAAAACCAGTGCTCAGGAATAGGATCGTTCACCAGTAACGTATCACCCACAAGCTCGAAGCATTGAATGGTAAACGCTAGAGAACTTCCGCCGCCAATTTTTAATGATACGACATTTGGTATCTCTGCAATACGAGGGACTAATTGCATCGGGAAGTATGCCGGATCCATGGTCTTCGTTTTTAATCGTGCCGGGTAAAAAATAACAGCAAGGTTCGTAGAATCACAGACATACTTGAATTCCCGGTAAATATCTTCTTCAGAATGAGGATAATACTGGACGGGATGCCCTATCATGGCAACCGATCCTCCGGCTTTTTCATAAGCCTGGAGCATCTCGATATCCTGTTCGACCGTATCATGCATAACGGTTATTGAAGTGCTTATTTTATCTTTGGCTTCGTCACATACTATTTCAAGGAATCTGACTCGCTCTTCGAATGTCATACCGCATACTTCGGAAGCGCAAAGCACAGAGAAAAAACCATTGTCCGCAAGATGCTGAACATCATACCTGATACCTTCTTCATCGAGTTCTTTAAGGTCAGGAGTAAAAGACGGGAAAATAACAGCTTCCAGTCCTTTTAGATTTTCTTTTGCCCAGTCCTTGGCTTCCGTCTTGGTAAATTCCATGATTCCCTCTTATTCATATTATTGTACCTTCATGTTGTAAATCCTAGATCAAGCCTTCCGCTCTCATTTCATTGAGCGGTCGTGCCTGCTTAACTTCTTCGACAAGTTGCGGATCAGGATCCGGATAAACCACCGGACCCTTTTCCTTTGAAGGCAGGATTACCGTTGAGACATTAGCAGGCATAGTAATCTCACCGAGCTGGTTCTTAGCCCACGATTCTATATCGACACAGTATTTATCATTCTCGATATACTTCCTGACAACCTTACCTTCCAGGATAGTCGTATCTCCCATCATATTAAAGGCTCTCTCATCTCCGCTCATCCTCCAGAGGAATCCGTCATCACCAATCCAGTTCGTGAACAGATTACACATCCAGCTCATTCTCTGATTACCGTAATCATATGCTCTCTCCACACCTATTGCTCTGGCAAATTGATCGAGGTAATGAACCAGTTCGGGTACGTCATCTTCACCGGTTTCTTCAACATGCTCAAGGAAATCAGGATGTCTGGATTCATAATTGAATTCAATTTTATGCGCTTTTAGAAAGGGTGACCCGGCACCCATGAGGAAAACAAGTTCATCACGAACACTCAACGGTCCCTTGATAAGAGGACCGACGCCATCACCAACATTTACATCTTCCCAGAAGCGGGGATTATCTCCCCTGACCTCTTCGCGATCATAGGCTTCCAGTATCTGTAGCCAGTCCTGTTTTGAGTAAGTTTGTTTTGGCCGACCGCGATTTTTTTTCGACCCGCCAGCAGCACTTCTTTCAGCCCAGACTATGTGATAGAGTTCCTTCCCAAGGATTTCCTGAGTCTCGGCGTTTAAATACACAATATCTCCATAATCGATGTATATATTACCGCTGCCTGCGATCCGCCCTTCCTTTATTTCCATATCGCGGATAATTGCTACAGAGGTCAATTTTGCCCCCGCGCAAATCGGTTTGTACCACTGCCAGTCACCGCCGGAATACCAGCCGTGGATACCGGTTAAACCGCTGCCGGTCGCAGTCCACTGGTGGGTGAAAAGGAATGTCCCCGGAGCGACTATCCCACCGTACTTGGTTTTCGCGGCATATCCGGCATCTCTGAATAACGGATTGGTATCACCGATACCATCAACGTAGTGACGGATCGTATCGGCTGTAGCTTCGTTATTGAAATATATCGCCGACGGGATGAATGGTTTATTCATCCGGAAATTTCTTCTTTGCAGCATTTCAGGAGTAACTTTGCCGGATTCTGAAAACGTTTTTTCACCCGATGATTCTTTATTTATCCTGACCCTCGGATGGTTCTTCCACTTCCTTTCATCGATCTCTGATAGGTAATCTTCGAGCATATTTAACTCCTTGGCAGTCTTAACTCATTGTAACCATATACTATTTGTTATTCCATCTTTGTACGAAATGTTGTATGTGTATATCGCATCGCCTTGACAATACGATATTCGCATTATAAATTATTTACAGCTGTTTTTAAACCAGAAATCGTAGTTTTCATCGGGTTCTTCACAGGTTTGGTTCCGAGCAGTGAATATCAGTGGTAAAATATGGTGACTTATTGAAAAGAATATTCGTAATAGTATGAAGCAAAGCTCCTTAAGTCCATACCGGATACTCGATCTGACCGATGAAAACGGGCTGCTGGCTTCACGGATACTTGCTGATCTTGGAGCTGATACCATTGTGATCGAACCACCGGAAGGGAATCCGGCAAGAAGGCTGGGGCCCTTCTATCACGATATCCCTCACCCTGAAAAGAGTCTCACATGGTTTACGCTAAACTCCAATAAACGCAGCATCACTCTGGATATTAAGACTGCTGACGGGCAGGAACTGTTGAAACGACTGGTAAAGACTGCAGATTTTCTCTTTGAATCGTATCATCCGGGCTATATGGAAAAACTCGGACTGGGTTATGATGTCCTCAGTCAGATCAATCCCAGACTGGTAATGACCTCGATCACTCCTTTCGGGCAGACAGGGCCCTGGCGTGATTTCAAGGGTTCTGACTTGGTAGAGATGTCTCTGGGCGGGCTTGTTTTCCTTAGCGGTGAACCGGGCGAACAGCCGCTGCGTATTCCGGTACCGCAGATATACTTCCACGCCGGTGCGTGGGCAGCAGCCGGAGCAATGATAGCCCTCACAGGACGCACAATATCAGGAGAAGGGCAATATGTGGATGTATCTATGCTTGAAGCTGCCGCATGGTCAAATTACAGCGCCGCGGAGTGGTGGTCTTATTCGAATCTGCTCCTGAAGCGGGAAGGAACGTGGCGGCAGCAGGGTCTTTCGCGAATGCGATTGATATTTGACTGCAAAGACGGTTATGTACTGATGTTCCTTCTCGGCGGGACCATGGCAACAATCGGTGAATACAAGATGGTTGAGTGGATGGAAGCCGAAGGAAAATGTCCGGACTGGTTAAGAGGATTCGACTGGGCAAAACTCGATGTAGCCAACGTCGAGCAACAATTCTTCGACGACCTTGCGGATGCCGTTGCTCCGTTTTTACTTGATAAGACGAAGAAGCAGCTTTTCGACTGGGCAATGGAGAACGAACTGTTTCTTGCTCCGGTTAACGATACCGGAGACTTGCTGGATAATCCTCAGTTGAAAAGTCGTGAGTTCTGGGCCGATATTGAGCACAACGAACTGAACGAAACAATCACCTATCCAGGACCGTTCGTGAAGATGAGTGAAACCCCGGTGATTGTCAGACATCGGGCGCCCCTTATAGGTGAACACAATATAGACATTTACCGTGGTGAATTAGGTATCGCCACTAATGAGCTTATAACGTTGAAACAGGCTGGAATTATCTAGATGGAAAAGAATCTTCCCTTAAAAGATTTGAAAGTACTGGAATTGACCCGCGTCATCGTCGGTCCGGGAGTTGCCCGGTTTCTCGGCAGTGCCGGGGCGACCGTTGTACACGTGGAAAGCCAGAAGCGCCTCGATTTCATGAGAACCTCTTATCCTTACCAGGATAATATTCCGGGGATCAACCGCGCCGCTTATTTCCACCGGTATAATCCGGACAAACTGGGCATGAGTCTCGATCTTTCGAAACCGGAAGGATTGGATCTGATGAAACGACTGGTCAAATGGGCTGATATATTTATCGAAAGCAATGTCCCGGGTATGATCGATAAATTCGGTCTGGATTACGATAACGTGAGAGTACTAAATCCCGGGATAATAATGCTCAGCACGAATCAGATGGGCAGGGAAGGACCGCTGGCGCGATATAAAGGATTCGGAGTACAAACAGCCGCCATCGCCGGATATCATCAACTCACCGGCTATGGTGATGGAAGCCCGATGGGACCTTTTGGAGCATACACAGACATGGTTTCCATCCAGTGGCTGATCACTGCCTTGCTGGCAGCTCTGGACTATCGAAAAAGAACAGGCAAAGGTCAGTATATCGATCATTCTCAGCTTGAAGCCGGGATACACTTTCTGGCACCGGCGGTACTACAGTATTCTGCCAACGGAGAAAATATGCACCAGATAGCAAATCGTGAACTCCATGCTGTCCCGCACGGTTGCTATCGTTGTAAAGGTGATGACAGGTGGTGTGCCATCGCTGTATTTACTGACGGAGAATGGCAATCTTTCTGCCGGGTTCTGGGAACCCCATCATGGACGATGGATCCATCGTTAGCTACTATCATCGGCCGGAAAGAGAATGAAGACCGACTCGACACTCTCATCGAAGAATGGACACTCCGGTTTTCCCCTGAAGTTATTTCGGACAAGATGCAGAATGCCGGGATTGCAGCCGGTGTTGTCTCCAATGGCGAAGACCTGAGTAAAAATCCACAGCTAAAAGCTCGTGATTTTTATCCGATGCTGGATCACACGGAGATCGGTCCTTCCTCTTACAGCAACCCGCCTTTCAAATTATCAAATTCATCAGTTGAAGTTCGCAAGGCAGCACCTTGCCTGGGCGAACATACCGAGTATGTGTGCCGTGAAATACTTGGAATATCCGATGATGAGTTTATCGATCTATTTAATAGTGGCGCTTTAGATTAAGGTTAGAGCGACGAGGGTTATACTATATCACCTCGATGTGACAGTATATATAAAATTTATATAGAAAGAAACCCAAACAAGTAATTAGAATTTCGTTCGCTTGCGTTAAAGTGCTATGATAAGTGGATAGTGTTCTGGTATTTACATTAACAGGGGTTAATCACGCCTTATAACGTTAAAGTATTGGGAGATAAAGTAAATGGATAACGCATCACTAACCGATCTTGAACATACTATATGGATTCTGTTGTGCCAGACACGGGACACAATACTGCGGGTAAGAGACAACGAACTGAGTAACCGGGGACTGACCGCCGTTGAAGCCGGAGCATTACATGTCATCCATGTTATCGGAGATAAAGCAACACCTGCCACGATTTCAAAAAGCATGTTACGGCAGCATCATTCGGTAACGGCTTTATTGAAAAGGATGGAAAATAAAGAGTTGGTTAAGAGAACAAAAAGTCGCGAAAGAAAAAATACATGGATCATCAGTTTAACCGAAAAAGGTAAAGAAGCTTACGTTCATTCCAACGTCGGAGACTCGTTATACGATATGATGTCCGTCCTGACAGATGAAGAAAAAAATCAGTTTAAAGAGATCATCACCAAACTGCGAAATAAAGCTATCGCGTATGAAGCAAGCTTGCAGGTAGAGCTTCCTCCCTTCCCATAGGAACACCGTATTCGGTACCTGACAGGTCAACGAGCCATTACAGAATATACGCGACTATGGCTCTTTCTTTTTCCGGTTTCTTTTCTTTCTCTACCTTGTAATTGATACACCGATAACGTATCATATCGTAAGTTATAGACGTATACGATATCGTATCATACACAATAACTATACCAATACGCCATAATCAATAAAATATAGGAGTATAAAGATGGAATCCAGGTATGATGAAATCGTCCGTTTTATGAACGAGTACGTCAAGGCTTATAGCGAAGAAGGCCAGGTCGCGGAGACCCATGGCATTATGGATAAGTTTTACGCTCCCGAACTGTCGTTCGATGATATGGTGACCAGCCGTGAACAGTGGTATGAAGCATGTCTCAGCCATACCGACATCCAGGACAAATTAACACTGGAACACCTTTTCATCGATGAGAAACAGAATGAAGTTGGTGCATTACTTACCGCACGGGCTATTCAACGATCGACAGGAAAAGTGCTGCTTGAGATAAAGATGAATACATTATATAACCTTAAAATCGATGATAACGGAGATCTGAAGATAACAAAGGCACGAGTTTTCCTTGAAACACACCCTCAAAAAGTAGCTACCTTATGCCAGATTTACGGGATGGACACTAATAGCGACGAATAATCAGGAAGGGATAAGAGTAACATGCCAAATGAAAAAATCACGGTAATGAACCCGCGTGGCATCCCTCCGTCGATACATATGGTTCCTATGGCTTCCCGCATTGATACTTTAAAAGGTAAAACCGTATATATCGTAGACATGAATTTCCCCAGAACCCACCAGTTCTGGGAGGAGATGCAAACATTACTGTCCGGCAGATATCCTGAGACGAATTTCGAACTCAGAGTAAAAACAGGTACATACTTTAATAATGATCCGGACCTGTGGGCTGAGATAAAGGAAAAAGGTAACGGTGTCATAATAGGCATCGGTCAGCTTGATACCTGCTCACCATCGGTCATTATTTTTTGCTCTATACTTGAGAGCATGGGATTGCCTACCGCTCCTGTAATCACCCAGGCATTCCCTGACCTGACAAGGAAATTTGCCTATAAAAAAGGGATCTCCGGACTGAGATTTACCTTTGTTCCTCATCCTTTTGCCAATAGATCCATTGAAGTGCACAGGAAATATCTTGAAGGCAATGATCCGATAAATAACAGACCTGTTATCACCGGAATAATCGATGCTCTTACAAGACCGACGACCGAAGCAGAAAAGAAAACAGGCACAATAGAAAGATCGATGCCGAGATTGCTGGAACCGGACGCCCCTGAAAACCTTGAGCAGCTCTTCCTTGAAAACGGATGGACCGATGGCCTCCCAATCATACTTCCCACCGAGGAACGGGTAGCCGAGATGCTGAAGGGAACAAGCCATAAACCCGATGAAATAATCGGTAGGATGCAGCCAATTCCTCCCAATGAAGCTTGGGAGCGCTCGTTAGAGCGACTTGGCTCAGGTTCACGAGGAGAGGAAAAGGAGGATGTACCAGTAGTGATGCAGCCATCACCTCCTCACGAAGCATGGGAATATACCGTAGAGCATGTCGCTGTTAATGCTGTCATGGCCGGAGCGAAGAAGGAACATTTACCAGTGATTCTGGCTATCGCTTCTACCGGTGTCACCTCGTTATTCAGTTCCGCTACCTCAATGTGCAGAATGGTCGTAGCCAATGGACCGATATGCAAAGAGATAAACATGAATTCAGGTTTGAGTGCTCTTGGCCCCTTCAACCAGGCTAATGCTGTCATCGGAAGAGCCTGGACACTTATATCGAAGAACCTGGGTGGAGCGATACTCGGCGAATCATACCTGGGGGATCTTGGCAACAGTACTAATTACAACAACCTCTGTTGCGCGGAAAATGAAGAAGCACTTCCTGAAGGATGGATTCCTCTACACGTGCAGAAGGGATTTAAACCAGAAGAAAGTGTAATCAGTATACTGGGCGGATGGAGCCTGCTGAACTACGCAGCTTATAAACCTCACCCTCATCACGAGATCATGGCTAACCAGCTTGTAAGTTTTGAAACCAGCGGAGCCGGGACTCATCATACACTGAATCTGAATCCGGGAACACAGGCAACATTCCTGGTGAGTCCGATAACAGCAAACGATCTTAAAAATGAAGGATTCGACAGTAAAGAACAGCTGGGAGAGTGGATCAAGGACAATGCCCGAATGTCTGCCTGGACCTACTGGGCAGCTATGCCGAAAGATCTGGAATCCGCAAAAGCCGGGGTTGAACCGTATGCTTCCTGGCTGAAGCTTCCTCCGGAAGGAAAGACAGAATACCCGTTGATAACGAAAAATTCACCGGTAGAGATGCTGGTCATTGGCGGTGGAACCGATGCGTTCTGGATGGCAGGAGATTTCCGGTGTATGGCAAATGCGTCAATAGATAAATGGAGATAATCAGTATCGAGGAAATAATTTACTTGAGTATTGTTGTTTCTAAATGAAAGGAGAACACCATGGCATTGGAATATACCAAAGCAGAAGCAAAACAATGGGCTAAGGAAAATCTGAAGGGACTGGAAGGAGTAATTCATGCGTCTTACACACCGGATCTTTCGGGACTGGATGAGGAAGGCATCAGGTGGGATGTAAACTACTTGATAGCCAACAAGTTAAGCTGTATCCTCTGCGCCGTCGAAGCCAGCGCGATGACCTTCGAAGAACGCAAGCAATTTGTGAAGATAGTCTGTGACGAAGCCAAAGATAAAATACATGTATCGATGACCATCCTGCAGAACACTGTTGAGGAAGACCTGGAGATGCTGGCACATTTCGAGAAAGTCGGCGGTTCTTTTGCTTTAATCGGCCATCCCGTACAATTTTACCCCCACTCAGAAGAAGAGCTTTACCGGCACTACAAGCTAATGTGCGATGCAACCAATATCGCCGTCAATTTTTACGCCGGCAGACTCCATGTCAAGCATATGCACCCGAGTTATTTCCCGCTGACCGTTCTTGATAAAATAGCTGATATCCCGAATGTCGTGGGAATGAAGCTTTGCGGAGGTGGACCGATTGGCTTCATGTATGAGTCGTTCCGCCTTATCGGAGACAGGGTACTGGTTAACGATCCCGTACAGATGAACTGGCCTATCACGGTCGGTCAATACGGACAGCAATGGGCAGGCGCGGGACCGTATGATGTATCTCAGACTCCTGACAACCCAAAGATGGTAAACATGTTCAACCTCTTTGTTGAAGGTAAGATCGATGAAGCGATGAAGATGTACTGGGACTTCATGAGCGCTGTTCCGGCTGGGGTAAACCTTGGAGGAAGTTCGGATTCATATTTCAACACAGGGATCGTCGGCACCCTGCCGGATAAGTATGCTCAGTGGCTTCTCGGAGGCAACGGCGGTATGGTACGGCAGCCGATGGGGCAACGGCTGTATGACTACCATAAAGATGGAATCAGAGCCCGACTGAGAGGGCTTGGTGTTCCTCTTCGCGATAACGAGGAGGAATTTTTCGTAGGAAGAGTTAATTACTCCAAGGGCGCGCGGTTAAAGCAGTATTAACCTGCTGATATATAAAATTATATTTGTTTTCAGATAAGGAGAAAAAAATGGCTTTGGAATATACCAAATCAGAAGCAAAAGAATGGGCGCGAAAGAATTATCATGGTCTGGACGGAGCTGTCGCTCCTTCTTTCACCCCGGATCTCACGGAGTTGGACGAGGAAGGTATCAGGTGGGATGTCCAGCACAACATTCGCAAGGGGATGTTCAGTATACTCTGTGAAACGATGATCGCCGTTATGACCTTTGAGGAACGGAAACGGTTCATGGAGATCGTCTGCGACGAAGCCAAGGGCAAAATACTGGTATCGGTAACTACCGGTATCGATGATGTCGAGCAGGATATCGAACTACTCAAACATTTCGAAAAAGTCGGCGGGACACACACGCTTTTCGGTTACCCGGGTAACTTCTATGCCAAAGATGAAGAGGATATTTATCAGATAACTAAAAAGATATGCGATTCTGTGAACCTTTGCGTAGACTTCTGGCCTAAGCCTATCTTCGACTTCGGCAGATTCCACCCGAGTCATTTCAATCCTCACCTGGTCGCACGGATAGCGGAAATACCGAATGTCGTTGCAGCCAAAATATATATCGCTGACGGCTACGGGAAAATGGCCCAGATACACCACCTGGTAGGTGATCAGATCCTGCAACAGTCAGGCGAACCGGAAGAGTGGCCGATCACGATCCCGAAATATAAGCAGCAGTGGGCAGGTCCGGGGAAATACGTTATCTATGACGGAGAGGATTTTACCGAAAGCCGCATCGTCAAACTGTTCAACCTGTTCATGCAGGGTGAGTTTGACCAGGCAATGGACCTCTACTGGGAATTATCCCCGATACATATGAACGCAATGAAGGTAGCTTTATACCAAAGTGGTGGAGGGTATCTAGGAATCAAATACCTGGACTGGCTGGCCGGTGGTAACGGTGGTCTGTTCAGACAACCGGGTTCCAGAATCCCCCATCAGGCAAGGCAGGCGATGAGAGCAGGATTGAAAGCTATAGGTGTAACCCCGAGAGAAGATGACGAGGAATTCTGGGTAGGCAGGGTGAATTACGCCAAAGGGATAAGGTCAAGAAAATAAGTTTTCCAGTCTAAGTAGCCAGAGTGGCAACCAGAGATTCGATTAACTCGTGCTACCGATTCTCCGATTGCCGCGAGGAGTATTATAGTGAGTTTTATAAACGTAGATGAGTATCTAACCGACTCGATAGACATGCACTTACATCCGGGAATTACCAAAGGTCCGGCTCGAGTAGATGTAATAGAAGCGGCTCAGCAGGCACAACAGGCAGGAATGAAGGCTCTCGTCTACAAGAGTCACAGCTATACCGCTGCAGTAGCAGCACTCGTAAATCGGATGGTACCGGATATCGAAATTATCGGAAGTATCTGTCTCAATTATGAAGTCGGTGGTATAAACGCGCACGCGGTAGAGAACGCGGTCATGCTGGGAGCCAAGGTAGTGTGGATGCCGACATTTTCTTCAGCAAATTCCATCAACATGATGAGAGCACAGGGATTTCCGGCCAAGGGTGAAGGTTTCTCAATTCTGGACGACAAAGGAAATCTGGTGCCGGATATCGCGCCGATACTGTCGCTGATTAAAGAGAAAAATATCGTACTGGCTACCGGTCATATCTCTCCTCAGGAAATATTTGCGTTAGTCGAAGAGGCGCAGGGAATCGGAATCAAGAAAATAATCGTCACCCATCCGACAGACAAAGAATTCATGGAAAAGGTACTGACTCTTGAAGAAATGCAGCAGCTGGCAAAGACCGGGGTGTTTATGGAATTTACTATTATAGGGATACTTCCGAACGAATTCTGCCATCATCCGGCAGACCTGGTAAAGGTAATTAAATCCATCGGTGCCGAACACTGTATCGTCAGTACCGACTTGGGCCAGCCTCAGAATCCGATCCCCGTGGAAGGGATGAGATTATTCATCGCTACACTGCTCCACCATGGAATTTCCCCGGAGGAGGTAGAACTCATGGTGAAAAAAAATCCTTCAGCATTACTGAACCTGGAATAAAATACTAGCGACAGTGGGAAACAGGAGACTAACGAGTGAACACGGAACAACAATGGTCTGAAATGACCTGGCAGGAAAAACGCGAAAAACGATTTGAAAAATGGCTTTCAGCCGAAGATATTTCCTTCAGCAGTCAGGAAGCGGAACAGAAGTATCGTGAACGTGCTACCCGTATGATAAAAACCATTAAGATGGAAATTCCGGACCGTGTTCCTGTACACCTGACGAGTGGCGGGATAATCGCCTATAACGCCGGATTCACTTTAAAAGATGTCATCTACGACTACTCGAAGATAATGCCGGCCTGGAAGAAATGGCTCAACGACTACGACCAGGATTCGAATGATATCCCCGGATTTTTCCCAGCCCGTGTTTATGAGATACTCGATTACAGATCGATGAAATGGCCGGGAGGCGGACTCCCGGACAGCGCCAGTATCCAGAATTTCGTCGAAAGAGAGTACATGCAGGCAGATGAGTATGACCTCTTTGTAAATGATCCGTTCGATTTCGGGACGCGATACTTTACCCCTCGGACATGGGGTGCCTTTGAACTTCTGTCACACATTCCTCCGCTTTCTTCATACCAGGGTCTTCCTCAGAGACTTATGGCAATGTGCCAGGATCCCGCGTTTGTAAAACTGTTCAAAGCCATCTGGGAAGCCAGCGAGGAGAATACGATATACCAGCAAGTCATCAGAGAATGCGCTCAGGTATCGCTGGAATCGGGATTTCCTCCTTTTGTCGGTGGCATGGCACAGGCACCCTATGACACCATTGCCGACTCGCTGCGAGGTACCCGCGGTATCACGGTTGACATGTACCGCCAGCCGGAAAAAGTGCTGGAAACACTGGAGGCTATTGTTGAACGGGCGGTCAGGTCGGCAGTTCAGATGACAGACATGGCACGCAGTCCAATCGTCCTGATACCCATGCATAAGGGAGATGTCAGCTTCATGTCCGTTAAACAGTTCGAAACATTTTACTGGCCGACATTCCGAAAACTCCTCCTGGGACTGGTGAATGAAGGTTGTGTTCCCTGGATGGTGATCGATGGGAGATACGATGAAGCCCGACTGGAGATTATCAGCGACCTGCCTCGTTCCTCTGTGGTCTGGAATATGGAACAAACGGATATGTTCAAGGCAAAGGAAATACTGGGCGATTCAGCCTGTATCACGGGTAACGTGACCGCAGCGCAACTGTACACTCATTCGCCGCAGGAAATTAAAGAATACTGCCGCAAGCTCATCGAGGTCTGTGGTGAAAACGGCGGCTATATCCTGTCATTGGGATCCGGTCCTGATAAATGCGACCCAGCCTGTTTACACGCAATGATCGAGGCAGCCCAGGAATACGGTGTTTATAAGTAATACTGGGAATGAAACAAACGATCATTTGACCGGAATAATACGCTTCAGAATGGAGGTGAGCTATGTCGGGTACTGATATCGATACAATGAACAGTGTTAAACCAGTCAAGTTTGTCATCGAACCGCCGACTCTGATTTCACTCGGATTTGAGTGGTATATCGAGGGAGACGATAACCATAATGCTGAAGTCGAAGTTCAATACCGTAAAAAAGGTGACCGTAACTGGAAAAAAGCATTACCTCTTTTACGCATCCAGAATGAAGAAAGCATTACCAAGTTTCTAAATAACAGTATTGATTACGTAACTCCAAACCTGTTTGCCGGAAGTATATTGGATCTGGAACCTGATACTGAGTATCAGTGCAGGTTCGATATGTCAGATCCGGACGGAGTGATCGGTAATTCTCGGAAAACAGTGTCAGTAAGTACCCGTCCTGAACCGAAACCTTTTGAGGGTGGGCAGGTTTACCACGTGTATCCGGGTGATTATACCGGGACAAAGCAGGAACCTGCCTTCCCGAACCTGATGGCCGCATATTACACCGGCTGGTGCGAGGCGGACTGGTGGAATGTCGCGCCACCCCGTGTGCAGCCTGGTGATACTATCCTAATCCATGCCGGTGTTTATAAGGATGACTGGAATCTCTACGGAAGTGACATCTGGGGAGAAGGAATGGGTACTCCTTTTCAGGGAACGTACTATCTGACGGCAAAGGGAACACCGGAAAAACCTGTAGTTATAAAAGCAGCCGGTGATGGAGAGGTTATTTTCGACGGTAATGGTAATTTCAATCTCTTTAATGTTACTGCTGCAGACTATCATTACTTCGAAGGTCTTACTATCCGAAATACATATGTCGCTTTTCTGGCTGGCAATAAGAATATAATCGGTTCCAGTGGATTGACAGTTAAGAGGTGCCGCTTTGAGGATATTGATAAAGGTATTCACTGCGACTGGTCAGGCTCAAAGAACTTCTATATCGCTGATAACGTGTTTATCGGCAGGCATGACCCGAATACGTTACACGGTTGGATTGATCTTCCCGAACGACCTTCTCCCTATCCGTTTGAAAAGTGTTTATCCGAATATGCTGTTAAAATCGCCGGGGCAGGTCATGTGATTTGTTATAATTACGTCGCAAATTTTCATGACGGTATCGATCATGCCACTTATGGTGTTCCGGACGGTTATCCTCCATACACCCATCCGGATGTTTATCCACTCGAAGAAGTGCTGAAAACTGACAGGACATTCGTTTCAATCGATATCTACAATAATTTTATTACCAACATGCATGATAACTTCATTGAAGCCGACGGAGCTATGTACAATATACGTGTCTTAAGAAATTACTGCCTCAACGCCGCTGGGAATGCCCTGAGCCAGCAGACTATTTACGGTGGTCCCGCGTATTTCATTCGTAATATCGTCTATAATGCTCCGAACAGTATAAAGCATGCCCAAAATCCATCAGGTTTACTCTATTATCACAACACATTTGCCACTAAAGTGGAAGCTTCCCAGGCTTCTAATTACCATTTCAGGAACAACCTTATCCTTGGATGGCTCCCATCGGAAACAGTTTTTTCTGTGGATACCTTCACCAGTTACACGTCATCCGATTATAACGGATTCCGACCTGCCCCCGAAGTCGAGTGTTCGTTCGTATGGAAATCTCCTTCGCCTGACAAACTGAAGGACTACAACAAGCCAGAATTCGAACACAAGTCGGCGACTCTGGCTGAATACAGCCAGGCTACCGGTCAGGACAAACATAGCATACTCGTAGACTATTATGTGTTTTCAAAGGTATCACGAGTCGACTCGAATGACGTTACCAGGATTTATAAAGCCGAGGACCTGGATTTTCAGCTTAAACCGGGTACTGTGGCCATTGATGCCGGTTGTATTCTCCCTAATATCAACGATGACTTCGCCGGAGACGCACCGGATCTTGGAGCATTAGAGGTCGGTCAATCCGTTCCTGTCTATGGACCTCGACCATAATCGACTCGCGTTGGATACGTAACTGACGGATTTTCCTTCCACTATTTTCGGTACAGATATAAGGAGGAAAAAAGATGGAGAAGAATAGTTTCGGTAATTCCTCGACTGTCGAGGAGATAAAGGAGATGATCCAGGACCTTTGCGACCTTGCCGGTTACGGCGTTCATTCAGGAATAAATGTTGGAGAAAAGGGTGAGACTGCGGCAAACTACATCCTTAAAAAACTTCATGATGCCGGTCTGAAAGATGCCAGGTTAGAACCTGTTAAAGTAAACAGCCCGTTCCCTGAATCCTACGAGGTATTAGTTGAAGAGAACGGGAAAGAAATATCATTGACTGAATCATGCAGTCCGTTGCACTGGACTGTCGGGACTCCTCCCGAAGGTATTACAGGTGAACTTGCCTACGTAGGAACTGGTGCCGACTCAAATTTTCAACTAATCGATGTTAGCGGCAAGATAGCTTTGATAGATGAAAAATTTTCCCGGGGCTATATAGCCAGCGCCAGAGGTGCGACGGTAATCGCAAAGGATAAAGGAGTTGTTGCTGTGTTTCGGGCCAATATGTACGTAGACAGCCCCCAGCAGCAAAAGGGAGAAGGAACGGCAACTGATGTATTACCGATTCCGGTCTTCTGCTTTAGCAAGAGTGCAGGGGATTATTTAAGAAACCTGGCTGTTTCAGGTACACCTCACACCGTAAAGATAAAGCTGGAAGTGAAGCATGAGGTAGTTGATGCCCATAATGTAGTCTTTGAATTACCGGGTAATGGTAACTCCGAAGAAGTTATTCTCGCCGGTACACACTACGACACGGGTTATTTTACCGGTGCTGTTGATAACAATGGCAGCGTAGCATTGCTGATAAAGTGGGCGGAATATTTCGCCTCTAAGCCGATTGAGTTAAGAAACCATGATATGATTTTTGCCTGGTGCCTGGGACATGATTTTGATATGAATGCGGGACATTACCAGTTTGCCGAGGCTCATAAAGACCGGTTGACCAATGCAATAGTATGGGATGTCGACCATGCAGCCGGTGGTACAAGGTACAGGTTCGACGAAACCGAAGATAAAATCGTTCCGGTTGAAGGCGAAACCTGTGAATTTTACATTATCTCGAATAATTATATTTTCAGCAGGCTTGCCGCTTTTACTATGGATAAATATGGATTTATCTGCACTCAAAATCGTTTCGGCTCTTTTGGAAGCGGACCGCAATGGGGGATAGCCCCGCCAACAAGTCCGTGGGTTAACGTAGCAAGCATCCCTCTATACTACCATTCCACGCTGGATACGCCGGACAAGATTACACTCGACCAGATACAGCGCGCGTACAGTGCGCATATCGAAATCCTGGAAAATATAGACCGCCTGCCGGAAGGATTACTTTTCTATGACAACATAAGCAAGACTCGTCCGAATACACCTCCACAAGTAAGTATTTCATTATTATCAGACGCAGTAATGGTTGGAGATACAGTTACAGCATGGAACGATGAAACTCGTTTCTATGATGATAAAGCGAGTTATCATTATCCTGCCCTGCCTGAATGGGCAGGGACCACATGGGACTGGGGAGACGGGAGCCCTGTAACGGTTGGCGGCCCTACCGCTAATCACGTTTACCAAAAGTCGGGAACCTATATAATTACATTGGAGTTTACCGATACGGAAGAAGCTACGGCAACAGCCATAAAGGAAGTTAAGGTTTTACCTTTAACAAGCAATAAATCCTGATTGATTTTTCTAAAATCATCTAAAAAGGGTAGCAGAGATGGTATGGTTCACACAGGAGAATTCATATGTTTATTTTACACTGATTGTTCGATATGTACCTCCGGTAACTATAGAAAAGTGAAAAATCGGTCGATCAGCACGATGAATAATCAGAGGGCAATGTTTGATTCCGGAAGGTGCAAATAGCAAAGTGCTTCTGGTCAACATGTTTTTCTGATCCCCCATCCACATCTCTACCTCGCCGTTGAGGTTGTACGGATCCGAAGCATCACCTCCAAAGAAACCGATTATTTCATCATCTTCGTGAGTATGTGGATCCGGCGCATGTCGTGCCGGTTTACAGTACCAGGAAACATTCATCTGGAAAGCTCCCGGGACAACATCCTTATCCATCCATAAGACACGGGTAGCGAATTTTTTATATTCTTCAACAAACTCCGGTTTGAAGGCAGGGGCTTTAAGCTCGGTGACGATATATTTACTGTAATCAGATTCCGGTTTATGAGTTTCCTTTAACGATTCCGTATCCCAGTGGCCACCTGTCAGAACGGAAAAGTGGAATATAGGTTTATCGGCACGCTTCAAAATGAGCGGGCAATGCTTTAAACCAGAGGGAATGAACACCATAGCAGTTCTATCGATAGTAAATTTCTGATCTCCCAGCCAGATCTCAACTTCGCCGTGCAGATTATAAGGATCGTCCGGGTCATTGCCGAAAAAACCGAGTATTTCACTCTCCTCATGAGTATGAGGCGGCGGGCCTTTCGGGTTCGGTTTCAGATACCATGAACAACTCATCTGGAAAGCTCCCGGGACAACATCTTCATCGATCCACAGAATCCTCGTGGCGAATTTTGAGTATGCGGCGTTTACCTCCTTCGAGAAAGGGGCTTTTAATTCCTGAACTACATATTTTGAATAATCTGACATAGGTCTGGTTAATCCTTTCTTATATTATTATGTGCCTTTGGCATAACACCTTACGTAAGTCACCGGTATTAAACGAGTCTGGAGAAACCTGTCTTTACCTGCAACGGATCTACGATATACAGGTATTTATCAGTCGTCTCATCCCAGTCAGGCCAGTCTATCAAGCCGGGCACACTCGGGTTTCCCGTTCTGGCGAAAGCCGTCCACATCCGCATCATTTCCTCGGACACCTTCCTCTCAGCGTCTGTGATTACAGGCAATTCCGATTTAGCACCGGCAGCCTGGTACATATAGCTAAGTCTTTCCCACGGCTGGGGATCATCGACATTTCCAAAAACGAAGTGCAGCTCCATGGCATGAGCGGATACCCCGCCTTCCTCTCGGAAATTACCTGGCACCTGATCGAATATTCCAATATATCCTCTATTACCGGTCTTATTTGCAGCAGTATTTATCTTCATATATGCTGGAATGATATCGGGAGCATGTACCAGTCCAGGACCGGTTAGTTCTCCAAGGTTGGCACAGGTAATCATCGGCACCGCATTATGCCCGCACCTGTCCAGGATATTATAGGGAGTATCGGGAAGAAACCAGCCATCGGTGGTGATATTCCAGAGACCGCCAAAGACCGCATTCCCACCTGTCTCTTCACCCATCGCCTGACTTACCTCGACAACCCTTTCCCAGGGTATTGCCCGGGCTGCCGCCAGAGGGTCAACTTCTTTATCAACACCGAGCATGGCAAACAATTTACTGCCGTATTCTTCCGTCTCATTCAGCGGAACAGCATCAGCATGGCTGCCGCCGCTCTGGCAGATAGCTCGGTGGAACAGACCTTTCGCCAGAGGGGACGTAAGCATGCAGACGACCTTGTCTCCACCCCCGGACTCACCGAAGATGGTAACATTATCCGGATCACCTCCGAACGCGGTGATGTTCCTCTGCACCCATTCCAGAGCGGCTACCATATCGAGGAACATGTAATTACCGGAAGAATTGTGAGGTGATTCCTCTGTGAGTAATGGATGAGCAAACAGCCCCATCTCTCCCAGCCGACTGTTCACGGTTACCAGGACAACACCGTGTTGCGGCAGTCCGGGGCTGTTTTGTCCCGGTCGGTTTCCGTTGCCGTATCGTAAACCACCACCATGCAGCCAAACCATCACCGGCAACCGTTCCATATCATCCTGCGCCTGGGTATACACATTCAGGTAAAGGCAGTCTTCACTCGACGGTACTCTCCGATATTCCTCGGACAGGTTCATATCAGGGTACTGGGCGGCCTGGACGCTGTAGTCTGCACATTCACGGACTCCTTCCCAGGGGACTACCGGCTGAGGTGGTTTCCAACGGAGGTCTCCGACAGGCGGGGCGGCATAAGGAATACCACGATAAGTCCACACTTCGTTACCAGGCTCTCCCGTTATTTTTCCTGATATATATCCGGTATCCAGTTTGACAGTATCCATAAGATTCCTCCAGTCAGTTGTTTTCCTGTATCATTACAAATAAGCTCGAATCTCGAGTAGCAAAACGATATAACCACGTTACACGTAAGCGTTAGATACATGAGTATATCGTATAAGTTTTCTAATGTACAAATCACGCAGTTAATTGTAGTATGAAAGGACGGAGATGATAATGAGTAAAAGATGTCTGGTAACATACTCATCGTACACTGGGAATACCGAAAAAGTAGCACTAATGATTAAAGAAACTTTCGAAGGCCGGGAATGGCAGTGCGATATATTCAAAGTACGGAAAAACGCCGACGATATTCTCAGGCCCCCTTTCGATGTTCGAAAGTACGACTTCGTATGCGCCGGTTCGGGACTCAGGGCACACCTGCCCTATAACGAGGTAATGAACATGCTGAGAGGGTTCAGGACAGGGATGGATCCTCGTGTCGTACTGAGCCGGAGAGATGAGACCATTCCTTATATAGATGAACCGGTACCTGAAATATCTATCGGCGGTAAATTATCGTCGATCCACAGGAAAATTGTCCTGGGTCCGGACTCTCCCCGCGCGATTGTGTTCATCACCTATGCCGGATATGAATTCGGTCCCAGGGAAGCCGAACCGGCGGCGTCACTTATGGCGCTTGAACTCGAACATATAGGATTTCAATATCTGGGTATGTTCTGTTGTCCCGGAAAATTTATCGATAGTCCCATGCCGGGTACCTTCCACGGAGATATCCGTGACAGGCCCAGCGAAAAAGATCTGCTGAAAGCACAATATTTTATTGAAGATAAGCTCGAAGAAATAGCCGATCGGTCTCAATAACAAAGGTTACAAATCGAATACAGACAGGAGATTGTTACTATGACTACTGTAAATACTGTGCTTGGACCAATTGATACCGCTGATCTCGGTTTTACACTCATGCATGAACACGTTGTCCATCAGGGACCTCTGATCCAGAACTACCCCGAACTGTTCGGCTCCGGAATCATTGAGCGGATAATAACAGGAATAGACAAGGCAAGAGAAGGAGGGGTTAACACGATCGTCGACGCTACCCCGTTCGATACCGGTCGAGATGTGAACATAATGGCTGAAGTATCGCGCCGGACTGGTGTTAATATCGTTGCCTGTTCAGGATGGTGGATGAAACTCCCCGACTACCTAGCCGAAAATTCTCCGGATCTCTTTGCAGACTTGTTTGTACGTGATATCGAAGTCGGAGTCGCCGGAACGGACATCAAGGCAGGAATCCTGAAATCAGCTGCTGATTTCGGCGGAGTGACGCCCGACGGAGAAATTATGCTGCGTTCCATTGCCAGAGCACACTGCCGGACGGGAGTTCCAATTATGCTCCATTCGTTCGCCGCGGAACAGGTAGCCCGTCAGCAGTTAGCTATACTACAGGACGAAGGCGCCGACATGAAAAAGATTGTTGTAGGGCACGCCAACGATACCCAGGACATAGAGTACCTGACGTGGATACTTGACCAGGGATGCTACCTGGGGATGGATCGTTTCCCGGGCTCTTATCTGAGCCCGTATGCCCGAACGGAAACAATGAAGAGATTGATCGATGACGGCTGGGCTGACCGCCTTCTACCTTCGCATGATATAAGTATGATAGACCCGCTGGCCTTTTCCCCGCCTGAGGTTCGGGACATCATGGAAAACAGAAATCCTCACGGATATCTTTATCTAAAAAAAGTAGTCTTTCCCTGGCTTAGGGAAATGGGTGTGGACGATACTATTATCAAAACGCTTTGTATAGATGGCCCCAGGAAGTTTTTCGAAGGGGTATAAAAGAGATCGTTAACTTTCCCACAAACAATCAATACCGGGATTTTCAGGCGTGATTTTGCGAACAGTTTTGTTCACAAATTTTATGTCAGGTAATTTTTTATTTCCCTGACGAGGTTTTTTTAAGCCTGAATCACTTCGCATATACACTTACCTCCCGATTCTTGTGAACACTTTATGACAAGTAGCTATTTATCGTGATCCGCAAAGTTACGATACCATGAGTCTGCTCTTTTCGGAAAAGACAACCATATCTACTTCATCTTTTTTTTATGAACATAGCCATCCATTTCCGATAAGAATACCAGTTCAATGTCACATTTTAAGCAAATGTTATCTAACAATTTGCCTTTTTGTTGAATAACTCACGATCCTTAATCCTATCTTAAGTTAAACGTAGAGGATCCCACTTTACCTAATCTTTATTCTAAAATTTCAGGAATATGCAGTGGGACTTCTTCTTCAGGATTTTCATCGATTTTGTTGTCTTCAATATTCATCAAATCACGGGAGAAGAACGCAAGGCCGGTTGCGGTGAATATCGCTGCCGCGGAAACGTACCATATCGTCCGCAGACCAACAACATCAGCCACCGGCCCGGCAATCGCCAGTGATAGGGGCATCATTATTCCCATCAGCGAATTCTGCAAGGCAAATACCCTTCCCTGCATCTCTTTGGCTGCGACAGATTGCAGAATAGCTCCGAGAGGCGCGTTGAGCATGGCACCCATCAGGCCTGAAATCAACCTCAAGGCCAGGGCCAGGAAGAAGAGACTCTCCGTGGTGAAGGCAAAGATAAATACTGAAACGGCCTGTACCATGATGCTTACCAGGATAGTGACCATGCGCCGTTTAAACCCGCTCCACACTCCCATGATAAGCCCCCCGGTGATAACGCCCACACCGGCGGCGGTCTGCAGCCAGCCCAGTTTCAGTACGTCCCTGCCGAAATAGTTCGTCACAAATAGCGGAAGCAGGGCATTTGACGGTGCGGAAAAGAAACTCAGTATCGTGAAGAATAGAACCAGATACAACAGGCCCCGCCACGAGGTGACATAGCGGAAACCCTGTTTCATATCTGTGAAATAACTGGGTTTACTCACCGGAACAGAACGCGGAGGCTGTGGTATTGCCAGTAGGAGTAAACAGCCTACGGCGACTACCGCCGTAATAATATCCACGGTAAGTACCCATTGCATCTCGATGGCTTCTATCAGAAATGCTCCGGCAAGGGGTGCCACGATGTTGTTAGCGCCCCTGAGCGTCATGTTTAGACCGTTAGCCCTTACCAGGTGTTTCTCCGGGACGATCATGGGTATGGAAGCGCTGAGAGCCGGGCCTTGGAAAGACCCGCCGATAGACCTGCCTGCCATGATCACGTAAATGTGCCAGATCTGAATAGTGCCCGTGTGAAATAGCACGACCAGCACCGCCGTCAATAGAGCTGTGACGAGGTCGCTGTAGATGATGATTCCCTTGCGGTTCCAGCGGTCGATTAATGGTCCGATAAAGGGACCGAGCACAACCCCCGGAAGTATGTTGACCAGCATCGCGGTGGTGAGTATCGTAGCGGAGCCTGTTTCTCTGGCCAGATACCATGCCAGTGCAAACCCCACTATGGTACTGCCGAACATAGATGCGGCCTGGCTGGACCAAAGAACAAAGAATTTCTTCACTGTCAATGCTCAAGTGTTAATATTGACAATCAATTATATCACAGCTTAGCGTTCAAGCCTGTTTAAAGTAAGAGTTGATTAACAATACGCCTTGTTAAGTCACAATCTGAGTATTGTTGGATTTATGTGGATTGAACAAAACCGAGGCTTGTGCAGAATCATCTGAAACTTGAATTTCAGATTTATAAATAAGTAACCTTGACTTAGATGCTGGCTGTGTGGATAAATTAGACACTAGTGCAAAAATGAACGAAAGAATGGATTGGCAGTCTGCCAACGCTGCAAGGAGCTATCAGAGTACGGCTGATATACTAATTCCTGGTCGTAGGGACATCCTTTCACTCATTGCCCGTCTTGTCGTGGATTCCAGTGGAGATAGACCCAAGGTGCTGGACCTCGGGTGTGGCTATGGTGACGTGACTGCTGAAATCCTTAAACTCAGGCCAGATGCTACGATCTGCATGGTGGACTACTCTGACGAGATGATCAGAATGGCTGAAGAACGCTTCAGAGATAACAATAAAATCAAGGTATTCAAGCAAGATCTGAACGCAGGTGTTCCATCTTCCCTGAGAAACGAAGGTTTCGATGCGGTCGTATCATGTTTTGCTTTGCACCATGTAGACTATGAAAACCGAATTCCACTCTATACAGACATTCGAGTGACACTAAAAAGCAGTGGGCTGTTTGTGAACGGGGATAGATTCAAAGGCGATTCTGAAATCATTGATAGGTGGGAGTTCGACAACTGGATTTCCTGGATGGTGGAAAGAATAAGAGAATTGTTGCACAAAGAACGAACTTTCGACCAGGTAAAAAATGCACAGATTGAGTTGGATCTAAAACTCGGTGACAAACCAGGCACGATCATGGAAATGGCACATGATATGATTGAATCAGGATTTCACCATGTTGACTGCGTCTGGAAGTACCAGACTCTCGCCGTAATGGTTACCTCGTAACATCTGACAGTTTTGTTGGGTCACAATTCGTCAGATTGCTAACTTGTACATAATGAATGTCTGCTTCAGAGTACTGTCCTCCGTGGCCACGCCTCTTGAAAACAAGCCTGCCACAAGGTTTCGAGGTAGGCATGAGTGTATCCTTGCTCAATAAGGTGAAAGAGATACGCCCCGGTATCAGTCAGTCGGAGAGCAGTTCCTTCCCGATGAGTCAATCCCATAAGACCAAGAATCGATAAGAATATTTTTATACGATATGGCAAGTCTTTATTAAACATGGACCGGAAGGTATCAGTGTCAATTACAGTGTTATAACATTGCCAGAAGAGCCAGTATGCCATCTTGTCACCGGCGTTTAACCTGGTAGCCAGAGCCAGCGGCGATTGACCATCGGTCACAGCCTTGATATAATCAGCGACCGAAAAGGTGTTCAGCCAGAAATAATCACCAATCCGGGATGAAGCCCCCGCGCCGATGCCGATGAAGGCATTCCTTGTGACGGTAGTATAGCGAGTTGTTTGCGGCTGGTTAAAACTCCAGATAGATGTCCTCCGGTAACCGGCGTTTTCCGCTTTCTTCACTATCGAATTCAGCATATGTTTTTCCGTACGCCGTGTCGGTAAGGTCAATCCTGCTTTTTTCAGATATTCCTTGATTGGTGTATATGAGAAAGGTATAAGAGGATAGGAGGATATCTGGCCGGTACCAAGCTTGCCGGCTAGTTCTACGTCGCGCTCAGCTTCTTTCAATTCCTGAGACGGAATGGCGAACATCAGGTCAGTATCAACAGTATCAAACCCGGACTTAAGAAGCAATTCACATGACTTCGTCGCCGCCCTGCCATCATAACCGCGCCTCAGGACATCGAGGATCCTGTCATTAAAACTTTGCACGCCCAGGCTAACCATAGTGACACCACTTTTTTTTAGAGACATTATAGTTGCAGGATCGGCATCAAGGGGATGAATTTCAATCCCTATCTCGCGGTTTAAATGGAAGTTACCGGCTAACCAGGACAGCGTTCTCTCCACTATCTCGGGTGTCAGGGACGGCGTTCCTCCACCGAAATAAACCGATTCAACATTGATGTCACCCCAGATTCTCCGATAGCCGTCCAGCTCACGAAGAACGGCTTTCTGGTAGGTGCCGCTCATGTCGGTATCATAGGGAATTTTCACATACGGACAAAAATGGCAGATACTGCGGCAAAAAGGCAGATGGATATAGAGATTAAGGCCGACAGGCTTCGGTGGCAATTCCACCGGCTGTCGGTCAAAGACAAAGGAATCTTTTACACCGGGAAAAAGTAATCTCAGAACCTTGGGTAACAGTGGCCTCATCTATACAACTATAACAGATGCTAAACCAATACCGCTCAATGATGACGGTGTTATCAGCCGTATTGAACAACAAGCCAGAATGGGTAACAGGTTACAAAACAATGTATTGTTGGATTCTATCACAAAAGGTTTTTTTTTAAATTATTGTGAATTAGTAAATAAACGCAGATATGCGCATTATTTCAGAGAGAAGTAGAGTCTCCCCACCCCCACGAAGCAAATAAGCCCTTTCACTGCTGACAGGCGATCCTGCTTCCGGAAGAGAAACAACTCCGGCAAGCGAAGCCGTATATTACATTTACCATAATCTACATACAATAGCTTTTGTTTGTGTTAAAATAGAGGTAGCCACGTAAACCAAGGGTACAAGTTATAGGAATACCTCCCAGTCTTTCTACAAGAGATACCTGGTATTTTCAGTATGACAGCAAACTCTTACTTGCATGCAGGATCAACCGTTGAATACAACAGGGGATCCCGGTCCGCGAGGAACAGGTAATACAGTGGACTATTTATAAAGCAAGCAGGAGTACAATGACAATCGAGTTTTCTCAATCAGGTTTATGCGCCGAGTTAGAGCAGTCCGTATCCGATCTTGGATATATCACCCCCACACCCATTCAGTCAGAGATTATCCCATTAATGCTGGAGGGGCATGATGTAATCGGCCAGGCCCAGACAGGTACGGGTAAGACGGCTGCTTTTATGTTACCGATCATTCAAACCCTTGAGAAGGATCATCGTGGTATACAGGCTCTTATTCTGGCTCCCACCCGGGAACTGGCTCTGCAGGTAGCGAAGGCTGCAAATGAATACGGAAAAAGCCTGAATGTACGGGTTCTGTCCGTATATGGCGGTCAACCGTATTTTCAACAGATACGCAGTCTCAGGCAGGGAGTAGATATCGTCGTCGGAACTCCCGGGCGGTTGCTGGATCTTATCCAGAAAGAAGAATTGGATCTTAGTTCTGTGAATACCGTTGTTATCGATGAAGCGGATGAAATGCTCAGTATGGGATTCATTCAGGATGTTGAAGATATTCTCAGTACCTGCCCATCTGAACGCCAGACTGCTCTCTTTTCTGCAACCATGCCGCCACAAATCACCAGCATGGCCAGGAAGTATATGACATCGCCAAAGTTTATTGCAATAAAGAGCAAGCATCTTACAGTTGATTCCGTTGACCACCGATATTGTCTTGTTAATAAAGGCGAAAAACTGGCTGTTCTCACCAGGCTTTTTGAGGTTGAGGATATCACCAGCGCGTTAATATTCGTCAGGACACGCGTTGGTACGAGTGATTTAGTGAATGAACTTATGGGACGCGGATTTCCTGCCGAAGCACTGAACGGTGACCTGAATCAGCAGACCCGGGAACAGGTTTTAAACAGATTCCGTAATAATCAGATTACTGTTCTTGTAGCTACGGATATGGCAGCCCGGGGATTGGACATTACCGATATTTCACATGTATTTAACTACGATTTACCTGAGGATCCGGAATTATACGTACACCGGGTTGGTCGCACGGGGAGAGCCGGTAAATCCGGTATCGCCATCTCTTTGCTGACAAAAAATGAGCTCTGGCGCTTGCGCAGGATAGAAGGATTCACCAGGCAGACTATCACCCGTATACCAATCCCGACTGTTGATGAAATCGAGGCACACAGGGAAGAGCAGTTACTGGAACAACTGACTGTCTGGCTGAAGCGTGGCCGGTGTCAGAAGGAATTACAGATGATTAACCGGCTGGTAGAAAACGAACATGATCCTCTCATGATTGCTGCCGCTGCCCTTAAAATTGCCCGGATAGAAGAGAAACAGCGCCCTCTCGCCAAAGTCAGTGAAGTACGGGAAGCACGTTCTAAAAAATCCCGGCCCGGGGATAATGGTGATACTAACAGGAACGGTCGGAACGGTTCCAGGGATTCTGTTGAAAAAGGAATGGTACGGCTGAGTATCAGCGCAGGGAAAAAACATGGTATACGACCTGCCGATATAGTAGGTTCAATAGCTTATCATGCTGATTTCCCCGGAAATAGCATTGGTGCCATAAATATCCTTGATAGACATACCCTGGTTGATGTACCGCAGCAGTATGTGGAGCAGGTATTAGCCAAAGCTGGTAAATACCGACTGCGGAAAAATCTGGTTAAGCTCGAACTCACTTAATCTTACATCTATTTTGATTGGACAGACCTGCCATATAGTAAATAGATTATGTTGAATGCCAGACCGTGCCAAGAATATTAGATCCGGTATTAGTATATGTATAACCGGTCTTCGGAACTTATCGGGATAAACACAAGCATAATCTGTGGAAACCTTTAGATTTATTTTATCTCTTTTACTCTGCCTACCTGCCCGTTTTTCAATCGGACCTTGATACCATGTGGGTGAGTGGAAGAATTCGTCAGAATATCTTTAACTATCCCTTCGGTCAGTTTTCCGGATTTCTGGTCTTCCTTCGTAACTATTGAAACCTGAAGACCTGGTTTTACATCGACTTTTCGGGTATTACTCATAGTATTATTTTCAATTATTCTCTATTTTTTGTATCAGATGGCTATACAAAGGAATACCAAAACGAATGCCGCCAATTTTTTAAAATGGTATTCATTAATTCGCATCGTACTTTTTTGGTTACGGTTTTAATCGCTTTCATGAGTTACTCCGTCTCTAACCTCTTGTATTATTCTCTCAATGGATGTATCGCTTTGTAACAATTCCTCTTTCTTTATCTTCGGCAGCTCTTTCACTTTTATTTCTACGCTCAGAGCCATACTCCTGCTTCCTATCGATTTCTGCAGCACGAGTGTAAGCGGCCCCCTGCCCCTGAGGTATTTTGCTCCGGCATTACCATTTTCCCGGTGTTCTGCCAAGCGGCGGGGAACATCTGTCGTAATACCGGTATAAAGACTCCCGTCGCGGCATCTGATCATATATATGTACCAGTCTGACATTAGTCCAGTCCCGGCATTTTATGCAGACGGCGCCGCATCTGATTTCATTGAAAGAGAAATTCGCCTGCGCTGCGTATCTATCGAGAGTACTGTAACCATCACCTTTTGATTGACGCCGACGATATCATTCGGGTTTTTTACAAATTTATCTGACATTTCGCTGATATGTATCAGCCCGTCCTGGTGGACGCCGATATCAACGAACGCTCCAAAATTAGTCACGTTGGTGACGATACCCGGTAGTTTCATTCCGGGAACAAGGTGGTCGATAGTTCTGATATCCGCGGAGAAAACCACCGTCTCGAACTGTTTTCTCGGGTCGCGCCCCGGCTTGGCCAGTTCTGCCATAATGTCCTGCAATGTTGGTAAACCGTACTCATCGCCAACGTAGTTATTCAGATCGATCCGGCTGCGAAGGTCTTCATTACGCATGAGGTCATCCACCGTACAGTTCAGGTCACCGACCATACGATCAACTATGTGATAACTTTCCGGGTGAACGGCGGTGGTATCCAGCGGGTTTCCGGCGTCATCAATACGGAGAAATCCTGCTGCAAGTTCAAACGCCTTCGGACCAAGCCGTGGTATTTTTTTAAGTTCGGTCCGATTGTGAAACGGACCATTCTCATTCCTGTAGGTGATAACATTTTTCGCCAGAACGGTACCAAGCCCTGAAACATAGCTCAGGAGCTGCTGGCTGGCAGTATTCACCTGAACGCCGACTTCGTTGACGCAAATCATAACGGTATCATCGAGATTACTTTTAAGTCTGGCTTGATCGACATCATGTTGGTATTGTCCGACTCCGATGGACTTTGGGTCTATTTTTACCAGTTCTGCAAGCGGGTCCATCAGCCGTCTTCCGATAGATACCGCCCCGCGTACGGTAATATCCTGGTCAGGAAACTCCTCGCGTGCGACTTCGGATGCCGAGTAAATCGAGGCGCCGCTTTCGTTCACCATGACGACCGGCATATCTTCCGGCAGGTTCAAATCTCGTATGAATTCCTCCGTCTCACGGCTGGCGGTGCCGTTGCCGATAGCAATCGCCTCGATACTAAAACGTTTCACAAGGTCAAGCACCGTTTTACGTGATTCCTTCGTACGTGATTCCGACTGGTTAATGTAGATCACGGTATGAAACAGGAGCTTACCCTGGGGATCAAGGCAGACTAATTTACACCCGGTTCGGAACCCGGGATCAATAGCCAGCACTGTCCGCCTCCCCAGCGGCGGCGCCATGAGTGTTTCGCGCAGGTTCTGTCTGAAAACATCGAGAGCCACATCGTCGGCGCGTTCTTTTGCCTGCTGGCGGGTGTCGGTTTCGATAGAAGGTCCCAATAACCTCTGATAGCTGTCCTCAACAGCCAGTATTACCTGCTCTGAAACAGAGCCGGAACCTTTGACGAAACGCCTTTTCAGCAATGAAAGCGCTTTTTCCCGGGGCGGCCTTATAGTAATCTTAAGGAATCCCTCATTTTCCCCTCGTAACATGGCGAGAAAACGGTGACTGGGAACCCGTAGAACGGCCTCGCTCCAGTCGAAATAATCACTGTACTTGATTCCTTCAGTTTCTTTACCCTTAGCAATAGTCGATTGAATAACGCCTTCCTGGTAAAAAAGACTGCGCATACTCTGCCTTGATCGGGTGTCTTCATTCACTCGTTCTGCGATGATATCGCGTGCCCCGGCGAGAGCCTCCTCCATAGAATCGACTCCTTTTTCAGTGTTAATAAATCTCGCGGCTTCACCGACCGGATCGTTGATCTCCTGGGCTAATATCAACTCGGCAAGAGGTTCAAGTCCTTTTTCTTTTGCTATCGTTGCCCGGGTACGGCGCTTAGGGCGATAGGGCAGGTAGATATCCTCCAGGACGGTTATTGTCTCTGCCGATTCCACTGCACTTCGCAATTCATCTGTGAGAACGTTCTGATCCTCGAGCGACTCCAGTATCACTTTTCGCCGTGCATCAAGTGTTTCCAGTCGTATCAGACTGTCCCGTATTTTACCCAGGACCACCTCATCGAGTGATCCTGTTTTTTCCTTGCGATAACGGGCAATGAAGGGTATGGTTGCTCCTTCATCGAACAATGACTTGACTGCTTCAACTTGTTTGACAGGAACGCCCGTCTGCGAGGAAATAATTTTATAGTGAGTTTCAGGCATACCATTTTTCTCCGGATGTACGTCTGTTGTTAATTGTACTACAGAACTCCGGTTATCAGAAAAAAAATCCCTCGGTAGTTACAATTGGGACGACCTGACAACAACCAGGAATAATCTCTCAAGCCCTATAAAAAGGATATCTCCAAAGACAGGAAATCTCATATTCAGATATTTCAACTTCATTATCAATGAACTTAACGATCAGTGAATAATGTCCCACCAATAGCCAAATTTTCTTTGCTTAAATCAACAATATCAATTGTTACGGCACTTACCGGGACTTCAAAGTCCTTTACAACTGCTTCGATTATATCTTTTACTAAAGCTCTTTTCTGCTCGATCGTTTTACCTTCTAATACTTTTACTGTTACTAAGGGCATGTTTGTCACCTCTTTCATATTCATAGATTTTGAGCTTAATTAATAAAATTAAATCCTATCTCCACGCATCCACGCTGTATGCCTGGCCGTGACCACCTGTAAACCTGTCGGCTGCGGTCTCCATCCCATCACAGACGATAATACAGTAACTGTCAAACGGGTTTTCTCCACCAACCGGTATCATATAGTCGTCAGACAACTCTTTCCAGTGTTTACCGGATGTTTTTTCTATTCCCGTCCAGCCATCTGTAGTCAAGTCACCTATTCCACGCATGCGGTAATCCCGTAGTGGTTCGAAGCTCTTTTTCCATATCCATTCGTATATCGACTCTTTGGTCTTGAATCCATAATCATACAGGTCCTGAGCCATCTGGGGTACCAGGATTAAAGTAAAACCGCCTTCTCTGGTAGCCCAGATACCTTTAGTCAGATACTCAAGGTAATTATGCGGTCCGGGAATGCCCTTCACATCCAGGAATCTGGCTATAGCTCCGTGTCCCGTTCTCTGTAATGAACGATACACGCCGGGCATATGCTGCTGGCCGATCCCCCATGATCCGGGCATACAGGTCATGATAATACTCTCATCCTTGCCGAAATTCATCTCCTCGTTAAGACCTTTCCAGCCTTCGGGCAATCCTTCTGCATATTCGGCAAAAATAAAGCCGCCATTAGTAACAGGACTGTTATAAGTCGTAGTCACAGACACTGCGGTGACACTGTCTTTAAAGCCTCCCAGATTGCGTAACAGAAGGCTGCCGACACGGCCGATGGTCTTGTTTGGCTGGTTGCCAGGACCGAATCTGCTGTAACTTACATTCATACCAATTTCTTTATAGATAGGACCACTAACAATATAGGCCCCGCCATTGCCACGACCACCCCAGGTTGCCGACTCGGTAATAGCCAGTACCACAGGGAAATATTCCGGTTTGCAGCCAGCCATCACGGCATTGACAGCTACCTGTTCTACCGTGCCTACCCTCTCCATAGGCATAAACCTTACCACGTCGCCTTTGTTCCTGGGTACCCCAAAGCCCATCGGACCTCGCATCTCCATGTCACGCTGGTAAGTTATAATTTCATCGGGTTTATGGCTGGTTCCTTTCAGCATTTTTTCCACGCGTTCCTCAGTGGGAATAACCACTGGTAACCCATCCGTATACAGGGAAAATGGAGTATTACCCAGTCCCGGAATATTTTCACTCTGATTATAGAACTCCTCGGCTTCTTCGAGAGTCCCTTCAAAAAGTATCCTCGGTTCGGCAGGAGCCCAGAGACTACTCTCCTGTTCTTTTTCTGTTAAAGGACGGGTGAGACTTTCAAGCAACAACGGTAAGACTTTTTCGGCTTCAGTAACTCCGCCCAGAGAATTACGTGAAGCTTCAACATACCGCAACTGTGGGATACCGTGTAATACGGAATCATTCCTGACTTTTCCAGTCTCTTCTGTGTAGCCAAGGAGTACAGTAGGAATCCCACCTCGTTCAAGTTCAGCCAGATAAGGCAACTGCCTTTCTACTGCACCATGTCACCAGCAAACTCCCAGTATTACACCATCGGTAGTTTTCCTCTCCTCCTCCGATAAAGGGATCGGATTTGGAGTATAACCTTTCTTTACTGTGAAATTAATACTCGGATATTCTGCCTTCAGTTTTTTCTCAAGGGGAACCCAGATATCCATTTCACCACAGATACTGAGGTGAATTGTCTTCCCATCAAGAGTATCGAGTCTCGGCGCCAGCGCAGATTGTTTAACAGGTGGCTGCATACCGACCGGATTGAGACATTTATATATTTCCGCCATATATTCCCTCCAAAATCATCAATATAAGAGCGAGTATATGTAGACCGACCAATATTTGTCAATTTAATGGATGATTTCTTGGATTCACACAATCCTTGGTTTTGTGCCCGACATTCTGTACCCTATCTCAGGGCGGCTAGTCGCTCAAAGGTTTGGCTACCGCTTCCGACGCTTTCCTCACCAGTGCCTGGTAACGTTCTCTTGATGTGCGCCTGAGTCCAGACCAGGTTCAGGATTAGCAGGAGTACCGATACTCCTGCCAACCTCCATGTAGCTAACTTTTTAAGACTCATGTTTCTTTCCTCCACTACGGGTATATTGTTCCGTCAGCGCTTACTGCCAGCCAATATCCCTGACCCGGTACCAGATCTTCGTCAGCCTGGATCGTGAAGTAGAAAATGCCTGCGGCATCATAGCCTTACAACCTCTCCATATTCTCTGCTACGTAGACCAGGACCGCCTGACCGGAACGTCACTGATGACCGATGATGAAGGAGATGAGATAAGCAGTATAGAATATTATCCCTATGGAGAGTGGTTAGAAAGTGCTTCCGAAATGCCTACGGACAGGCTCTTCACAGGCCAACATTACGATGATACCGGGCTGTACTACTACGGTGCCAGGTACTATGATCCTGTGATTGGCAGGTTTATCAGTGCGGATACTATAGTATCTAATCCTGCAAAGCCTCAATCCTTTAAAAGGTATTCCTTTTGCCTGAATAATCCACTTAAATATATAGATCCGAGTGGGCATGCTGTAGGTTTTTCTTCTGACGTAGTAACTATTGTTTTCGATAAAAATATGCAATATTTAGATCCATGGACCTTGAACGGTATGAGTAATGTCATACGTAGTGATCCTGATATGTTTGCATTATTCTATAACTGGACACAAGTTAGTACAATTATTGGAGAAGCAACGAACTACCTTATTGAAAACGATACTTTATACACGATCAAATTCGGACAAACATCAGGAGGTGGGGAATACGTATCGGATTCTAATACTATTATTATAAATAACATGTATAAAAACCCGACATATGGTAATGATATTGTAACGAATAATCATTTAGAAATAATTATTGGTAATACTGCCCATGAGATCGGGCATGCGATTTGTGATACAGACAAAGGTGAAAATTCAATATTGGAGGAGAGTGGTAACTATCAGGTTCAATTTCATGTATTGCGTCAACTGGGATACGATCCAAAACCAGCAGATTTTAATATATCTGTGACGGAAGCGTTGGCGGTAGATTTTAATTTGATATTTTCTCTTGACGGAAGTACTCTAAGCAATCAGTTAGGAGATGTCAAGCAGAGATGGTTAAAAGACAATGTTAGATATTATGTAAATCTTCCATTATGGCAAAGTGGTCCCAGACCAGCATATTGGGGATTATATATCCAACCTTATCTTACAGGAGATATTCCAGGTTTGTGAATTACCCTGTGCTTTTGGCACAGGGTAATTCACTATCGGCTCCTTGTTCTGGAGTATTCCTAGCAATGCAGGAAGCCTTATGGAAGCGGTGCAGCAAGTAGTATCTGCTGCACCGTAGTACAGGTGATAATAGTTTTTCCTGGTAAGACCGCCGGAAGGGAAAATGACATTGGGCATCATACCAAATTTCTCATAGTATTCTTCTGGAATTAATAGTGGTATTTCCATTCTGCCAATTATTTTTAAAGGATTTTCCGGATCCAGAAGAACAGCCTGTACCTCGAACAATATTCCTCTTGTTTTCGAGAAATAGTCTTTAATATAACTGAACAACATAAGCCAGCCATCTTTTGTTTTCACGGGAGGAGCACCAACCTCGAAATGATCATTCTGTCCGGATCTCAGAGACAATTCGAAGAGTTTTGGTTTCTTGTACCATTCTCGCCAGTAATCTTGCGGCCAGATATCTTCTTCCCTGTCAAAGACAGCCAGACATATTTTTACCGGCGGTCGGTCGGTATTAATGGTAAGCACTGAATATATCTTGTTATTAATCTTCTCGGGGAAAAGAGCCATTGCCTTGGCGTTAAAGGGTGTTACCAGGTACTTCTCATCGACCTTCTTCAAGTCTCTGCTTAGTGCCAGTCCTACCTTGATCCCATCGGCGGTCGGTGGCCATGTAGATAATGCTGTATAGAAGAAATAATACTTGTCGTCAAGTTTTATTACCCGGGGGTCTTCACATCCAAAGCGCTCCCAGCCGTATTCCGGGAAAATAAACCGTCTGCACCTGGAAAAATGTATACCATCTGTGCTTCTTGCGAGACCCACACTGGAAACGGGAAGGGTGGCATCAGTGAGTACACTATAATATGGCAGGGACAGAGCGCGATACGCCATGAAGACTTCTCTGCCTTTCCGTACCGGGCATCCGTTAAAAACTGCGACGGATTACCACAGGTGATTCCTCTTTGGTTTCAGGATTGGATTGTCATCGAGCCGTTGAGCAAGCATGATAACTCCTTTTCATCACTAATTGATGCTTGCAGTCATTTCTGAAGAATAACGACTATGCCTTTGCCGCTTTATCCTCCGCGTGTTCCGACGAGAAATTAAGGTTGAAGGCACCTCGGTTTTAATAAAAACTGTCCGTCCCCCCTTAATCAATGCATCAAGAAATTCCTCCAGTTCGCAACTGACCACACAGACATAACTGTCAGATGCCCCGTAACAGAGAATAAGTTCTCCATCTCGTACAATCGCTGATGTCAGGTAGACAACTCCAGGTTTAAATCCGCTTTCTTCATAGATTACTTTCGGTTCCAGGACCGGTGAAGCTGCACAACGGATAACCTTCTTCGGGTCTTTGAGATCTGTCAGTAAAGCTCCAACTTTATACTTACTGGATTCGTATCGATCCATTGCATGATAAAACAGTAGCCATCCCAGACGTGTCTTGATTGGTGGCGGGCCAACTCCCCTGATTACGCTGTCCCAGAACTGCTCTCTGCCAGCACTGTTACCATTAGAGTGATAACTTGGGAGGTAGGTTCCCGGTTTAAATTCTAGAGTATCTAGATAAGCAATTGATATTTGAGGAGTTAAACTATGCAGAACAGCATATTTCCCCTGTAGCTTTTCCGGGAATATAACCCAGTTCTTATGAATCTCTCCGGGAGCGGAGATCAACTTTGGCGGCGCCCAGTTCCACTTTTTTTCAAGGAAATCCTTGACCTTTATCGAGGTTAATCCTACCCTCAAACCTCTGTCACAGGCAGTATAGGTCATATATAACCTGTCTTCTCCCATAACGTGGACAAGTCGGGGATCCTCACAACCTCCAAAACTACCTCCAGAAGAATAGGAATAAACGGAATATCCGGATAAACTAACCGGATATTGATATACTGGATACTCCAGTCTCTCTTCAAGTTCGAAACCTTCCCCGATATCAGCATATCCCAGTCGAGAAATCCCATCTTCACCAATGGCCCGGTAAAGCATGTGTATCTCACCTTCCAGTAGAACGGCGGCGGGATTAAACGTCTGGCGGGATTCCCACCAGGAATCGTCACGAGGTGAGATCAGCGGATTATCCTCGTATCTCGTCAGCGGTGTGGACGGCAGTACTGGTCTGTTTCTCTTTGTTTCAGTTTTACTTTTTTCAGGCGTAATTATCTTTGTATTGTTCGTGGAGTGTGTTCCAGATATTATCGGAATACTGCTCTTAAGTCGGATCGTTTCGAATATAGAAACCTTCTTATTTTCAGGATATTTGTTGTATTTAGCTGGAATTCGTTTTCTTCCACTCATGATGTATTTCTCTTCCCGATACTATATCGTTTTATTCTTCCAGCAATGTCGGCTATCAGTCGTATCTACACAGGTAAAATTCAGGTATATAAAATATCTAACATTTGAGTATAGTCTCGTATTATTGTATTCGGCTCAGGATTGATTTGTTATAAAAACGTACAGCAATTAATTACAAAACTATTACATTTAACGCAGAACTATCGAACCATCTAATATCATCCACAATACTGGTAATGATGGCCCTGATAACGTGAACCTCGCTGCTTCCCGTCTCAACAAATTTCGAAAGATTTTCCGGCACTTGATAAATTCATCATAATTCAATCCGGTAACCAAATGTTCAATCTTAGTCCACTGATCGTTATCACAGGCCAGTCTGCAATATAACTCAACCCCTGAACAGGATGTATACGTCGTTGTGCAAAATGAAATAAATTTGTAACTTTTTTCCCCTTGTGTTTGATAACTATTTTAGCTTCGTAGAACTAAAATTATATTAACGCGATACAACATAGATAATTATCAGAGAAATCTGAAACTGGAGGAAAAAGGATGAGAGTGAAAAAAATATTAACCTTTTTACTCGTAATACTTGTCCTGAGTTCGTTTGGGCTGTTTGCGTGTTCTGCACAGGTTAATTCGAACGAGGTATCGTCAGTATCTGCTGCTACAGTGAGTGCTGCATCGGAATCACCAACGATTTCAACAGTCGTAACTCAAGTCAGACCGTCGGTGGTATCGATAAACGTAGAGATCACCACTTATGATTATTTCAACCAGCCTGTCAAGGAAGAAGGAGCCGGTTCAGGCTGGATTATTAAAAGTAATGGCTATATCGTTACCAACAATCATGTTGTTGCTGATTCAGACAACGTGACTGTTACTTTAAGTGACGGACGTATTTATCAAGCAGAAACGGTGAGTACTGACTCACTTACCGATTTAGCAGTAATTAAAATTAATGCAACAGGTCTTACGGTTCTTCCGGTTGGGGATTCTTCAGCACTACTCGTAGGCGATGGCGTTGTTGCAATCGGTAATGCCCTGGGACAGGGAATAAGTGCCACTGCCGGTATTGTGAGCGTCACTGACGTATCACTTGATGCTTCTCCTGGTCAGACGCTACTGGGCCTTATACAGACTGACGCGGCGATTAACCCCGGAAACTCCGGTGGCCCTTTAGTAAACATGGCTGGAGAAGTTATCGGCATAAACAGTATCAAGATAGCCCAGGTAGGTATTGAAGGCATGGGTTATGCAATAAGCATCAATGAGGCGCTTCCTGTTATTAATACCCTGATAGAGAAGGGACAAATATCGCGTCCTTGGATGGGAATAGGTGTATCCGAAGTTAATGAATTCGTAGCCAGTCTTTACAGTCTGGCAGTTAATGAAGGTGTACTGATTACGAATATTGTAACCGGCAGCCCCGCAGAGAAATCCGGATTAAAAGAAGGGGACGTCATTACCATGATGAATGATACGAATATCGTATCGACTCGTGATCTGGCAGAGGAATTATACACGTCAAAAATCGGTGAGAAAATTTCCGTTACCTATTGGCGGAGTAATGTCAAGCAAACAACTGAACTTACGCTTACTAAGATGCCGTCAGCACAGTAGTCGTTGTTGAATAGAAATCCTTTTTTATATTCGAGGGAAATAACGTAGCAGTTACAGTGAGATGAATATGTATAAAAAAATGTTAATTCCGCTGGACGGTTCTGAGTTAGCCGAAATAGTCCTGTCATATGCAACGGAACTTGCCGGAAGGTTGGATCTTGAGGTTTCACTTATCCATGTTTGCGAACCAAGTAGCTCGGATTCAGAATTTATGTGCAGGGCATATATAGAACGTGTTGCCGAGAAAGTAAGTGATGGATCCAGAGAGGTCCATTCTTCGACAGGCCTATCGTCCGGCAACAAAGCGGTCGAAGCTACCGGTAGCGTTATCACGGGCCATCCGGCTGAGGAAATCATTAGTTATGCTAAAGATAATGACGTCGATTTCATTCTTATGGCAACTCATGGTCGTTCCGGTGTGAAACGCTGGGTTATGGGGAGTGTAGCCGATAAAGTGTTACGAGCATCTCCGGTACCGGTCTGGCTGGTGAGGGCGGCCATACCGGAAAAAATTATTCGTGAAGAGTGGCATAACAGAACTCTGCTGGTTCCACTTGATGGGTCTGAACTGGCTGAGTCGGTAATCCCTCATGTTGAATCGCTTGCCAAGCAGCGTAGCGTAGAAAAAATGAGGATAGTATTACTTCGAGTTGCGGAGGACCCCTTCGTCACAGCCGATTACCCTTATAAAGACTGGGAGGAACATGTAAAAAGGACTAAAGAACACTTTAAACAGGGATCGAAAACGTATCTTGAAGGATTACAGCAACGTCTTATTCAGCATGGATTAATAGTTGATTATAAGGTGCTTCAGGGAAATCCCGCCGATGAGATTATCAAGTATTCTCACGGAAACCTTCCGAACCTTGTAATTATGGCGACTCACGGTCGATCAGGAATCGGTCGCTGGGAATATGGTAGTGTAGCCGATAAAGTCCTACATGGAGTTTCAAGCCCAATCTTCCTGGTTAGGCAACACTGATCTGGTTTATTTCCGAAATTAATATCAATAAGGATAATATAGGAGTATAGGATGCCTGAAAAGTTACTGGTACCGCTTGACGGTTCTAAGCTGTCTAAAATAGTTTTACCGTATGTGGAGGAATTAGCTGTTAAGATTGGTTATGAAATTATATTCTTTAACGTACGTTCACCAGCTGAAGATCCTTACCATCCAGATCTTAGAGCCTATCTACAGGAAATAGCAGAAAAGACCCGAAATGATTTTCAGATATATTATAAAAACTACGAGGACAAAGGTCAAAAGGAAAAAGCAGTTATTATGGGATCGGGAATACTGAAAAGTAACCCCGCTAAAGAGATATTAGATTACGCAGATAATGAGAATATAGCAATGATAATAATGGCTACTCATGGAAGGACGGGAATCAGTCTCTGGGCTCTTGGTAGTGTAGCCGAAAAAGTAGTAAGAGCTTCACGATCACCAGTACTATTAGTGAGAGCAAATGTCGATAGAGACAGAAGACCACCTATAAGAAACATACTTATCCCTCTTGATGGTTCAAGACAAAGCGAAACTGTGCTTTCCTATGTCGGTAATCTAGCTTCTGTACTGAAAGCAAAGGTTACCTTGTTTCACATCATTACCCAGCCTTATAACTCATACACGGACACTGATGGAATCATAAATGTTAGCTATTCACAGAGTGAGTTGGTAAACAAGAAGAAGGAAGCCATTGGTTATCTAGAGAAAGCAGGTGAAAAAATTAAACGATACGATGTTACTGCTACAATCGAGGTGAAGACAGGTAAACCAGCCGAGGAGATAATGCTTTTCGCTGAAGGAAATGACTTCGATGTCATAGCTATGTCTACACAGGGATGCTCGGATTTTCACGATGCAGGACATGGTAGTGTTACTGATAAAGTCTTGCATAGTGGTAAGACTCCACTTTTATTAGTAAGAAAATAAGTCGCCAGGATAAATTCTGGCAAATTATTACCCAATAACTAATTTTTTCGTAATAAACGATTATGAAAGTAATTGTCAATGAATATCACCCAATCGAACTTTGATAAAAAACCAAGGCATTTTATCAGAGAAGTCGAAGAAGAAATTGGTGAGGAAGTCCAGAAACTAACCGGGAATAAGACAAATATTCTTTCCGGGCTGGTTGGCAACATAATGGAATGGTATGACTTCGCCCTTTATGGTTACATGGTACCGACCATGTCCCAGCTATTCTTTCCTGACAGCAACAATCTTAATTCAATAATGTCTACCTTCGCCGTATTTGCCGCTGGTTTTGTTATGAGACCACTCGGTGGTTTTTTATTGGGGCGTATTGGAGATAAAAAGGGAAGAAAAACAACACTCTATATTTCTACTTCGGTGATGGCGATATCCACAGCCTTGATGGGAGTGCTTCCTACTTATCAAAGCGTAGGAGTGCTTGCTCCTGTTCTTCTTGTATTGTTGAGACTGTTGCAGGGAGTATCGGTTGGAGGAGAATTCAGTACGTCGGTCACATATATGGTAGAAGAAGCTCCTGCCGATAGTCGAGGTATCTTCGGCAGTCTGGCAAACATAGGCAGTATGGCAGGTATGGTATTAGGTGCGGCAATGGCTGCCGGCGTCAGTACTATTTTACCAAAAGAAGCATTAATAAGCTGGGGATGGCGTGCGCCCTTCTTTCTTGCGTTTATTTTAGGAATAGTTGGCGTCTATTACACAAAAAAAATGCCAAAATCACATTTATTTGTCCGGGGAAAAAGACATGAAGAAGTAGCTCCTGTTTCTGAGATATTCAAATTGGGAAGACGTGAATTGATTCAGACAACACTTTTCTGTCTTGGATACACAGTGCTCTTTTATCTTCCGTTAGTCTATATGCCGACCTATGTTCATTCGGTTGCTGGAATGGATGAAGATAAAGCGCTACAGATTACAACTTTAGCTACGTTTTTACTTATATTTCTCATTCCAATGATGGCTGTTCTTTCAGACAAGTTTATCAGGAGAAGATCAATCCTAATAACAGCGTTTACTATTGCATTATTATTTACCATACCAATGTTCATTTTAGTCAAGGATAGTTATTTTTATCTACTGGCGGTCCTTGTATTTTTTGGGATTATTGTAGCTGTTCCTCTTGGTGTAGTACCGGCTACATTAGTTGAGTGGTTTCCCACCAGATACAGACTTACCAGTTATTCCATAATATATAATATCGGGGTTGGTATTTTTGGCGGAGTGACGCCAATGGTGTGTACTTGGCTTATACAGGTAGCTGGAAACAATCTGGCGCCAGCCTTCTACCTGTGCTTCTTCCTTGTTATATCTCTTATTGCCCTGCTATTGATGAAAGACAGGAGTCGCGAAGCGTTACGCTAGAAAAACCATATTCTATACGTGATATGAAAATAAAACTTTGGTAAATTAGTCTAAAAAATGAAAGATTTTCTTAAAGATATATCAGTTCCGGAATTATACAAGCAGCTTAACTCTTCAAATGCTGGTTTAAGTCAGGAGGAGGCGAAAAAACGGCTGGATGAGTATGGCTACAACGAAATTGTGGAAAGACAGACAAATCCTCTTACAAAATTCCTACTCTATTTCTGGGGGCCTATACCTGTCATGATTATAATTGCTGCTATCCTGTCTGGAATTCTTCGGCACTGGCCGGATGTAGGGGTTATCGTAACCTTGCTTATCATAAACGCGGTGGTCGGTTTCCGCGAAGAATACCAGGCTGACAATGCGGTCGCTGCCCTGAAAAAGCGGCTGGCGATGAATGCGAAGGTAAAACGTGATGGTAAATGGGAAAGTCTCCCTGCTCGAGAATTGGTGCCTGGTGATATTATACATCTTCGGATTGGAGATATTATCCCGGCTGACTCCCGGCTCCTGGAAGGTAGCCCGGTACAGATAGACCAGTCAGCTCTGACCGGTGAATCTTTGCCTGTTGAACATGAGCGAGGTGATGCTGTTTTTTCCGGTTCGATACTAAAACAGGGCGAAATTGACGCACTCGTATATGCTACAGGAGAAAAGACTTATTTCGGAAAAACAACAGAACTGGTAAAAACAGCTGAAACACGGAGTCATCTTCAGAAAGCGATAATTAAAATAGCAGATTACCTTCTGGTAATCGCCGCAACATTGGCAATTCTGATAATAGGGGTAGCAATATCAAGAAAAGAGTCGCTTATCGAGGTACTTCAGTTTGTTCTCGTATTAACGATTGCTGCAGTTCCCGTAGCTATGCCTGCGGTCTTATCCGTTACGATGGCGCTTGGGGCAAGGGTACTGGCAGCCAAGCAAGCCATTGTGACCAAATTGACAGCGGTCGAAGAAATGGCCGGTATCGATGTACTGTGTTCAGACAAGACGGGAACGCTTACACAAAATAAACTTACACCAGGCGAAACCTATACTATCGAAGGAATCAAACCGGAGGAAGTAATTCTGTCCGGAGGTTTAGCTTCCAGGGAAGAAAGCCAGGACCCGATAGACCTTGCAGTATTGAGTGGTCTTACAGATATAACTGTTTTACAATCTTACCAGATCTTGGATTTTAAGCCCTTTGACCCGGTTCATAAACTTACTGAAGCGAAAGTAACGGATCCAGATGGTAGAACGTTTAAGGTTTCCAAAGGTGCACCTCAGGCGATTCTGGAACTTGATCCTGAAAAAGATAAAAAACGTGATGAGATTGAAAATGTTGTCAACGCATTTGCCGCCCGTGGTTTCCGCTCTCTTGGAGTAGCCCGTACCGATAATTCCGGGAAATGGCAGATAATCGGAATCATCCCGCTTTTCGACCCGCTTCGTGAAGACTCTAAATCAACAATTGAGACTACTCGTAATATGGGTCTTGCAGTAAAAATGGTTACAGGAGACCAGGTGGCTATCGGTAAGGAAATCAGCAGTCAGCTTGGACTAGGCACAAACATCATGGATGCAAGTCTCTTTGAATCAAGTAAACCTCATGAAACCGGTGAAATTTCAAATATTATCGAAAAAAGCGATGGCTTCGCCCAGGTTTTCCCTGAGCATAAGTACCACATCGTCGATGTTCTGCAACAGAGAGGTCACATAGTAGGAATGACTGGTGATGGTGTAAACGATGCTCCTGCCCTGAAAAAGGCGGACGCGGGGATCGCCGTTTCCGGCGCAACCGACGCTGCCAGAGCTGCAGCCAGCATTGTACTCCTTCAGCCCGGTCTTTCCGTTATCGTCGACGCGATCAGAGAAAGTCGGAAAATATTCCATCGAATGACAAATTATGCTATTTACCGTATCGCTGAAACGATAAGAGCTTTATTATTTTTAACCCTGGCTATCCTGACGTTCAATGTCTACCCGGTTACCGCCATTATGATAGTCCTGCTTGCCGTACTCAATGACGGGGCTATCCTGTCTATTGCCTATGATAATGTAAAGTACTCGAATCAGCCTGAAAGATGGGATATGTGGACAGTCCTCGGCGTTGCCACCACGTTGGGGGTATTCGGAGTAATCGCATCTTTCGGACTCATGTATCTAGGAGAGAACGCCTTTCATCTCAGTCAAGGTACTATACAGACCCTGATGTATCTGAAACTCTCCGTTGCCGGTCATTTAACAATATTCGTTGCCAGGACGAGGGGACCGTTCTGGTCGATAAAGCCTTCTCGAGTTCTCTTGATTGCCGTCATCGGGACTCAAATAGTGGCTACTATTATTGCGGTCTATGGATTCCTTATGGAGCCGCTGGGCTGGAAATACGCTGGAATAGTCTGGGGATACGCCCTGGCTTGGCTAATCGTTAACGATGTAGTAAAGCAACTGGCATACAAGATCTTCAGCAAAGAACACTCAGGATTATTTGGCAGGCATGTCAGAGGTCGGAACGGGCAACCAGCAGCAAGTTGATGGCGAAAATGTGATGGGTTAAAGGAACAAATAACGACCTTTTTTATAATTGTTCTCATTCGGAACAGTAAAATGTAAAAATCATATTTCAGAAAGAGGTGAATAATATGTATAAGCGGATTTTAGTTCCTCTCGATGGTTCCAGTTTTGCATCACATGCATTGGAATCTGCGTATGAAATCGCAGAAAGTTTTAATTCGGATATAATATTATTAAGAGTCGTCAGCCCAGTCAGGCCAGTTGCTATTGCCAATGGCACATCTCCTTTTATCGAATCACCTCAATCGGTAAAGATATCAATGAATATTGCCCGGGCTGAAGAAAAAAGAAACGTCGAACGTGCCAGACGCTATCTTAGGGAAAAATCCAAAACCGGTAGTTGCTCAGCGTTGAAATGTACTTACCAGGTTAAAATAGGACAACCTGCAAACGAGATATTGAAACTCGCCCGGGTCGAAAAAGCTGATCTGATAGTACTGTCAACACACGGTCGGGGAGGGATCAAGCGAGCTATCCTTGGTAGTGTTGCAGATGAAGTGGTTAGAAAATTCACCGGGAAAGTTTTAATCGTTCATCCGTATTCCCGTCGTCGTAAATAACCTGTAAAAACGATATCATCATCGAAGTTTGTGATTTCGATATGATTGAGTATCGGGGATAAACTGATATTCTCCGGAGACAAAACAGATATGATATGGGTGATGAGAATGTAATAAGAATTATTCCTGACAGGCTCTCATACTTTCAGGGAATTATGGTATACATCATCGGAGTTGCTTGATCTGCAGTAGGATGTATCCATAAGGTCTTGCATCCTGTACTTATCGACGATTACGATAGCACCCCTCCTCAGTTTAAGGACGCCGATTGCTTGTAATGAAATGAGTGATTCGTTCGCAGAGTGAGGACTTATACCGGTAAGCACTGCCATTCTGCTTATTGTTATTGGTTCGATTCCGTAGCTGGGTTTATGTTTATAATTAAGCAGAAATCTGGCAACCTTTGCGATGTTACATCGTTCTGAGTACTCTGCAATTACATGTTCTTCTCGTTCTTTGGACTGTGATTTCATCGTTATCAAACTCATTACGGTCAATAATTTCCCAGGATAAAACTATATGTCAGGAGAAATTATTGTATTGACTGTACTGTATCAAAACAGAAATTTAAAAGTCATAAAATACAAACAAAAAAAATGTCAAAAGTATGACATTTTAAATATTCAAAATAAGTTTAATAGATGACAAAACGATTAATTGACAGAATTTTCGATGATATATCCTGTTTTGGGAATAGTCCTGATAATTGTGGGCTTTCCAGGATTTGTTTCAATTTTATTTCTCAATCGACTAATCCAGGTACGGAGTATCTGAACGTCGTCCCGGAATTCCGGCCCCCAGATTCGTGTAAGTAGATCGCTATAAAGCATCAGACTACCTGCATTCTGCACCAACTCACTTAATAAAAGCCACTCTATCCTGGTAAGATGTATTTCTTTATCGCCGATAGTAACCGTGCGACTGTTAAAGTGCACGGTGAGATTGTCGATAGAAAATTCGTCGTATGTTTTCCGTTGATCGTCCGATACCATTCGTCGACCGATAGCTTCAATACGTGCAACCAGTTCATCAGGGCTGAAAGGTTTAGCAAGATAGTCATCGGCTCCCAATTTCAATCCTTTTATCTTTTCAGCGTTCTCTCTCCTGGCACTCAGTATAATGACCGGCACTCCTGATACGGTACGTATCTGTTTCAGCGTCTCCAGACCATCCATACCTGGCATGACAATATCCAGAACGACAATATCCGGTTCCTGTGCCTGGACTAATTCGAGAGCTTCTTTACCTGAACCGGCTGACAGTACTTCATAGCCTGAGGATTTCAGTTTTACCTGAAGGAATTTCACAATCCTCGGCTCGTCATCGACAATCAACACCCGAACTTGTTTCGACAATGAAATCTCCCGAGAAATATTTTAACCTAATCTTATTGCCGATAAAACGATATTGTCAAACTGTGAATTACTCACTTTAACTACAGTTCTCAGAGTATAAAAAGAGAAAAAATGTAATGTATCTGTAATATCTTTATTTCATTTTTTATAACATTGAGATACGCCCTGATTTACTATACTTAATAAGCCGGGCTATTTTCCGCACATCTTGAATATTATCGGTCGGCTGTTGAAATGACGGAAAGACAGAAAAGCGTACTTGTAGTTGATGATGAGCCTAAGGTGCTTAAATTTATAGAGGTTGATCTGAAACTTCAAGGATTTAAGGTAACAACTCTAACCTCCGGGAGAGAAGCACTTGAGCAAGTGGATTCACTAAATCCCGATATAATCTTGCTGGATATTGTTATGCCGGAAGTTAACGGTCTTGAGGTATTGAAACAATTACGCACATACTCCGAACTACCTGTAATTGCCTTTAGTGCTGATTCCACGAATAAGTATAAGGCTCTTCTCAACGGAGCTAACGATTTTATCGTTAAACCGTTTGATCCGACAACCGTAGTAAAAAAAATCAACATCATTTTAGAATATTGAAACTTCGGATCGCCGGGAGGAATTTATTCTCGGTATACTGGTAATGCGAAGGAAAATTCCGAACCTTCTCCTCTTTGTGAAGTTACGTCAATCCATCCACCCTGAGCTTCAACAAGTCTTTTACAGACTACCAATCCTAGCCCTATTCCGCTTGTCCTCGTAGGATTATTTAATCTTTGGAATAACTCGAATAGTTTATTACGGTCTTCGGCGGCTATACCTTCTCCTTTATCGGATATGGTTGTAATAACGTTATTGCCGTCAATCCAGCATGATATTTTTATCTCGCTTTCGGCTGGAGAATATTTAGCAGCATTTTCCAGCAGATTATAGAGGATTCTCTCCACCCGGATCGGGTCTGCTTTTACTTTCGGTAAGTCCTCAGGGAAGTCGGTAGTTGTTTTTTGGGTAATACCATGTTCTTTAAGTTTCTCCAGTACACTTATCGTTATTGCAGGAATTGCGACCTGCGTGAGTTCAAGCTGAAGACGATTCGCCTGGTATCTCGATAATTCAAGCATATTCTCAAGAATATCGGCTAGTGATTCTGCTCCTTCGGAGGCATTCTCTAAAAGTTCACGCGTATCTTTGGCTGATACTCCTTCCGATAAAGCCGATTTTAGAGAGCCAATAATGATCGTGAGAGGAGTCCTTAATTCATGAGATACTAAACCGATGAATTCATCTTTTACCTGCTCTGCTTTTTTTAAATCCGTGATATCCTGAACAGTCCCGAATCCGCTTATTGCTTTTCCTTGCTCATTGAATTCGATCTCTGCAATTTCCCGTACCCACCTCACTTGATTTTCAGTAATTATCCTGTGTTCAACATCATACGTATCACCTTGAAGAGCGGCATTCCATTCATCATGGACATATTCACGGTCATCCGGATGAACGTGACCAAGGAACTTTTCATAGTTCATACCCGTCCCCGCCGGAATACCGAAAATGCGGTACACCTCGTCTGACCATGTCAGGGTATTATCACGAATATCCAACCTCCAGTTTCCTATTATAGCCACTGACTGAGCATGTTGCAGGTCTTCTTGGCTCTTTCGTAAAGCGTCCTCGACGCTCCGTCGGATATCGACTTCATGCACCAGTTCTTCGTTTAACCTGGTCAACTCCCATGCCTGGTTTTCCAGACTTTCTTCATGTTGTTTGAGATCCCTGAACAGCAGTTCGTATGGTCTCCTGAGGCCGGTTTCGATAAGAGCCTTGTATATCAAGTAAAACGCTATTATTTTCAGCATATGCCCGGTCATATTAAGATAACCGTATACATCTGTATATAGAGTGAAAGCCATCTCGGAAGCAATTGTAACGATGATAGATGCAATAATGTATCTCACGACTATCGGGTTAAACTTACTGCGATTTCTGAAAAGAACCAATGCTGTGAGTACGAGGATGAAGGAAATTATGTACTCGCTGATTATTTTAAACGGGGTAAGACCACCGGTATTTGAAAAAGAGACAGGGAAATTAGTCCAGTAGAAAATTGTAGCCAGAAGTAGAGTAGTAGCAATACCCCAACCAGTAAGAACCAGCCAGGGGTTTGTTTTTCGGCGTATGAATACAGGAGCAATCAACAAGGAGAAACTTTGAAAATATCTTGCCGCTATCCACAGTTGAGTGGCTAGGTTACTGTCTTCACCTGGGAATACTCCCATTCCCTTATAGGCTAGTGTATGGACAAAATCGATACCACCGATAAAAAGGTAGGAGATACCAATGAAAAGCAGGTAATTATTTTCGGTTATCCGACGGGAATTCCATGCCACTGTAAAAATAGCAAAAGCGATGACTATACTGAATATCTCCGCAATACTGTGAAACAGCAGGTAGTCATAAATGCTGGTGAGGTAAAGAGCTGCTGCTATAGCCATCCATATCAGTAATGCAATGACATTCCGTTTGCTTATGATATCCGGTCTCTTCTCTCGTGCGCCATTTTTTATTTTAACCATTGTAGCTGATTAACATACGAAAGAATGAAAAAGATGAAGCTGATATCCTCGTATTGTCACTTCAAATAGTTTAATTATTGTAACATAGATAGGAATATATACATAAAAGAGTAGGTTAGGATATCACCACATTATTGCGCATAAGAATTACCACAAGCTAGTTAGTCATATTATTATTTTATTACTCCGCAAATAGCAGGACACAATTAATTCACGCGCCCACGCCGATATCTCGAGATCCAATCATGCTTATAGCTTTCAACTCTATAAGGTAATTTTGTTGCGTTTGAATGAGATATAGCGTCAAATGAAAAATTGTGCTAACAATATACGCCGCGCAATAATCTAAAAAGGTAAAGCGGTGATATACCCTCTGGTTATTCCTCATAGACAAGACTAAAATAAATTAACCCATTCTATAATCAGAGATAATAACAATGGAATACGCCATCTTTGAAGGTACAACCATCGATATATATATCCACTGGCTTATTTTAGGGCTCGGGATAGGGATTCTGGTATTTGGTACTCTTGTGTTCACAACCTGTCGAAGTTTTACACTAAGATTTCTGTTAAATAAATCCTCAAATAACCTCTTCGGAAAGTTGTATTCCATGGTTCAGCGATATCACTCTTACTACTGGGTATTTTTCTGGATGCTGTTAATATTACACCTTATGGTTACCGTAACTCATGTAGGATTTCCTGCTCAAGGTGTGCCATATATTGGTGCGCATTGGTCTGTATTTATTACAGCAACTGTTAATCTGCTAATGACCTTTGTGGTGTTTTCAACATGTAAAAGTTTTATCAGTCTTACTAGAATATTTTCGGATATTGATCCTCTTCGTAATAAAATGTTCCAGAAATATTATAGATTACACACCTGGCTTTGGCTATTATGGTTAATTTCGATATGTGTACATATCGGATTTGGCATGTACCATGCTATCAACACATGATTAATAAATGGTGAGAAGTATATATTATAGGACAATAATCTCAATGGTTGCTTCAAGGTAATTGCACAAATTTTATTTTGTACAATACTAAACCTATTTCTAGACTATATATATTCTGTTTGCTGTACATCATCAATATATGTCATCGACCAATTTTGAACATAGACACGAGTCTGTGTTAAGATTCATGCATTTACCAGATTTTCTTAATGGATATTCCGGTGCGGCGGAGCCGCAGTTCCGGTGGGGGGTGAGCCAGTGTTCCAGTCCTGCGGAGCCACCGTTCCGGTCATG
>JAFGCW010000022.1 GCA_016932435.1 Dehalococcoidales bacterium | reverse complement strand
GATGTAATGTATTAATTTATGAGACCTTTGAAGAATCCGGGATGATGTTAGAATAATCTTCAAATGCGGAAGCTGATGGCATAAGCCAGCCTTTATTCTAAGAGGTTTGAAATATTTCGGTACGATGGAGACCGAGCCTCCCCCGTCTCCACCAAAGTCTCCCCCGTCTCTTTCGTACACTCTCCCACCCCAGCAGCCTGGGAGACCCCAACAACAAGCCTCAACGGCGAGTACCTTTCCAGCCATCTACAAAATTCTCACTAATTCCCCATCTTTGGATGGTGAGGAAATGACTTGAAATGCCCGATAAAGAAATAATGGATTATTGGATCAATAGATGAGATGATATATTCACTCATTGCCTAATCAGGCATTCTTGACATAGTGATTGTTTAGTCATAGACTGTATACGCAAATTCGGTATGTGAGAGGATATTGCGTGAAGTGTCCGAATTGCCAGGCTGAGAACCCGGAAGGCGTTAAGTTTTATAGAGAATGCGGGCACTCACTCATTGTAAAGTTGACCTATATTAAATGCGGCCAAAAGAATCCTCAAGGTGTTAAGTTCTGCCATGAATGCGGCTCTCTTCTAGTCGAACAAGCACCCACAACCGCAAAGCCACGATCCAAGAAACCCGTGGTACCTGACGGACGCAGGGACGGACTGCAAAAACATCTTACCGAGGTATTATGACCAAGGTATGTTTCTCTCCGGTACATAAAACTCGTTTTTTCAAAAACAAGCTGAAGCATACCTGTCTCCTCCCGGTAAAGGAGGCTGTTTCGCAGGAGGTCCTTGCCTTGCACATGTACCCCTCGTTGAGGCGGGAGGAAATCGACGATGTTACCCGTCATATTACTGATTGTCTAACCGGGGCCAGATGAGCAAGCCCCTTGTGATGACCTTTCTATTCCTGTTACTACGGCATGGAAGGGAGGAGAAGCGATGCCGGCCAAGGGTGATCTGATAGTTACCACAAGCTGGGATGACGGCACGGTAACCGACCTTAAACTTTCCGGGTTGCTGGATAAATACGGCATAAAAGGGACATTCTATATTTCTCGTGACAGCACGCAGGACTTACTTGGTGAGGCGGATATATTATCTCTTTCTAAACTTCATGAAATCGGCGCTCATACGTTGAGTCACCCGGATTTGACCCTGCTGCCTTTGCCCGAAGCCATAAAGGAAATCGAGGGTTCTAAGAGGTATCTTGAGGGCATAATCGGACACAAGGTTGAGATGTTCTGTTATCCCAAGGGCGGCTACAACGACAGCATTAAAGAGATAGTCCGGAAAGCCGGTTTCATCGGCGCCAGGGTATGTATCTCCGGGTTGTTCGCATTGCCTCAAGACCCTTATAAATTGCGTATGACGTTATTACTCACCAATTACTCACCGCTGATGGCTTTGAAAATCTGTGTGAAAGCCCGTCTTTTTACACCCGGTGCCCTGTTTGACTGGGAAAGACGGGCAAAATTGCTATTTGATTTGGCTCTGCGGAACGGCGGCGTTTACCACATGTACGGGCATTCCGCCGAGCTTGAGAGTAAAAACGAATGGGGTAAAATAGAAAGAGTCCTTCAATACGTCTCGAACAGAGAAAACGTGAAGTACCTGACCAACGGTGAAATATTCAGCCATGTTGAAGGTTGATTTTCAGGTATGGAAAGAAAATGGATAGCGCGGCAATACAAAGACGGTGATGAGGATGCCATCTTCGGATTGACTAAGGCCGTATATGGTGAGCAGGATAAAGACGTATGGATGCGGAGATGGCAGTGGATATATAAAGATAACCCCGGCGGCGTTGGCCGGATATGGCTGGCGGATGATAACGGACTGCTGGCAGGACATTACAGCCTTGTTTATATGTGGTTGAAAATCGGCGATAAAATCGTGAAAGCTTCTCAGAATATCGACCAGATGACTCACCCCGATTATCGGCGTCAGGGTATAGCCAGAACGCTGGCAACTAAAGCCCTCGAAGAAGCGGGGTCGGAAGGGATACCGGTCACTACCGCATTCACAAATGAATCGTCATACGTCATCGACTTAAAAACCGGCTTTGTTAATATCGACCTGCTCAAGGCGCTGGTAAAGCCGCTCGAATTAAAAAAAATCCTGGGCAAATACGTGTCCAATAAATTCCTGTTAAAGACTGGCGCGGGAATCATGTCTATGCTCATCGGGATTTTCCGCCGTACCGTTAAAGCTCCTGAGGTTGAAGGCCTGAAAATCACCCGGGTTACCCGCTTCGACGAACGTATTAACGATTTGTGGAAGGAAATTGCTGACGACTACCGGGTCCTCGTGGTAAGGGACCGGGAATATCTGAACTGGAGATACGTGGATATTCCGGATATAGAATATACCATATTCACCGCCGAGCTGGAAGGCAAAATCCTGGGGTATATGGTTTTAAGGTGCGAGAGCCAGCCGGGGTTGACGTTTGGCCGAATTTACGACCTGGTGGTACCGGCAGGGCAGCAGGCCGTGGCCCACACTCTCATTCTTAAGGCCATAGAATATTTCAAGGAGCGAAAGGCGGATCTAGTTATCTACCGTGTGATTGCCGGTAAGTCACTTATTAAAACGCTGAAAAAATGCGGTTTCTTTACCGTCCCCTTTACCCACCAGAAAACGGATTTTCTCATACGCACCAATACTGCCGATTTCAGTGAGGAACTGTTTATAACTCCGGGGTATTGGTTCGTTCAAACGGGCGATTCGGACGCATTGTAAAATATACACTAAAATATACCTGGAGGAAGTCACCCATAAGGAGTTAAGGGAGAAGGGCGGAGCTTACTTCGAATTAAACCGAAGCCAGGCACTGAGGTCATCCTGCTTGGATACGGCCTCGGCTCCCTGGCAGTTGTGATGATTTAATACTGTGCCCTAAATAGCCTTCTGAATAGTGGAAGGGAATCAGGCGGTGGATTTCTGTTCTTCAATGGGAGCTAGCGGGATATAAAGATTTCTCACATTAGACATATTTACACGTTGTCTGGTAGTTCCTTTGTTCCGGCTTTTAACTGATCTCCGCATAAATCTGAACTTGTAGCAGGTCATTATTTCTACGAGCGGTACTGAGTAACAATTTTATGTCGTGATTGAGAGATGACCACGGATTTCGCTCGACTTAAGGATTAGTTCCTGTTCTGCGACGATAGAGATAACGATTCTGGGGAAGAGGGCATTTTCATTGAGTATATATTTATTATGCTTCTTAATCTTGAACTGGCAGGTGAGTTAACTTGATAAGCCTGCTGAAAAAATATTGGTAGAAAAGGCGCAAACAATGAGATGATATGTTACCTCATTGCCTAATCGGGCATCCTTGACATATAATGTATAAGCCTGGGTATAGGGTGGAGATCTATAATGGCAAACTCGAATGCTCCCCGGATTGTTGTGGCGATGCCTGCCTTTAATGAGGAGAGGTATATCGGCTCTATGGTCTTGAAGGCGAAAAAATATGCCGATGAGGTTATCGTCATTGACGATGGCAGTACCGATGGAACCCATGAAGTATCACATCTTGCCGGGGCTAATGTCATTGGACATCGCCGCAATATGGGTAAGGGGGCCGCTATAAAAAGTCTCCTGGATGTGTTAAAGAAAGAAATCCCGGATATTCTCGTTTTACTGGATGCCGATTCCCAGCATGATCCTGATGAGATCCCCCGGCTGGTTAAAACTGTTCAAGAAGGCTATGACCTGGTCATCGGCAGCAGAGAACTTGAAAGAAAGAAAATACCATTCTATCGCCGTATCGGACAGAAAGTCCTGCTGCAATCAACCCGGGTTCTTACGAGAAACAAGATCACCGATTCCGAGTCCGGGTTCAGGGCATTCTCCCGCAAAGCAATCGAAAAAATGCGAGTAAGTCAGAAAGGGTTTGCTATCGAATCGGAAATGATAGCTATAGCTGAAGAAAAAAACCTTAAAGTGACCGAGGTTCCCATTTCTGTTAAATATACTAAAGATGGTTCTACGCTACATCCGGTCAGGCATGGTCTGGGTGTATTCACTCAGATAATGGTTATGATTTCGGAAAGGAAACCCCTTTTCTTTTTCGGCATTATTGGAGGGATCCTCACGATTGTCGGCTTAATTGCCGGTATCAGGACACTTCAAATATTTTCAGCGTCAAGCGTAATCCCGCTGGGTACCGTGATGCTTTCCGTTCTATTCTTCATTATCGGTGTCTTTTGCATTTTTTCTGGAATAATACTTCACACACTTTCCAGGCGTAGATGAGCTTCGGAGAAAGGTTGTTTTACTGTTCCTCCAGCACGTATACCCATTGATGGACCTCTTTCAGGTCCGGGTTGTTACAGGCTTCCTGTGTGTAAACCAGAGTAATACCGTGTTCCCTGAGAAAATTGGTGTCTGTACATCCGCTTAACAGGAAATCGGTGGCTATCTTGGATATTTCGTCCGGTCCCATATGTATCCTTGTAAAGGTGTATTTTTCGGTAATAGCCGTAAAAGGAGTGGCTTTCCAGGGATCAAGTATCGCCTTCTGATGATTGTTGCCGATGTTATCCCTAATCCAGACGAATGTGTCATAGTCTTCTTCTTCTATCATGTGATAATAGCCAGTATCCATTCTGGATGGTATGGCTATTACCAGAGTGGCCACAACCAGGGCCAGTGCCAGGAGATAACCGACCCTCCGGGCCAGTTCGGGAATCGGAACTGAATCCGGCAGCTTAAGATTCCTAATCGCCATCAGACCGGCGCCGGCGATGATGCCGAGAATCAGCAGGGTGAAGATAATGCCCCTCAAATATATCAGGTCTACTCCATAATGCAGGGTGAAGAAGACCGCCAGCATGGCAACCAGGATCAGCAAGCCCAGTACCAGGCTGTAATTCTTAATACCGCCTTTAAAAGCCAGCCAGAATGTGCCCAGAAGCCCCACTCCAAAAGGAATCCAGCCGTAGATTTTTAGTATTCTGGGCAGGTCGTGATTTGTCGGCAGCGGCTGCTGCACCAGAAGTGATTTCGCGGTGTTCGATATCGTGCTCCATGTCCAGGGGAGGGTTACCAGGAAGGGTACAATCCCCATGAGCAGGAGTATGAGACCATGTTTCGGTTCTTTCCACAGATACAGCAGGACACACGGTATGATAATCAGTATAAAACACACCGCCGAGGTAGCGTGAGTGATAATCATGAAACAAACGAAAACAGCCAGCAGGAGATACGACCAAAGCGTGCGGTAATTGAATATCAGGAACAGTGCTAATGGGAACAACGGTAGGCAGAATGCCATAGGTATGAAGAAAGCCGGTCCCATTATCCCGACCGTGGTGGGTACCAGGCAGGCAAACAGGGCCGCCTCCCATCCGAAACCCTCTCTCCTGGCAAGTACATAGGCTGATAGAGCCGTAAATGCAAATATTATCGGTGGTAACCACCGGACAATGTCCACCCAGGACAAGCCGCTGATCTTATAAAAAATACCATTTAATATATGGAATCCGACTTCCAGGGTGCCGACTATTCCTTTCCCTGCCGTTGCCGAGAAGGGGTCCGTATAGTTAATATCGCCCGCCCGCAGGAGCGCATTGCTGTAAGATATATGGACCCATTCGTCTATATGGACCGGGTAGGGATAATCGAGATTCGGAATAAGAGCAATGAAGCAGACTAAAGCAATGATTGGTATCAAGAAGAGCGCGGACTTTTCAACCTTTAAATAATCGTCCAAAAACGTGCCACCTGTAAAATATACTCGACTTAAAGGCTGGACTAATTATGGCACACGCACACGCAGTTGGCAAGGAAGTTCCAACAGGGTATTACATTTGACATATATATTATATGGTATAATGAATTAACTTAACGTCATCACCACAAAACGGAACGCGAGCAGGACCTGTATTAGCTTGATGAAACGTATATTTAGCATACAGTTACTCCCCGGAGTGTTGGTTGTATTTTTCTGCTGGGTCTCGTTTTTCTTCCGGACTTATTTTCCTCACGATCAGGTATTTGTCGGCGACTGGATAAAGTTCACCAGTATTGATGCCTATTATCATATGCGCATCATTGACAACTTTACCTACAATTTTCCTTACCTTACCCATATTGACCCTTTCTTTATTTATCTTAGTGATATAGGTGTTAGCGGCATTCATTTCTTCGACTGGCTTGCAGCTGGGATTGCCTGGATAGTAGGCTTGGGCGCACCAACCCAGCACACGATAGATATAGTAGGCGTGTATTACCCGCCAGTACTGGCGGCTCTAACCGTTATTCCCGTGTATTTCATTGGAAAGGCACTGTTCAATCGCTGGGTCGGTGTGTTTGCCGCTGGCTTGGTTGCCATCCTGCCCGGGGAATATATGGGGCGTTCTATACTGGGATTTACTGATTATCATGTGGCTGAAACACTGTTCAGTACAGTTGCTATACTGTTTCTGATACTGGCGGTTAAGTCCGCTGGAGAACGCCGGCTGACTTTCAGTCATTTCATCAAGCGAGACTGGAAGACGGTCGTTAGGCCGCTTGCTTTCAGCTTACTGGCAAGTCTTTTCCTCGGGGTTTACCTTATCACCTGGCAGGGGGGATTACTGCTGGTATTCATCATTGCTCTCTATTTTATCATACAGCACATCATCAACCACCTGAGGAACAAGTCCTCCGACCATCTAGGAATTATCGGCTTTTTCGTGATCCTGCTCGCTGCGATCATTTTTCTACCACAGTCGCCGACGAGGAGTGTATCAATTCCTTTGATAATAGCGTTGATATCACCACCGGTACTAACTGGTATTTCGAGGCTGCTTTCGTATAAAGGAATAAAACCGGTGTATTACCCACCGATACTGGTCGGTCTTGGAGCGATATTCCTATTAGTTTTATATGGTATTAACGTTGGTATTTTTAATGCCATTCTATCGCAATTTGGCATATTTTCTCCTTCAGGGTCTTCTGCGACTACTACATTAGAGATGCAGCCCTTCCTATCACCGCAGGGTATTTTTTCAACATCGGTAGCCTGGGGCAACTATACTACCAGCTTTTTCCTTGTCCCTTGGTGGCCTATTCCCGGCTTAGGACTCCTGACACTCATCTTCCTCATCTGGTTGTATGCTAAGAAACGCATTGACGATGAACTGCTGCCTCTCTTGTTTATATGGACATTGGTAATGCTGGCGGCGACTTTATCACAGCGTCGTTTCGCATATTATTTTGTCGTAAATATCGCCATTCTTTCTGCTTATGCTTCCTGGGGTATCGTCTGGCTGGTAGGGCTCAGGAAGATACCAAGCAGGTCTGATACAGCCGTGGAAACAGTGAAGGAAGATACGAAAAAAGAAAAGCGAAAGGCGGCCAAAAAGCCTTTCGTCATTACTGTTTATCATATCAACACCGTTATTGCGGTACTCTTTGTCTTTGTGTTTATATTTCTCTTTAATATAGTGAAAGCAAAAGAAGTCGCCTCGGCGGCAAGTTTTGCTCCTTCAAATGGCTGGCAGGCTTCTCTGGTATGGATGAAGGAAAATACCCCTGAACCGTTTGGTACCGATGATGCTTATTATAACCTATATGAGCCGCTTCCGCCCGATGAAGAATTTCAATACCCCGATTCCGCTTACAGCGTAACCTCGTGGTGGGACTACGGCTACTGGATTTCACGTACCGCACATCGTATTCCCAACGTAAATCCATCACAGGCTTCAGAACCTATTAAGAAGGTAGCCAATCTTCTTTTGTCGGATAATGAGACGATGATAAAAGAATCCATGGGGGAACTCGGCTCGTCTTACATGGTAATCGACTACGCCATGGCAACTACCAAGTACTGGGCGATAGTCACCTGGACAGAAGAGAGTGAGACCAAATACATCGATGTCTATTATCTGCCGTATGAAGGTGAGTTAATCCCGGTACGGTTCTTCTATCCCGAATATTACAATACACTTCTGGTCAGACTGTACAATTTCGGCGGTGAGGCCGTCACCGATGAAAACCCGCTGGTCGTTTCTTATGAAATAAAACAAGACAAGCAGGGCAATATTATTAAGCAAATCGTCGATTTCAAAGAGTTCACCAGTTATAGGGATGCTCAAGACTATATTGCCGCCCAGGAGTCCGGTGATTACGTCATCGTCGGTGTCAGTCCTTTCATGAGTCCCGTTCCTCTGGAAAGGTCGCAGGACTTCAAGCTGGTGTATAGTTCAGAATACGGTGTTTCAATTTCGGAAGAAGAAGCTGTGCCGGAAGTAAGGATATTCGAATATCTCAAATAAATAAGTGACAGGAAATTATCTCTATCCCTCTTATTCCAGCGCATTGACTACAAGATAAAGAGTCTCATATACTGCATTTTGCCCATCTTTATATAGTTGGAATTCGACCTTCTGTTCTTTACCCGGATTGTCGATTTGAAAAATCATTAGTTCCTCGCACTTTTCTTCGTGATTAAGGGTGACCGGTCCCAGTGAGGCAAGGCTTGCTCCGTTATTCGTCAGTTCCACCGTGTAGGTAGCTATTACCTGCTCCCGGTTGACAATGCCGACGATGACCTCCGCCGTTTCACCGACTTCCAGGTTATGCGGGTATTTGTCGGCTTTTCCGTCGATTGAAAGTATATAAAACTCAGTGAATTTTTCTTTTACCGGGGGGTCGGCTACAGTATATATTAACATACCGAACGCCCCGAGAACGGCCAGTATAATGACCGCCGATAACAACTTGCCCAGGAGCGTAGATAGTAATTTCATTCAGTTTTATTCTGTTTACACTATACAGAGTTTGTTCTATAATGTGGATAATATCAAGTTACCATTAGCCCGTGGTTCATTTTAGCATAGTATGTCATTAAAATGACATAGAAGTGACATTTGTACTGGAAATCATCTTCCTGAAGGAGTATGTACAGGATATAGAATATCGGCAGAACAACCATCTCAGAGAAACACGTATTGTGGTCACCGGGGGCTGAAGCATGAATATTCTCGTTGTCCACGAAGTTGACTGGTTAAAAAAGGTTGTCTTCGAGATTCATAATATCGCGGAGCAGATGTCGCTTCTCGGCCACCGGGTTATCGCCGTCGACTACGAAGATACCTGGCAGAAAAACGGTTTTTTTGACCTCGGAAGCCTGCGTGCCAGGAGATTCGACGCGGTATCCCGCACTATTGCCGATGGCCCGGTTACCTTGCGGCGTCCCGGCATCATTAGGATACCCGGCATCAGCCGCCTTTCCGCCGCCTTCACTCATTACCGGGAAATACAGAAGATAATCAAAGAAGAGAAGATAGATGTTATCCTCCTGTACTCGGTGCCCACCAACGGACTGCAAACGCTGTACCTGGCAAAACGCTACGGCATACCCGTTGTCTTCCGCTCCATCGATATCCTTTATCGTATGGTGCGGTATCCGGTCCTGCGACCCGCCACCCGGTTTCTGGAGAGAAGGGTCTATGCAAACGTGGATAAGATAATCGCCATCGCGCCGCGGTACGCCAGTTACGTCGTCGGGATGGGGGCGCCGCGGGAGAGGGTCAAGATGGTCTTGATGCCGGTGGATACCAACCTGTTCTGTCCGACCGATGAAAGTAAAGAGCTGCGTGCGAAATGGGGACTCGGTGCCGACGATGAGTTAGTGGTATTCATCGGCACGCTGTTCCACTTCAGTGGACTGGACCGGTTCATAAGGAGCTTTCCGCAGGTTCTGAAGGATATCCCCCGGGCGAAGTTGCTTATCGTCGGAGACGGGCCGCAGCGTCCCGGACTGGAAGCGATTATCTATGAACTGGGACTGGAAAAACGGGTAATCATCACCGGCTTTCAACCGTACGAGACCATGCCGCAG
>JAFGCW010000021.1 GCA_016932435.1 Dehalococcoidales bacterium | reverse complement strand
TTCGCAAAACTGAACAGTAAGGCTAAAAGACAGCGTGGCATTGAAATAGTCACCGGTGCTTTTGCTGTAAATACCGATGCAGCCGACCTGAGTGGTCTGACCGCTATAAAGCGGGACTACCAGCACAGGATACTGATTGGCGGCAGAAAAACAGGTGGCCATGGCGTAGGCAAGGTAAACGAACTTGGCGCTGAAATCGCCAAAGAAGACTCCGACAAGGTAATAGATGCTATCAGGACAACCAAGCGTTTTTACGAATCTGATGCTTTCTTCCTTATTGCCAGCGCCGGCGGCGGTACCGGCTCAGGCGCTCTGCCGGTAATAACCCAGCATGTTAAGGCACGCTATTCCGATAAACCGGTTTACTCTGCCGTCGTCCTTCCTTTCGAACATGAAGAACAAACCGAAGAACGAACAACCTATAATACCGCTACCTGTCTGAAATCAACCTACTCGGTAGCTGATGCAGTATTTCTTATCGACAACCAGAGATATATCAGGAAAGATTCATCACTCTCCAACAACCTGATGAAAATCAACCAGATGATCGCCGAACCGTTTTACGGTATCCTCTGTGCCGGTGAGGAGAAAAAACCAAAATACATCGGCGCCAAGCTGCTTGATGCCGGTGATATCATGCAGACCATAGTCGGCTGGACGGTTATCGGTTACGGAGATTCTCAGATACCCCTGCTCAGGTTCCCTGGTGAGAAATCGAGGGACTTCATGAAGAAGGGAACCGAGACCCAGAAAGCTATTCAGGCAATGGATGCCGCTATCAGCGAACTTTCCCTGAATTGTAAACCGGAAGATGCCAGGAGGGCTCTTTTCCTGCTATCGGCTCCTTCAAGGGAAATGAACGTGGACATGGTTAAGGAACTTGGCGATTACATGAGGAACCTTACCCCACTGGCTACGATCAGGAATGGCGACTACCCCAGGCAGAGAGGCGTACTGGACGTCAGCGTCATTCTTTCCGAACTGAGTGATGTTGAAAAGATCAGAGGTTACTATACCAAATCGGCCAGCCTTATACCGGTGATGAAGAAGAGACAGGAAGAAACTGTAGAAAAGATTCAAGAAATCGAGGAATCAGCCAAGGATATACCATCGTTACTGTAAAAAGCTGAAAGGCTGTAAAACCGGCTTCAAAAAAATATTTGAAGCCGGTTTTTATTTTCATTATTCTTCTATTTTCCCTAGGATTCTTCTTGGGAAAGCCAACCTTGTTGCGGTATAATGGATAGCGATAACGATATGGCTTCACAGGTATTATATAGAAAATGGCGACCACGCACTTTAGCTGAAGTAATCGGTCAGGAACCGGTAACGCAGACACTGCGTAATGCTCTCAGAAGCGAACGAGTGTCCCATGCCTACCTTTTCTGCGGTCCCCGGGGAACGGGAAAGACCAGCACTGCCCGTAGCCTGGCTAAAGCGATAAACTGTCTCAATCCCACGGATGGTGAACCGTGCAATACCTGTGAAATGTGTCTTGCGATTTCCGAAGGCAGAGCGCTGGATATTATAGAGATAGATGCCGCCAGTAATACGGGCGTCGAGGATATTCGCAACCTTCGAGAGAAAGTTAACTACGCACCGAACCAGGCAAGCTATAAGGTCTATATTATCGACGAAGTCCATATGCTCAGCAACAGCGCCTCCAATGCGTTACTTAAAACTCTTGAAGAACCTCCCTCACACGTAGTATTCATACTGGCCACAACGGAGGTTCACAAAATCCTGTCTACTATTCTTTCACGCTGCCAGCGTTTCGACTTCCGTAGACTGACTCAGGCTGATCTGGTCTCTTATCTCGATTACGTTTGCCAGGGTGAGGGTATCAAGGTAAAACCGGAAGCAATGCAGCTCATAGCGAAAAGCGCCACAGGCAGCGCACGCGACGCCGTTAACCTTCTGGAAAGACTGTCGACTTATTATGGTTCTGAGATCGGTCTTGAACAGGTGCAGGCGGTACTCGGGATCACCGGAGATATGCGAAGCAGGGAACTAGTCAGGCACATAATGAACAGAGATATCACAGCCGGGCTTGCTACCATTAACGGAGTAAACAACGACGGTCTGGACCTTAAGCAATTCAATCGCGAACTCGTTGAATACCTCAGGGGATTATTACTGATAAAAACGGGCTCCGGAGATTCGGCCGACCTTGTTGCAGAAGACATTGCTGAACTTAAAGAGATTGCGTCAGGTGCATCCCTTGAGCAGATATTGACCGCTGTCAGGCTGTTCGGGCAGCTTGAAATCGGTATCGATAACTATCCTACTCTTCCACTGGAACTAGCGCTGATCGACTGTATTCTGGCTTTCGAAAGTGAAAAGGAACCGGTGGCAGAAAGGGCTGATAAACCTGCATCTCCTCCACAGAAAAAGATTTCGGCTCCTGAGTCAGCTTCCTCATCAGAACCTCAAGCTAAAGTGAAACCACCCAAGAGGGAAATCGTACAAAAACAGGAAAATCCTGAGCTGGTGACCGAAAAGTTAGAGTCAGTTCAAGAAGTGGATAAAAGTGAACCGGTGACTGCTAACGACGGACCTGCTCCAGAATTTCGAACCGAACCACCATCTGAAGAAAAGATAGAGGAAAATCCACCTTCCCAATCCGAACCTGTCCACGAAATTAAGTCTGAAGAAGATAAGTTATCGGCTCTGAACGGTGGTACCGAACTGGAAAGACTCAAACTGAATTGGAAACAGGTTATCGACCTGGCACCACCGGACACGAAGAAAACATCGGCTCTTGCTATTCTACGAAGTGCCGGGATCGACCCGCTTTCTATCGACAATGATATCGTGATCCTGGCTTTCAGGCACAAGAACCACAAGGAATTAATGGAAAAGGCTGAAAACCTGAAAGTGGCGGAAAAAATACTAAGTAATTTCCTTGGAAGATCCTGCCGTGTTTCCTGTGTGCAGGAAGACAATAATCACCTGTTAAAAGCAGCACTGAAAATGGGCGCCCAAATAATCGACCAGGAGGAAAAATGAACTTCGATATGATAAAACAGGCCCGGGAATTAAAATCCAAGATGGATAAAACTCAGAAAGAACTGGGGAAAACCATCATCGAGGTAGAATCGGGCAAAGGGGCTATAAAAATAACGATAGACGGCCAGCAGAACATACGCTCGATAAAAATATCACCGGACGTCATTGACCCAAGCAAGCCTGAAAATCTCGAGAAACTTCTTCTCAAGGCGATAAAAGAAGCCACGGAGAAATCGCAGAAAATGGCGTCAAAGGAATTGAGCAAGTTGACCGGCGGCCTGAAAATACCCGGCCTTATGTAATTAACCAAGGAGTCGAACTATTGAATGAGAATTCTCAACCTACGGCTGAGCCGATAAACAGGCTTATTAGCGAGTTTAACAAACTCCCCGGTATCGGTCCAAAGAGTGCTCAGCGAATTGCCTTCTACCTGCTACGCGCTTCGGAAGAAAACGCACGGGATCTTGCCGATGCCATATTATCTGTGAAAAGCCAGATTACACTCTGTTCGTCCTGCTTTAACGTTACCGATTCGAATCCCTGCCGGATATGCAGCAACCTGGAGCGTGACCGCGCGAAAATTTGCATCGTCGAACAACCCCAGGATATTCTTGCACTGGAACATACCCGCGTCTACCAGGGTCTATATCACGTCCTGCACGGTGCCATATCTCCCACCGAGGGAGTGGGTACCGAGGATATCAGAGTGAGAGAACTTCTCGATCGCCTGAAGAATGACACGATCGATGAAGTGATCTTAGCAACCAACACCAATATGGAAGGACAGCAGACCGCGATGTATCTCCATCACTTGATCTCAAACCTCGGTATAAAAGTAACCCGTCTTGCTATGGGACTACCTTTCGGTACCGAGTTGGAATACGCCGATGATGTTACCCTTACCCGTGCTCTCGAAGGCAGACAGGAACTGTAATCTCACCTGTTCTTTCACGGAAGGTATGATACTATGACTCGTCTCCTGTATATTGTATGTCTGTTATCTTTTACTCTTATCTTTCCTGGTTGTTCTTCAAAGTCGGATGATCCGGCGAATATGGATTTTGGAGACTTGAAAGTACAGCTTGAGGAATCCGGAGTCAAGATTACTGGTATCGAGGAAGCTTCATACCCTCTTCTCAAGAACAGGAATAATGAGTCCATTTTCTCTGTCCGGGCAAAGAAAATAGAGTATGAAAATGGGGGTTCTCTTCTTGTCTGGGAATACCCCGACCAGGCGACCGCAATATCCGAAACGAAGCTAATATCACGTGACGGCTATGACCTGAGTAATCCTGAGAATCAGATAATGACGCACCTCGACTGGATCTCTCCTCCTCACTGGTTCCAAAAAGGCAATCTTATCGTCCTTTACGTCGCCCCTTCACTCCCGGCAGACGATCACGAGACTCTGGCAGCAGTGAGGAAAATACTCGGACAGCAATTCGCCGGAAAAGGACCGGCCAGGGAAGTAGAATAAATAACTAGGGAGATACACGCCGATGACAGAAAATAACAGCTGGCGGGAATACTTTGACAGCCATGCTCCCCGATATATGCAGAATCCATTTACCTACGGTACTCTGAAGGAGATAGATTTCCTGATTGAAGAGCTGGATTTACCAAAAGGAAGCAGGATCCTGGATATCGGCTGCGGTACGGGACGCCATTCTATCGAACTGGCAAAACATGGCTACGTCGTAACTGGAGTCGATATTTCCTCAGGGATGCTTGCCGAAGCTGAAGCCACTGCAAAGGATGAGGGAGTGGAAATCGAGCTGGTCAATGTAGATGCGACTGAATACAGGTCGGAACCGGTGTTCGACGCCGCGATCTGCCTGTGTGAAGGCGCTTTCTGCCTGCTGAGAGAAGGTGATGATCCCCACGAACGCGATTTGACTATACTCCGGAATATCTTCACCGCCATAAAACCGGGAGCGCAGTTTATCCTGACTGCTCTTAACGGCTGTATGCCAATACGGCAGTATACACAGGAAGATATCGACAGGGGAATATTCGATCTTATAACCATGGTTGAAACCCACCTTATGGAAAAGGATGACTCCGAAGATATTCTTGTCGTCCGCGAACGCTCCTATACTCCACCTGAGCTTGTACTGCTGTTCAGAATAGCCGGATTCAAGGTGGAGAACGTCTGGGGAGGCACTGCCGGTAACTGGGGAAAGCGCCCTCTCGACCTCGATGAAATGGAAATAATGGTCGTAGCCCGAAAACCGGTGTTATAAATGAGGTTATTCCTTCACGCAACAACAATGAACAAATAATATAACTGGCCGGTTCAACCATGGAGACTATAACGATAAACATCAATAACAGACATTTTTGAAATAGGGGTTAATTAATATCATCCTCGCCTATGTAGGGATTGCGGCCATCGACGATTAATGATACTGAATACTTACTGGTCATCGGAGCTTCAGGGTAATGAATGGCCTGATTGGCAACTGTCTTCTTCAAAATTAAGATTGCTGGTTAATAAAGAGTTAGTCGGTATTTAGAGTTTACTTCCTAATTTCTGCAGTTGGTGGGAGTGCTCATTATTTAACGCCAGGTAATTCGAGCCTGGTTACGCATCGGTATCCTGTTATACTTGTATTTTGGATAGCCGACAGCCAAACTCCCAAAGATTTGAAACTCCTCGGGAAGAGCAATAGCGTCTTTGATTGGTGGATAGTTAGTCGCAGCACCTTGGAAAAAGCCATTCCAGTAGCATCCCAATCCCAAACTGATAGCAGCAAGGTCGAAATATGCCAGTGCTATTGGCCCATCATAGGCCATTATTCCATTATCTTTTTTACCCGTCACGGAAACTATAACCTGGGCACCATGGAGAAAGAAATCGGCACCTTCCTTCCCAATAATATCTGCTAAGGGTGAGTACATTGGTGCATTTTTTATTACTGTTGCAAGCCATTTGTTACCAGCTTCCTTAAAATCA
>JAFGCW010000020.1 GCA_016932435.1 Dehalococcoidales bacterium | reverse complement strand
GCCACGGCGGTCCCGATTTGCACCATCGTCCTGATTGGTGTAACAACCAGGGCAGCAAAAGTACCCGCCAGAATGATTCCGCAGGCGCAAGCTATCCGAATTTTGGGGTCCACCTCGTAATGCAAACAGGACAATATCACACAAATTGACTTCGTTTGCTAAAGTAGAAGGGGAATCGATAATCTATCCGGTTTCAAGAGAATGATAACTCCCGGTTAAGCACCCCGGGGGAACTGGAAAATATTGACACCTCAGGATATAGGTTTTAAGATAGCTCTAAATAAAATCTTTAAATTACTGAATTATTCACTGCCGGGAAGGGACTCTGTTTTTTGAAGAAGTGGTTAATAGTAGTAGTGGCCGTTGTACTATTTACGGTTGTTGTATTGGTTGGGTCATCAGCTTATCTTGGTTACTCCATGACCCGGGTGGAAAGAGTACCTGTAGCGGGAAATCCCGGGGAATTCGGACTGTCCTATGAAAACGTGACATTCCCGAGCCGATACAAAGACCTCGGACTGAGCGGTTGGTACCTGCCGGCCGAGGGCAGCGACCGTATCATCATCATGGTGCATGGGGCCGGGGAGAATCGTAACGATAAAAATATCGGAATGCTGGATATCGCCACCGGATTGGTCGGGAACGGCTATAATATCCTGATGTTCGACCTTCACGGCTACGGTGAGTCCGAGGGGAACACCGTGTCTGGCGGTTACTACGAAAAAAAGGACCTCGAAGGGGCGGTTGATTATATCCAGGGACGTGGCTTCCATCGTATTGGAGTGCTCGGCTTTTCCTTGGGCGCCGTGACGACGCTAACAGCAGCCGCGGAAAACACAGATATTAAAGCGGTGGTATCGGACAGCAGCTTCGCTGATCTGGATGATATCATGGGAACGGAATTTTCCAAACGCACCAGGGCGCCACGATTCTTCTTAAATCCCATTTTATTTATGATAAAAATAATGTATAGAGTCGACTTTACAGCTATCCGACCGATCGACGCCGTCCCGAAGATAGCTCCACGGCCGATATTCTTTATCCATGGAGAAAACGATGAAGTCATTCCGGTGGCACACGCGAGACGCCTGTTCGAGGCATCGAATACCCCGGAAAACCGGCTCTGGATTGTCCCGCAGACCGCGCATACACGGTCTTATAAATTATATCCGGAAGAATACATGAAAAAAGTCAGGGATTTCTTCAACACGGCATTGAACTAGAAATGACCTGATGAAAAAACGGGTATCCTTATATTATTACCCACCTTTCACCCCGGTATTATCTGTGATTCAAATCTGCTTCCGATCCCGGGTATACCGGTAACTCGATAAAGAAGACAGCCCCCTTGCCCGGCTCGCTATCCGCCCATATCCTGCCACCATGTTCAGCGACGATACCCTGGCAGATACTCAAGCCAAGTCCGGTTCCTTTACCCACTTCCTTGGTCGTAAAGAATGGCTGAAAAAGATGACGGAGATTCTCTTGGGAAATACCCGGACCGTTATCAGCCACCGAAACACGAACGCAATCATCCACCCTTTTCGTGGTGATGGTCAAGACCCCCTTCTGATGGGCTTGATACATAAAATATTCAGCATTGATAATTACGTTGAAAAAAACCTGCTGGAGCTGAGAACTATTTGCCAGAACCAGCGGTAAATCAGGGTCTAAATCAGCATTAACTCGAATCTTACTTTCTTTCTGCTGATATGAGCGCAATCCTAATACCTTCTGCACACTTTCATTGATATTCGTTAATAGTTTCTCCTGCGGTTGTTTTCGTGAAAAAGTAAGCAGGTCTTTTACGATAGTCGCGGCACGCTGGGCTTCTTCATTTATCGTCTTAATATCCTGTGCGACATCCTCCGGCAGTTCTTTCTGGAGCAGAAGTGACGAGAAGCTGATGATTCCGGTAAGGGGGTTATTGATTTCATGGGCTACACCGGAAGTTAATGCTCCTATTGATGCCAGCCGGTCCTGCATGATTAACTGCTCCTCCATTTTCCTTCGCGTGGTAATATCCCGAACAACGCCGACTATCTCGGAAGGCTCTCCATTTTTATCATATACCATCCTCGCATGCACTTCGACAGGGATAATATGCCCGTCCTTGTGAACCACGTCCAGCAACAAGGTGGCTTCGGACTGTCCGTTTTTCATACTTTCAATCATTCCTCGTGATTGTCTTACGTTAGATTCCGGAGTGAGTATATCTTCCAATTTTAACGTCATAGCTTCTGTTTCTGTGTATCCAAATAGTCGCGTGGCTGAGGGACTGACATAGGTGAAATCACCCCCCTTCAGACTGTACTTGTAAATAACATCGGCGGTATGTTCAGCGACCAGCCTGTATTGTTCCTCCGCCAGCCGCCGACCCGTTACATCATGCAGAATAACCAGCCTGCCGATTTTCACCTCATGAGAGTCTATCATCGCGAGTGTTTTCAGTTCGTAGAAGCGGTCTTCACCGTTAACTTTCAAACGGAATTCCACGGTTTCAAAGCCTACCGGCGAGAGATTCCCGAATAAAGGAGAAACCGATAACAATTCTTCCGGCCTTTTCCCGATGATACTTCTATCCGCCTGCAGCATGTTCATCGCCGCCGGGTTAACATCTACCAGGCGATTAGAGATATCAAAAACGAAAATACCATCATTCAACTGCTGGATGATATATTCCCGCGCAAAAGGCACGGTCGTCAACAGGCGAAAACGCACCACACCCAGAATGATGACAATCCCGGAAGCCGCGAACATTACCGGCGTCATATCTTTACGTGGTATCGGAAGTACATCAAAGATAAAGAGAATATTCCAGAGCAACGGCAGTCCGACAGCTATTATCAATGAGACCGCCTGCCCGGTGAACAAAGGCGTACCAATAAACAGACGGCGCACCAGTATGGCAGAACCAGAGATAATCAGAATATAGTTATAAGCTAGGGCAACCCAGAAGAACGGCCCGTATATCTTGGTCGTTACCAGGAAAGCTCCGGAAATTACCAGGTGTTCATCAGACCACATCAGGTGATGCCACTGATTAGTCCAAACGAGCACTACAGTGACAACCGGGATAACGCAAAAGAGCATTACACTCCGGCCACTCAACCAACCGCCGATATTGGTATATCGAAGTGAAAAGAAGAACCAGGCGACCGGCACAGACATCGAGCCGATATAGCCGATGTTATTGAATAGCAGTTGCCGCTCAAGCGTATTGCTGTTAGCTTCTAAGAGAAACCCGAGGGTCCAGACGAAAGTAGCAGCCGCTAAAGCAAGCATCGCCATGGAGGCAGGAGATTGCCGCCTCTGCCACATTAATACGACAATGATAAATGACACGACGAGCGAAAGTACCATCGCTACATGGTAAAAATAAAAGAACATCTCTTACGTTATGGCTCCTCGGCAAAATAACACCCGCGAAATACCTGCGTCCGGGAACTTAAAATCAACCCTCAAAGCGAAATATAGACCCGATAACCGGTAAATAATGCAATAATTCGCAATTATTACTATTATGCCTGTTAATAGGCTATCCGTCAATTTCCCAAAAGAAACACCTTCAGTCCGTTATGAATCCAGCGGACCGAAGGTGTCAATTTTTTCTCTAATTATTTTAACTTACTTTATTTTTCGATCATCCTTTACATTCAGGTACTATACCAGAGAGCCGGCTTCCGGTGATACATCGTTGGGGTCAAGGACTCTCGTAATCTTCTTCCACCATATATGGTAGTTGGATAATGCCTCACCGATTTCGTCGCTGGCTCCCATCGTCGATGC
>JAFGCW010000019.1 GCA_016932435.1 Dehalococcoidales bacterium | reverse complement strand
GTAATCATACTCCTCGTTCAGGCCTTTCCACCCTGGCGGGAGTGAGTCTACATCTTCAGGAATACAGTTGAATAAAGGAGCACCCATTACCCCTGTATTGGTCACGTTTGGTATATTACCGCCGAAATTACGCCACATCAGTTCTGCGGCGCGTCCGATACTCCTGTTAGCCGGATTGCCGGGACCGAATATACCCACGTCACAGTTCATTCCGATTTCCCTGGCTATAGGGCCGCTGACGACATATCCCTGGCTGCCACGGCCGTCAAAACCGCCCCCACCTCCTGCTTCAGCGATTGTTAATACCACCGGGAAATATTCAGGCCTGCACCCGGCCATTACGGCATTTACCGCTACCTGTTCAACCGTAGCGGTACGTTTTACAGGCTGGAACAGCACTGGAGATCCCTTCTTCGCCCCTTCGCCCATACCGAGCACCATCCTGCCATGATCTTTCTGATGTATGATAAATTCACCCGGTGCATGGCTGGTATGAGACAGCATTTCTTTTACTTTTTCCTCTGTGGGAACGGTTACGGGAAGACCATCCGTGTATTTAGAAACAGGCGGACTATATCGAAGATAAGGTACAGTTTCTATTTCATTATAAACCTTCTCGGCTTCTTCCAGAGTACCTTCGTAGAGTATCCTTTCATCACCCAGTGCATTCAACACTCCGCCGAAACTCTCTTCCTCTGTTAACGGTCTTACCAGGGCATCCAGCAGGTCAGGAAGAAAGCCGTCGACATCCTCCGGACCCGGAAGAGTTCTTGACACGTGAACTCTACGCAGACAGGGTGAACCACTCATTGTGGCTGCCTGTACGAAGCATTCGTCCTGGTCCTGGTAAAGCAGTGATACTGTTGGTATTCCTGCCTGTTCGACATCCGCTACCTGGAACAACTGTCCCCAAATAGCGCCGTGTCACCATATCACGCCGGCGATCATTGCATCTGCTGTCTTTTTCTCCTCTTCTGTCAATTCGGCGCTGAAGCCGAATTTCCGCTTGATGTCCCAGTTAATATTCGGATACCTTTCCGGTAATACCTTTAGCAGCGGTATCGTAATATCCTGGTCCCCTCCCGCGTTGATACAAACAACGACTGTTTTACCGTCGAGGGTATCGAGTCGCGGGGCCAGTGGTTTCAAGTCTACTGGCGCCTGGTTACCGACAGGATTCAGGCACTTATAAGTTTTCTCTGCCATACATCCTCCTTCTCTACGATTGTATTTAGTATTTTCTTTAGATCAACAGGATGATTATAAACCTTACCTCTGAGAAAAAACAAGTAATCAGATTAGTTCTGTCTGGAATTGTAGGAATTACCCCGATTCTGCTAGGAGGCGTGTATTATTTAAAACGAAATGATATGTTATATTGACTGGCTGTATATTGCGAAATTATTACCTTTCAAGACTATTTAATATTACCGTTTTAATAACAGATATAGTAATTAGCAAATTTTTAATAAAAGGATTATCCAGATCGAGAACCGGCAGTCATACTATGTTTTTTATATGGAAACTAAAATACCTTGCCCTCAATCAGGCAAGGTATTTTAGTATGGAGCGTAGGATACCTAGACCGGAGAGAATACCCTACTGGGGTATAGTTTATCAAAGAATCTGAAAGGAGTCAACCACTTATATAAAAAAGAATTCTTACAATTACGATTGAAATGGTAGTCTTTTAATTATACTCATTGTATAATAATAGCAAAGCTAAAAATTCAATAGCGGGGGAGCTTATGACTGACGAAGAAAACATTGCGGTATCAAGAGAAGTAATAATAAAGCGTTTGAAGAGAGTTGAAGGTCAGGTACGTGGTCTACAGAAAATGGTAGCTGAAGAAAGAGACTGCGAAAGTATTATTACGCAACTGGCAGCTGTCCGTTCGGCTATAGACAGCGCAGGAGCACTGATACTGAGTAACTTTATGACCCTCTGCTTTAAAAAAACGCAAGATGAAAAACCGGATAAAGAGCCGTTAAATGCCCTGGCAAGAGTCGTCGCTATATGGGGTCGGGTTAAAATAGGTGACAGCAAGTAGTTGCAAAAGTACTCTGATTATTGAATTACCGATAAGATTGATTACAAGGTTATTTATTCGATGCAGCCTTCTGTCGGCTTTTTCTCTTAAAAATAAACCAGAATGGCACAGCCATCACTATTGCACCAGCAATGACACCACTCACCCATTTAACCCATGTGTTGTTAGTGGCAACTCTAGGTTCTTCGGGTAATCCCTGTTTCGAAGGTGAGTCCGTAAGGATATACATGACATGCAATCCGCCGGACTCAGTTTCACCGTACAGACTCGCGTTTGAATATCCGGAATCTTTCAGTGCATTTACTCGTGCTTTCGCTTCTTCGAGCAATGAATCACGTGTACCGAACTCGATAGCACCGGTCGGACAGGCATCGGCACAGGCAGGTATTTCACCGTTTTCTATCCTTTCGGTACAGAAGGTACATTTCCGGGCGGTGCCGGTATGCTCATCTTTATGCGGAATGCCGAAAGGGCAGGCCTGTACACAATAACCGCAGCCGATACACCATTCCTGGTCGATCACTACCGCAGCCCCGTTATGGGAGATAGCGCCCGTAGGACACACGAGTTCGCAGGACGCTTCTTTGCAGTGCATACAGGCGTGTTTTCTTGAATGCCATTGACTATCACTGTCCTGGAAGGTAAAGAGGGTCGTCCATGTGTCTTCTGTTAACTCGGGAGGATCTTCCATCTCAGGCTGTATCCCCTCAGGCAGGTTATTGTAGTTCTTGCAGGCAGCATAACACCACCAGCAACCGATGCATCGTGATACATCGATAAGCATAGCGATGTCAGAAAGATTTTCGGGAGAGTTATCTATAGGTGTGTTAGTAAGTTTCGATGGTAGAAACAAAGCAAGACCTGCGGTAGCCCCGGTAGCTTTTAACAGTTCTCTTCTGCTAAGTTTCATCTCTACTCCTTTTTATAATTACTATATAGTAGAAGGTAGTTAAGGAAATGAAGTATCCTGGACAATCACGTCCTTGTTGGCTTCCAGTTCCTCTGGTCTGATATCATCTTCCGATAGGAAGAGTTCAGGATTATCATGGCAGGCTTCACAACTTTCATTTTGCGGTGTATTCAGCTGGATGTTATGAGGTGTTGCGTATTTCCAGGTCGGTAATGCATTGAAGAATGTCATCAGGTTGCTGCCGTAATAATCGCAGGTACCGGTACAGGTTGGCACATGACGGAGAACGACATATTTGTAAGGTCTTTCAGAGGACCTGATCGGATTATAACCGATTTCAAAGTCCATTACCGACGGTTCACTGGTGCGGCATGGTAATCCTGCCTCATCTATTGACACATGGCATCCATAGCAGTTTTTGTATGTTATGGAATGGCACACCTGGCATTGGATATCACTCAGATGCTGTGTGTGTTGAGGATTATCGGAAGTATCCGTCCAAACATCCTCATGGCAGTCTTCGCATTTAGCGGCATTGGGATTATCGTACCTTGTAGTAGCGAGTCCTTCGGTCCCGTGTAGAGCATCGTCATGACATTCCGTACAGATCATGCTTTCTTGCATCCAGTGAACATCACCCGGGATGCCTTCATTCAGCCCCAGGTACTCATCTCCAACTCTAGAGCCATGGCAGGCAACGCAGTTGTACTGGGTAGATGGTGTTTTCCGTATCTCGTGACTCGACAACAATCCGCCATCCGCTTCTTCAGGACGGCTGATATGACATTGACCGCAGGTTGTGTGGCACTGAGCACAATGATTTTCAAAAGCTGTCATAAGTGTAGAGCCATCACTCATGTCTCCGCCCCTTGTTTCAAGAATAGTCTTGAAGCCCTGGAGTGTGTTATGAAGACTGTGAGTGTCGTCTTCCATGATGTCCTGATGGCAGGACTCGCAACTGACATAGGAAGGATCCACAATAATTCCTTCATGGGAAAGGTCCTTCTCGGATATACTGCTGTCGCCGCCATGGCAGATGACGCAACCTACCTTACCGTGAGTATCCTCGAGGAAATCTGCATCTTTCAGGAAAACCTTTTCCCAAACCTCCAACGGAGGGAGTTCGCCGCCTCAGCCTTCGCCGGTTGTTTCACCGGTCGTCTCTTCCTCAATCACCGTGGCTGTTTGTTGAAGTAATTCTTTATCGGAATGGCAGATAACGCATGAACTTGTTTCTTCTCCCGGAGGGGTAGGGGCGTTCCCACAGCCACTAGCCATAATGACTACTGCTATGGATAAGGCACCTGCTAATATCAGTAATTTCTTCATCGGCTAACTCTACCTTATGTTCACTCAACGTTGAAATATGTGACCGTAAAACCAACCAATATCAGTTCGGGGATTTAAACCCCCGAACTGATTGTTATTTATTATATTATTCCGTATCGTAACTTGCTGCAGTACTCGGATCGAAGCATGCACCAGCATTTATTTCTGGATCAGAGGACCATGAGCACATACCGAATTTCAAGCTGTATGCATCGTATCCTAGCATTTGAAGTACAGCTGCGGCTTGTCCAGCATTGTGTCCGGTATAACAGTAAACATAAACCGGATTATCTGGATCTAACTTGTTAAGGTTACTGGCAAGATCATCCATTCCGATATTAATCGCACCCGGTACATGTCCTTTCGCATACTGTTCAGCACTGCGTACGCTGAGAATAGTCATATCCTCGCCTTCTGCGATTTTCATATTGAGATCAGCAGCTGTAATATATTTCGGAGTGACGGTTTTTGCGGCTGCAAGGACTATATCTGCCTCGTTACTTGATGTTGTATTCTCCAGCTTTGGATAACTATATGTACCAGGGGTGTTCGCAGTTGTTTCAACGTCATAATCACCCTGGCTGGTTTTCGGGTCAAACCGTGACACATAAACATTAGGATCATCTGTCCAGGAAGCCATGCCGTGTCGTAAATTCTGTACATCATATCCAAGTACTCCAAGTACAGCGGCGGCAAATGAACCCGACTGGCCGGTATAACAGTAGACCAGTATGTCCTCGTCTTTTGGCAGAGTGGTGATATCACCGAATTTCTTATTTACAGCTCCGGGAATATGTCCTTTCGCATAGTCTTCCGCGCTGCGAAGACTGACTATGTAGGGAGCATTACCTTCGGCAATACTCATCTGAAGGTCGGAAGCCTTCATATTGCCAGCTCTGTGAGTCATGTAATCACTTACGGCATCATGAACAACTTCAAATTCATCGACTTGTGTTTGAGTAGTGGTAGTAGTTGTTGTGGTAGTTGTAGTGGTCTCCGTTTCCTTTTCGTCACCGCCACAACCTGTGAGAATCGGTGTTACGGCAAGCACGAGTAGAAGTAACAGAGAAATGAGTAAGCTTTGCCAGGTCTTGATTCGCATCCTAAAATCCTCCTATTTCGTAATGCTTATTCTTTATAGTTTAACAGATATTTCAGGCATGTTTTATTACTGTTTAAAATATGTAATTCTTTTGCAGAGAGAAGATAATCGCGCTCAACACTCAAAACCGATTAAATATACCATACGGGGGTACGATAAGTCAATATCGTAATTATGTGATAAATACCTGACAAATATAGTCCAGTTACTAATAAATAGATGATATCCTGCCAATATTAATCTGGATATATACCGGCAGGAAAATCTAGTATGCTTTAAAGACAGTCATATACTGAACAGCGTGTCAGTATACGAAAGGCTGATTTTACTATACCAATATATATTCATTTGTATATTGAATGATTGAGTCAGTTAATTTATTATTATATAAGTATGATTATTCATACTTATCATACCTTGAGACTTGTAGGAGTGCACGAAGATGCTACACAGACATTTAACAGAAGAAGGAATACCCAGGTTTTACGGCGCCACTACTATTAGTGAACGCGGGCAGGTAGTTATCCCTGCCGAAGCACGAAAAGACCTGGACCTGTCGCATTCGACAAAAATAATGGTTTTCAGCGGGGGGCCTATCGGCGATGGCATACTCCTACTGAAAGCTGATACTGTTTCTGAGATGTTAACCCGAGCCAACCAGATGCTGAGTGGATTTAAAGATATGCTCCAATCCGAATCAGAAAAAGAAAAATAATAGTGAGACACTAAAGAGTAAGGAGTAACGCTATGTCCTGGCTGACAAAAATCGCAATGAAAAAACGATGGCTGACATTTCTGGTCATCATTTTTGTTACGGGTGTATCTATCTGGTCGACGCTTGCCCTCCAGATGGAGATGATTCCCAATATCGAGTTCCCGATGACAAGTATCATTACCGTGTATCCCCAGGAAAAACCGGAAACGATAATGGATGCTGTCACCGTAAAGGTTGAGAGTGCCGTATCCGGTGTTGATAGACTGGACCAGCTTATCTCGACAGCGAGTGAAGGATCGACTTTCACATTCGCCGTATTCGAATATGGTACGGACATGAATAAGGTAAATGATACTATCCGTCAAAACCTTGAAGAACTTCCGTTGCCGGCTGAAGTACGCAACCTTCCTTCCACCATCCCTCAACTTGACGAAAATCCAAGGCTGTTCGCTATCGATATCAACGTGATGCCGGTGGTAGTGGTAAGTCTTACCGGTGACATGCTGCCGGCAAAACTCGAAGAAATAGCACATAATGAGATTATCCCCGAGATTGAAGCCATCGATGGCGTATATCATGTTGGTGTTGATGGCGGCAGTAACAAGAAAGCCATAGTTAACCTGGACATCGATAAAATAAACGATTCAGGAATCGCCATGTCACAGGTAGCAGCGATTGTTGGCGGAAATCAGTATCAATCAATGGAAAACCTGAATAATCTCCTGATAAATCAGGACACCAGACTGGGTGACATTGCCGAGGTAATGTTGGGACTTCCTACCGGAACTACAGTAAGCCGGACCAATGGGCAAACAAGTGTTACTATCAGTGTTACAAAAGAAAACGATGCTAATACCGTTAAGGTTGCCAACGCCATAATCGACAAGCTAAACGAGTTAGAACCGGACCTCCAGAATGGAGTCCAGCTTGTCACTGTCCTTGACCAGTCGGAATACATTGAAAACAGCATAGGAGACCTGGTACGCAATGCCGTTATCGGTTTCGCCCTGGCGGTGATCGTTGTGTTTATCTTCCTCATGGCGTTCAGGGCATCGATGGTGACCGCGATTTCCATACCTTTAAGTCTATTGATAGGCTTCCTTGTGATGCGATTTCTCGGTATTACTATTAACCTTCTTACACTCAGCGCCATGGCTATTGCCGTCGGCAGGGTCATCGATAACAGCATCGTTGTCCTTGAAGTGATTTACCGCCGTATGCAGCACGGAGAAGAATTCAGGGAAGCTGCCATCAATGGCGTCAGGGAAGTAGCCACTCCGATTACTTCCTCGACTATTGCCACAGTGGTCATCTTTATTCCAATCGCGTTTATTGGCGGACTTATCGGCGAAATGTTTATGCCTTTTGCTCTCACCATGACAGCCGCCCTTATCGCTTCTCTCATAGTCGCTTTGATGGTTATACCTCCAATGTCGAACTTCAAGGTATCTCAATCTAAAGAAGAAACAGACAGGATTACCTGGTACCAGAGATTTTACCTTCCGGTACTGAAATGGGCATTGAACCACAGGGGAATAACCATCACTGCAGCCGTGATATTATTTTTCGGTAGTTTCTCACTGGCACCGATAATCGGCACCGCGTTCATACCCCAGATGAGCGAGAAAATGGTAGCTGTCACTCTTGAACTTCCCAAGGAATCAAACCTTACAGAAGTTGAACAGGCTGCCACGAAAATAGAACAGGCGATAAAGGATAAGGTCGATTCGAGGGTTTTCTTCACCAGCGCCGGCAGTTCGAGTTCTTTCATCGGCAGTTTCAGTTCCATGACGGGTGGCGGAAGTAATACGGCCAGTATCACTGTGTACCTCGGAGAGGAAGCCGACCAGGAACAGGTGGCATCCGAATTGCGTAAAAGTCTCCAGGGGCTGGTCGAAGGTAGTACCGTTTCCGTGTCGTCCGGGAATGCGATGTCCAGCGCTATGATGGGTTCGGGTCTCGATATTTCCGTACGCGGTGATAATTACGAAGATATCGCCACCGTAAGTAAAGATCTTTTCGATGAAATCCAGGACGTTGAAGGACTTGCTGAATTGGAACTCGTGTTATCAAGTACCGAACCGAAACTCAATATAACCCCGGACATGGCTAAAATGATGAGTTCCGGTCTCGACGTGTCGAATATGGCTCAGATGAACCAGGAATTCATGATGATGTCGATGGGAAGCACAGTATCCAGCGTTACTATTGACGATGAAGTCTATGAAATTTATCTGAATGGAATCGTACCTCGACTTAACAACATTGAAACAGCGAAGGGGCTTCTGATAGGATATCCTGATTCTGTAAAACTTGGTGACATTGCCGACGTATCTATCGGCGTACAGCAGACAAACATCCAGCGTGTCGATGAAAAACTTGCGGCCAGCATCACGGGTATCATTACCGAAGAAAATATCGGCGCGGTGAATATGGCCGTTCAGCAGAAAATAAACGCTATGTCTCTACCTGAAGGTGTCGAGGTGACCATGGGTGGCGTAATGGAGATGATGCAGGAATCATTTTCCGGAATGTTCATTGCGATTATTATTGCGGTTGTACTGGCATACGCGGTGATAGCGATAACATTCAGGTCGCTGATGAAACCGCTTATTATAATGATAAGCCTGCCGCTTGCTTCGATCGGCGCTATGATTGGACTGCTTATTGCCGGTCAACCTCTGGGTGTTTCGTCTCTAATGGGTATATTAATGCTGGTAGGGATAGTTCTGACCAATGCTATTGTACTGATTGATCTCGTAGAAAAACTCAGAAAAGACGGTATGAGTACGTATAATGCCCTGGTTGAATCAGGCCGTACAAGGATGCGTCCTATCCTCATGACCGCATTGACAACAATGATTGCCATGCTGCCAATCGCACTCGGTCTTGGTGAAGGTACTGTACTTTCAGCCGAACTGGCGATAGTCGTTATCGGTGGACTCTTCAGTTCTACACTTCTGACTCTCCTCGTTATCCCGGTGATGTACGGTATCATTATCCGTGATAAACAACAGAGTTAAATCATCTTCACAAAAAAACAGGCTTCGGAAATCCTCCGAAGCCTGTATCAGTATTCGTAGACTGCTCGAAATACGGATCTGTCATTTCAAAAATTCGCTCAGTCTTTGCGGAATACCATCCGGATTATCTGAGAGGGGTGGGATTATAGCCGGCTGGTGATTATCTGCAAGTATCTTTTGGCCTTTGTCGCCCAACAGAAATTCTACAAATAATTCTGCTTCCTCTTGGTGAGGAGCACTCGCCGGAATGGTGACTCCATATATGATAGGAAGTCCTTCGAAAACCGGAGTAACCGTCTTGTAACGTTGATAATCGAGTTTCACTGTTACTCTCTTGTATTCAGCAGCCATGCGTTCTTCACTCAGATTTATCTCGCCAGGAAGGGGAAGGAACTTCAAGCCGTGCTGTAACGCTACGCTTTCATATTCAAAGGCATAATCTATCTGATGCGATTCGAGTAAAGCTAATAGCTGGACGCTGAAACCTCTAAGATATATCCGGTCATTCTTCGATTCCAGTAACTCCGGCACCGTAATAACATAGTCGGAACCTTCCTGAATTGAACGGATTCTGGCGTTGAAGTTCACACCTATGACATCATCGAATATCAGTCCGTCATGATAGTGATCTTCTGCAAGCTGAAGCAGCATTAACGAACGGTAGCCGACCGCGTCGAGGCGTGGATCGGAAAATCCGATGTTGACATCCGATTTCCTGAATATGTCGTACCAGTTATCGATGGTGATCTCCTCCATATAAGCGCTTTCCGGCGTATAGGCAATTCCAAGCTGGTTCGATGCGAACTGAATATGCCAGTCGGCAAAATGTTGCCCGTCTTCCATCGTCGCCGGATACATTAAAAGGGGTATAAGAGAATAGTCTGCCACCAGCGCAACATCGGCAGCATCGCCGATTTCCGTAATATGCCTGATTACCTGGATGCTGCCGTGTCCTTCATATCTAAGATCGATATCGGGATGAATCGACTCGAATTCTTTCTCCAGTTGTTCCATGGGTATCATGAGACTGCCGGCATTCAGCACCAGCATCTCTGTTTTCGTTCCACTTTCTGAATTACAGCCCGGTACCAGGACCACACTGCTAAAAGCCACCAGTATACACAGGTAGTAGACCAGTTTTCTCATTTAAATAGTATCTTTCCTGTCTGGGTAGTTTGTCTACGGGAATACAATTTCTATGCAGACTATCTGTCCGACCATTTCGCCTTTGGTAAGTTCCGGACCGACAAGCCGGAGCGGATACTGGTTCTCGGGAAGCGGACTTCCGTCACGCATGAACGCTATAATCATATCGTTATTTCGCTTGACCAGTTCACTGGTCAAGGTCTTCGAATACCCGTCGGCGGCGCTGACGACAACTTCATAGCCGGAATCGGCGAGGACGTCATTGAATGCTCCCGGTTCATTCTGGTTATGCTTGAAATCATCGTCGACTCTTCCAACGAACAGCCAGAGAGGAATACCCTGCCATTCACGACCATCATCATCGGTCCATGTCGCTGCGTGGCAGTCCTCGTACGCAGCCGCGAAATAACTCGGGGTAATGTCCTCGTTTAACGCGCCTTTCAGACAGAGGGTCCACTCAGGATCCTCAACGGACGATGGTAGATTAGCCTTGATTGTCGTTATTTGCCCGACCATCTCGCCTTTGGTTAATTCAGGCCCCACGAGTCTTAACGGCCACTGATTGTCCGGCAGCGCTTCCCCATCACGGCGGAAACTGACGATATAGTCGTCGTTTCGCTTGATATCTATGCTGGAAAACGTCTTAGAATATCCGTCTGCCGCGATAACTTCGACTTCATACCCGGCATTGGCAACGGCATCGTTAAAAGCCTGGGCTTCTTTGCTGTGAGGATTATCATCGTCTATTCTTCCGGCAAGCACCCAGAGAGGAACCCCTTCCCATAACCTGTTTTCGTCGTCACTCCAGGTAGCGCCATGGCAGCCGGGAGCCGAACACGACTCGAACGAACCCGGATCCACGTCTTCGGTGAGAAAACCTTCAAGCCTGAGACTCCAGGTCTTTTCTCCCGAGACAACCTCTATCTCCTCCACCCACTTTATCCACCAGTGCCCTTCGGTAACCTGGGTATTGCTGTTCAGTATTCCTATCCTTAAAGGCCCATTCTTGTCCGTCAAAGCAGCCCCGTCCTCTTCGTAAGAAATGATACAGGTCAGTTCACCGTGAGAGACCTCTTCACCGGTAGAACAATCGAGCGTAGTGAAATTACCGTTTGCTACCTGGTCGTATGAGTAGGTCATAGAATAACCATCTTTCGCCGTAATTCGAATGGCGTCACCGTCTGAAATACCGCCCACCTTGTCCAGGAGATTCATTAATTCCACGCCTTTTTGTTTGAATGGACCGCTGATGACGCCGGAGCTGTTCATGATACCGCCCCAGCCTTCCACGGCAGGCATGGCCTTTATTTCTTCTACGGTGTAGGTTACTTTATTATCTCCTTTAATAATGGTTAGTTTACCTGCGGAGGATTGACTCGTTTCGGTTGTTGAAGAGTCATCTTCAACAGATTCTTCGGATGACTCGCAACCTGCCACTCCAAGTACCATCGTGGCGATGATTGCGAGTATGGTAAAATACCGGATCCATTTTTTCATTAGCATGTGACTCTTTTCCCTTTTTATTTATTCTGGTCTGTTCACCTAGTTACCCTTCCCGATTCTGAACACTTTCGTGTTGCATACCAGGCATACTCCCTGTGTTGCAGGCTTGCCGTTCTTCATAGTGATTGGCTTCGGGTCTTTGATTTCTCTTTTGGCACGGCATTTGACGCAATAGGCTTCCATCGATTCTCTCCTTTCGCTCTAGATTATTTTTAGCTCCATTTGGGTATGTCTGACCAATAAAAAAAGCACCTCGGAAGGAGGTGCTTTAGAGCATAACTTTCTATCTTTTCTCCTTTCCGAACACGGGAGGCACAGACGTTTCCATCTGTACCCTCGGTCCCGATTGTAATCGGGACACCGTTTACGCACCATTTTCTATTTCTCAACAGCCAGGTTACGTAAATCAGAGAATATTTATTTGTTAATATACTGAGTGTAAATATACTATTATTGAACGTAACTGTCAAATCATATTTCGGTACCGGATTTGTTCGCCTTTTATTTGATTTTGCATCACGGAATATACTACTCTTAATTAGGATTGTATAGAAAAAGGAGTAGATAAAATGAAGGATTTTGCCGGAAAAGTTGCGTTTATTACCGGAGGAGCTTCCGGCGCCGGCCTAGGTCAAGCCAAAGTCTTCTCTGAAGCGGGCTGCAAAGTAGTAATAGTCGATGTTCGACAGGACCACCTTGATGAAGCAATGGCCTACTTCAAGGAGAAAAAAGCGGAAGTTCATGCTATTAAGCTGGATCTCACCGACCGCGAAGCCTATATAGCCGCAGCAGACGAAGTTGAGAAGGTATACGGTGAACCGCCCCAACTTGTAATACAGACTGCCGGAGTTAATACCTTCGGTCCGGCCGAAGCTTCGACATTCGAGGATTACGACTGGGTGGTTGGTGTCGACCTCGATGCCGTCGTCAATGGTATGGTGATCTTCGTTCCCCGGATGATTAAGGCAGGAAAAGGAGGTCACATAGCCGCCGTTTCTTCATGGGGTGGATTCCTCGCGTCACCCGGCTGCACCCCCTACTCTGTAGCCAAGGCCGGTGTGAACATGCTGATGGAATGCTACTGGAGCGCGTTGAAGCCTTACGGTATCGGCGTAACCTGCTTATGTCCTACCAATATTAATTCGAACATCGGTGAAGCCGTCTACACACGACCGGAGCACCTTAAGAATACCGGATACCATGTTAATGAAAAAACGATCGATCATCTCCGCCAGATACATGCCCAGGGAATGGACCCGGTGGAACTGGGGCAGCGACTCAAGAAAGGGATCGAGGATGACGTTCTGTTCGTTCTGCCCTTCACCGATGACCCCGAGGGAGAAATGAGACGACACGGTGATACCCTGGTGAATTACGTTACGAAAGAAGGAATGCAGAGGATTGAGGAAGAAGCCAGGAAACGGAGAGAAGCGATGGCGAGTGCTTCCGGACCTGCTGGATTCCCCCAGAACGACGTCGGCTGGGGTAAGGCAAGATCAGACCTGGAATGGGTGAAGGACCATTACGAAGATAAATAATAGACGAATATTAATTAGAAAATCTCTGAGTAACATCACTTACTATCGATCAGGATATTCCTCTTTCTTGACGGGAGAGGTTAGGTAAGGTTCAGTTTTTCCTCTCTCCATTAACGGGAGAGGTTAGAGCATGCCCCGTACTTGATACGGGGTGAGGGTGAAAAGTAACGATTTACATGTAGCTCTCTCACTCTTAAATAGTATAATTTGGTTATATAAGGAGTTGCTGCAATGAGTGATACAAATCAATATGAAGTCCTCAATCCGTGGGCGGAATCGGACCCGGTACCGGTGCAGGGTATCTCGCCCCGGCTGGATACCCTGGAGGGCAAAACAATCGGCCTGTTCCAGAATTTCAAGCAGGCATCGAAACAGATGACGAAGACCATCGGCCAGAAACTGCAAGAAAGATACCCCGGTATAAAGACCGTTCTCTTCGATTCCACCGACCAGAATGTCAACGTTATCGAAACCGACCTAAAAGATGAGTTCATCAAGTGGGCGGAAGGAATCGATGCCGCCATCCTGCTTGTCGGTAACTGATCGACCTGCGCGAAGTACCTTGTGTACAATGGCATCGAAGTCGAAAAAATGGGAAAACCGGCCGTGCCGGTTACCAACCAGACCTATCTCGTCGAAGAAAACTCGGCGGTCACCGCCAAGGGAATGCCCGGCATCAGGATTGTCTGGGACTCGCTTCATTCCGAGGAGCTTGTCGATAACATGGACAGCCCCGAAGAAGTGGAAGCCGGTATCGATCCCCTGCTGGATACTATTATCGACGAATTAATCCGGCCGTTGACCGAAGAAGAAAAATCGCCGAAATCGAAAGAGCCTGAAAAGCCGCAAAGATTGTTCTTCCGCGGTTCGCTGCAGGAAGTGAATCAGTTCTACTACCGCCGCGGCTGGAGTGACGGGCTTCCGGTTATCCCTCCCACCGAGGAAGCGGTAAAGGAAATGCTGGCAGGGACGGACCTGCCGCCCGACCATCTGGTCACGACGCTTGGTCCTTTACGCGGGAAAGCCACGGTCGAGAAGATAGCCGTCAACGCCGTGATGGCGGGAGCCCTGCCAACTCACCTTCCGGCGATAATCGCCGGGACCGAAGCTCTCTCCGAGCGAGCGACAAGGTGGGATAACTACCAGGACAGCCAGGGTTCGTGGGTGCCGTTCTGGATACTGAGCGGACCGGCAAGCCGAGATATCCACGTCAATTCAGGCATCGGCCCTCTCAGCCCGGGCATCATCGCCAATGCCGCCATCGGCCGTGCCATGAGCCTTATCGTCAATAACATCGGCGGTGTCCGTAAAGGAGTTGAAGACGCCGGTTCCTTCGGCAATCCGGGTAAATATACCATGGTGATAGCCGAAAACGAAGAAGCCAGTCCCTGGGAACCATTCCACGTCGAACACGGCTTTGATAAGGAGGACAGCACTATCTCCGTCCTGTTCCCTAATGTCTTCAATTGGACGTTCCCATGGCAGCCCGGTGCCGTACCGATGGCCGACGCGATGGCAAACGCCGTTAAAAGACCGAGTATGTATATTTTCGTCCTTCCTCCTGGTTCGGCGGATATACTCGCTGAGGGAGGTTATACCAAGAAGAGTCTTAAGGAATACATCATGAAGGATTTCATGACGGGAGCGCCGCAGGGCCCGTTTGCTCCCGACCCGGAACATATCACTATCCTCGTGGCGGGAGGTCCCGGCGGCATCTACGTCGCTTCCGGCGCCTGGATACAGTGGCAGGAATACGTCACCAAGAAACTGCCCCTGCCCAAAGACTGGAACAAGCTGGTCAATAAATACAAAAACCTTGTTCCCGTTTACGCCAAATACTAAAGATTGTTTGAGAGCGTATCGATATGGTCGGTACGCTCTTACAAATATCTATCAATACAGATAAATACATTTCTATGTATTCCAGTATCAGTTTTTTCTTTTTAACCTCACCTCTGTTACGAATTATCTCCTCTCCTTAAAAAAGAGAGGTGCCGTGGTCTAATAGAACGGACACCGAAAGAAGAGATAGAATAAACGAATCTGGAGGTGTCATGGG
>JAFGCW010000018.1 GCA_016932435.1 Dehalococcoidales bacterium | reverse complement strand
GGCACTCGTATCCCCGTCCTTCCCACGAGCTTGCCCCGTACTTGATACGCTGCTGGGGGTGACTACACTTACCCCCGGCAGGGAAGCTCAAGAAGGGATGCAACCCCTTCTTACATTACTGGGAGGGCGGGTGGGAAAAAACATAACTGAAACTATCGGTAAAGATACCTTCTTTGGCCTGAAAACAAAAGCTGTTCCTGTACAGACAATTCCCAATCCATTTACGGTCGTAGCTCCCGATGTAATCGGGAAAGGACGGGCAATAACAATACTGCCTACTCGCTCCTGATACTGCGGATTATCTCTCCCAGCTTCGGCCTCTTCCCGTACATCAGCAGGTATATCCTGAAGACCTTGATTGCCAGGTACAACGCGCCGAGGATTGAAAGTACCAGCACCAGCAGGCTTAACGCCAGTTGCCACGCGGGGACGTCGCTCACGCCCAGCCTCAGCATCGTTGTCACCGGCGCCGTGATGGGAAACACGCTGAGGACTACCCATATCGGGTTGTTCGGGAACATGAAAAGCAGGGAGCCGAACCAGAAGGGAATGAACATCGGCATTGTCATCATCGTTATCAGTTGCGCGCCTTCCTCGGTCTTACTGCTGATGGCCCCGATGCCGGCCGCCATTACGGCGAAGAACAGGTACGCCAGGACGAAATACACCAGCCCCAGCACTATAAAGTTGCCCGGCAGTTGTATCGAGCTGAAAAATCCCCCGAAGCTTGATGAAGCCAGGTTCAGCAGCAGCGGCAGCGATATCAGCCATATTGCCACCTGTAGCAGTCCGGCGGCTCCCAGCCCCAGTACCTTACCCGTGATTAGCTGCCGCGTGGAAACGGATGACAGCAGTACTTCTATCAGGCGGCTCTCCTTCTCCTCCACCAGCCCGGAGAGCATGTGATTGGATGTGAAAATAATGGAGAACGCCAGTAAAAAGCTGAAAATCCCCGGCACGATGATATTGCCGTATCCGCCCTGTTCCGTGGCCACGTCGCCGGTCTCTGTCAGTCTCGTGGTATACAGGTACAGCGGCGCGTCTATCACGTTTATCGTCGTCTGGGGTACTTTATCGGCCAGCATGTTGCTCGTCAGGAACCTCTTGATTGCGGACACGGTGGTCTGGGGGGCCTCCGGCTGTTTCTCCAGTGTAAAGTGACTGACCAATCCCGTGGACATATAGTCCTGCGGAATGACGAAATATTCCTTCACGTCCCGGCTTATCAGTGCTCCGGTCGCGTCTTCCTGTGTATCGTAGCGGACCAGTTCTATCGCCCCTTGCGAAGTGTATTCATTGAACCCGCCGGCCTCGTCGACATACCCGATTGTGGACGTTTCCACTTCCGATGGCTCGATAATCGAGTTTACGAGTTGAAATACCCCGATAGCTATCAGCGCCAGCACGGGTACGATTAGCGTTATGATGATGAACCCAACCCGCTTTATCGTCCGCAGGAATTCTTGCCTGAATATCAACTGCGTCTTGTTCACGACTTCTTACCCGCTTCCATCAGGAATATCTCATTGAGCGACGGTGTAGCTATCTCGAATCGGTTTATTTTTACGCCCCGGCCCATCAGTTGCTCCAGAATTTGCTGCGGCGTCCTTTCGCCGTTCAGCAGCAGCTCTATATAGCCCCTGCGCTTGCGCTTGTCGCTGACCCCCGCTATCTCGCCGGTGTCACCTTCGCCGTCCAGCAGGATTGAGTCCCCCTTGTATTTAGACTTTATTTCGCCCAGTTCGCCGTACAGGACGGCCTTCCCGTGATTCACCATCAGCACGCGGTCGCACAGTTCCTCTACCTGGTTCATCTGGTGCGTGCTCAGGATTACCGCCTTGCCCTCGTTTCTCAGTTCCAGCAGCATCCCTTTCAGTAGCTCGGTATTCACCGGGTCGAGCCCGGAAAACGGCTCGTCCATGACGATAAGCTCAGGGTCGTGGATGATGGTCGTGACGAACTGGATAATCTGCCCCATCCCCTTGCTCATTTCCTCTATCTTTTTCTTCTTCGTGTCCAGCATCCCGATTTTCTGGAGCAGTTCGTCCGCTTTAGCGCCGATGGTGCTTCTGTCCATGCCCTTCAGCGAAGCTAGGTAGGCTATCGATTCCGATACCTTGAGCTTCTTGTACATACCTTTTTCCTCGGGCAGGTAGCCCAGCTTGTTCTTGGTGGCTGCGCCCAGTTTCTCCCCGAGGATGGTCACCTCGCCCGAGTCCGGCTTGATGATGTCCATCATCATCCTGATGGTCGTCGTCTTGCCCGCCCCGTTCGGCCCTATCATCCCGAACACCTGCCCCCGGTCCACGGAAAAAGACAGGTCGTTCACCGCGACCTTATCCGCGAATGCCTTTACCAGGTGACTAGCTTCGACTGCGTGCATATTAGAAAAACCCCTTGTTGTGCCATTATATCATATCTCCTCTGGTTTTCGTCCATGTGAAACCTCAGCGGCACGTCATTAATGACTTCTGATAACGGCACCTCCCTGGGCACCATTAAGTACTACCCCTTCGGTGGGACAAGGGCCGGTGATGTGCCCACCGATATCAAGTTTACCGGGCAAAGACTGGATGATACCGGGCTCTACTACTACAACGCCCGTTACTATGATGCCACGATTGGGAGGTTTATCAGCGCGGATGCTATAGTACCTGGTCCGGCAAATCCACAAAACTTCAACAGGTATTCTTACTGCCTGAATAATCCATTGAAGTACATTGATCCGAGTGGGCATGATGTAGAAATTGGTGGGATCAATACTAAGGACTTAGACTCTTGGACTTTTCGGGATTGGATATGGGCTTTAAAACATCTTCCCACAGAAACATGGCAGCTAATTGCGGCTTGGATGGACCTCGTTAAAGTCGCGCCAGATCTTGCTCAAGCATTGGAGGATTACGAAGGGATAATTACAATTCAATGGCAAAATACATATAATGGTCATGATTTCGTTGGGTGTGCTCCAAGAACACTTTATTATGGCAAAGTAATACCACTAGGAATATTCTTTAATACAGATTTGCAAAGTCGCAGTACTGCTGAATTGGCATCGTATATTGCACATGAAGCGTTTCATGTATTAATGGCTATTCATGGTTATTTCACTAATTCGATATTCGAAGAATCCTGCGCTTATGGTTATCAACATGCTGTTTACTATGCCTTAACCGGTTCATATGATCCAAGTAATGTATTTGCTAATGTTGATCCCAAATTTGACCTCGTCCGCACATGGTCTAATATTTATCATCCTTCTTACCTTGGTGATATAAAGAATAAAAAATGGAGCGACAATGGTTACAACCACCCGGACATGCCGGATCAAGATGAGGGACCTATTTGTTATATGCAAGCTCTATTTTTATGGTATTATCCTTACTAATATATCGTCTTTGGACACTTAAGGTAAGGAGTATCATTAATTATACATGAGTAATTGTAGATTAACATGGCTGGTCATTGTATTTCACGTTTTACTACTAATCGTGATGTTGTTTTCGTTAGTTAGTTGTGGTAACCATAAAGTGATAACATACAAACCGATGGAGTATACGGGGGGTGATGACTATCAAACCTTCATTACACCGGATAAATGCATACCATCCTTCTCTTTCGAATATCCTGCATACTACGAAATTCAATCACAGTTCATGCCAAGGTATACTTATACGACTGTCGGGTTAAATGGTATTCCTACAGAAGATTTCTATAAGGGTTTTATTAACGAAATAGATATATACATACAAAAGACTGCAGAAGGCTATCCTAGCGTAATGACCGTTGTGGAAGACCATATTTCGCGTGCTCCAGGAAATGCCCAAGAAGATTTCAAAATAGAGGAGCGGCACGATGTAGTTATAGCAGGAATAGAAGGACACGAGGTTACTCTCTCCTATACAACGAAGCCTGTTCCTAAAGATGCATATGTAGTAAAAAAACCACGTGATCCTGAATTTGTAATATATAGAAGCATATTTTTTGATTATAAAGGTTTAATATGGGAAATATCTGTATATACGGACATAGATTCCTACAATGATCATGTAAAGAAAGATTTTGAACATGTCTTAAAAACCTTCAAGATTCTTTAATGACCATAAGCGGTTTCCTTATTTTTAGTTAACTTGCCACTTCAGCATTCTCGTAGCTGGAGTATTGACATAATTAATATTTCTACCTGGAATAGAGCGTATTGTCTGAAACGTCGTAATCGACTGAATCGCCCGTTTCATCCCGTAGTAATCCACAAGAGGAAGAACGGTGAAAAAAACGTTGTTGCTGATATTGGTGCTGCTGCTGGTTGTTTCCCTGCCCGTTTCCGCCTGCACCGTCCTGGTCAAGGGTTCCGGGGAACTGAAGACCGAGGAATTCGCCATCGATGACTTTTCCGCTATCGCTATCGACGGACCTTTCCTGGTGACGATTACCTGCGCGGATTCCTTCTCTATCAGCGTAACTGCCGATGATAATATCATGGAGAACCTGGAAGTAAAGAAGGAAGATGACACTCTGAAGATGGGCCTGGCCAAAGCCCAGTACGTGAACGTGACCGCAAAAGCTGCTATCACCGTGCCTCACCTGCGCGCCTTGAAACTGGACGGCGCGGCTGAATGCTCTTTCAAAGATTACAGCTCCCGTGCCGGTATCGACTTCGAGCTTTCCGGTGCGAGCTTGCTCGAACTGGATGATATTGCAGCCGGAGATGTAAAATTGAATGTGTCGGGCGCCAGTGAAGTAACCGGGGAAATGACCGCCGGCGACGTTGAATTCAACATTGACGGCGCCAGCAGCGGCGAACTGGAAGGCTCCGAGTAACTACCCCAGGACCACCTGAGCGGTACGTCCCTGGTCACTGATGAGTACGGATCTGCCAACGGCACCATGAAATACTACCCATTCGGAGTCTGCCGAAATAGTCCCGAAAATTTCCCCACGGACAGGCTCTTTACAGGGCAAAGACTGGATGATACAGGGCTTTACTATTATGGGGCTAGATATTATGATGCGAGCATGGGAAGGTTCATCAGCGCGGATACCATTATTCCCAATCCTGCCAACCCGCAGAGCTTCAACAGGTACTCCTACTGCCTGAATAATCCGCTGAAGTATATAGACCCGAGCGGGCATGATGTACTTATTAGCGGAGTTGACGTAGAAGATATTGATGCAGCGTTGGCTTCAGGTGATTATATGAGATTAGTCGCGATAGCAAGGGCCCTCGGGGAGGATATTGATACCCTCATTGCATATGGAAAATTTCGCAGTGGAGATCCAGGGGTTACAGAATTGCTAGAAAGTTCGGATTATGATTTTCACATTACTGAAATCTACGATTCTAACGCTAGTTTCACCATCTATATGGATACATATACCGAGCTCATGGATGATCCTATACCAACAGTCTTAGCTGCAGAAGGTTCACCTGCAGCGGATATTATTGGTGGTGCTTTTGCTATGAGTACTGGAAATAGGTTATGGTTTTTAAAATGGGGCAATGTGAGAATCAGATATCAACACATGGCTCCAGATTACTTAGGGAAAGTAATTAGAGAAGAATGCTATCATTATGCAGAACAGATGGAAGCAGGTACCATATCTTGGTATTTGGATTATAGCATTAGTTATATCTTTAATCTAGCCATTAGGTGGGACCATAAAAAAGCATATAATTCCATCCCAAGTGAACGCGATGCTAAAAAATATGCCGGCATATCATCTGAAAAAATTACCCCGTTTTGGCTTGAGTGGCTGCTTGAAAGAATATTATGACTAGTAACAGGTTATGGAGTACTTCCATGAGTTTAAACATAGTCAGTAAATTGAAGAGATTATAGCCACATAATACAATATATTAGAATAGATGAATATCCAGAGATCGAACAAAGGATAAAATGAAAAAAATTACGATAGTTATTGTGGTACTCACTTTATCAACGTTAATTTCATGCCAGTGCAGTATTCCTATCGGTGATAGTGGCATTCATGTAGAGGGTAAAGTATATAAATGGATTGATGCGCCTGAAGATGCTACTAGCAAGATATACATAGTATCCGTTGCTACATATAATGATATACTACAGGAGCTAGAAAGCCTTATTGAAAATATCAATAAAGATATGACGATTGTTCCTTTCAAAGACGTAAGTATTAAAATAGGTGAAGAAAAAGATTTTCAGTATTCCGATTGTAAAAGTTGCGTTATAAAAGAAATATCAGATGAAAATGGTGATTTCAGTGGAACAGGATCCCTTCCAGCTTTTAAATTCAAATTCCAGGTTAAAGTTTCTTGCCCAGGTTATATTGAAGCCGCAGGAGAAATAGAACATGGTGGTGATTATTTTAACTATGTGATAGTAGCGATACTCGTAAAGGATGATAAATAGAGTTTAACAGAAAATGTTTAAATAATTGACAATCTAAATTAGAAAATCTTTTCACAGCCACTTCACCAATACTACCGGGCTTTACTATTATGGGGCGAGGTACTATGATGCAACCATGATTAGATTCATAAGTGCGGATACTATTATCCCTGACCCCGCCAATCCGCAGGCATTCAACAGGTACTCCTACTGAAAAAGTCCCCGAGGTAGTTCGGAGACTTTCTTATTTTTCCTGGAGACGGGAGAGACTCGAGCTGCACCTGAAACAACGACGTGCTTCATCCAACAAGCATTTTTACGCATTAATTATAGTGAAGTCTCAGAGTCGAGTTGGTAGAAACGACCTCCCGATTCCCCATCATCGGGGCTGTTCATATCTATTTATAGTACATTAATTGATTTAATGGTTAGCGATCTCTTGACCAACTAGAAATGGAAAAGTTAAACATGTGGCGCCAAGGTTAATTCCTGAAGGCATGTAAGTGTAATAGTTAGCAAACATATCACCAACCATAGTTCCAACTGCATACAGACCCGGAATAACTTCATCTTTTTTATCGAGTACCTGCATCTTGATATTCGTACGCAGTCCGCCACACACTACTAACAGCCTCGGCGTATTGCTTGTTTGTCCATAAAAAGGACTATTCTTCACAGGTACCAGCAAGTCCTTCCGTTTGAAATAATCTTCATCCACGCCATTTTCACAAAAGACGTTATACCTGTTGACAGTCGTCTGGAGAACACTGGTATCCAGGCCGAGCTTGACGGCAAGGTCATGAACGGAGTTTGCTTTCGACATTCTGCCGGCCTGAACTTCGGCTTCCCATTCCGCTACGACATCTTCGATCTTTCGTCCTGGGCTACCATAGCGTGTCCCTTGCGGGTGCCAGGGCGCCATCCATTCTGCGTAAGTAGAGTCCCATATCGCGGTCACTTTCATTTCCGGCTGACGCAACTGTATCAAACCTGGCAACGCTCCCGAGACGTCCTCGTTACAGTATCGCAATCCGTTTTTATTCACCAGCAACCCTTTGAAACAACCATACGGTTGCGGTGCCGGTCCCGCCCCTCCAACTACCATCGGGGCGTTGGGCACCACCTGCTGCCATGCAGCGCCTGCCCACAGGGCCATTTTGTGTCCGTCCCCGGCATAGATACCTCCAAAAGCATACTGTGTGTCGTAATCCACCGGCGTAGTGTCAATCAGTGGAAGAACTTCCGGACAATACTTGGAAACCATCTCTCTATCCCTTGAGAAGTCACCGGTAGCCAGGACAATACCCCTCGACCCGGTATACTTTATGTATCGTCCCTCTGAATTCTCTGCGATGACGGCGCTCACCTGGCCGTCATTGTTATCACGGATGAGTTGTTTAGCTATCGTTTTGTAATGTATCTGCACACCGGCCGCCTGGGCGCATTCGGCCAGGGTCTTCACGACAAGTGGCTGAGACATAGCCACATTTTTCATCGTTTTCTTAGCGAAGCAATGTGCACCCGGAAAAGTAGATATGATTCCATCGGGATCAACCACCCCAATCTCGAGAAATGGTGTGTATCCTGCCTTGGTCATCTTGTCGATTAGCCAGTCCATGGCTTCGCCGCTCTTTCTAGCGAAGAGGAACCATTTATCCTGGTCTATCCGGCCACCGGATCTGTCAATCTCTTGCTTGAAATTTTTTCCTACGTTGTATTCCACACCCAACTTACGTGTGAGCTTGCTATTAATCGCATGTGTCGAACCGCCCCGTGCGATAGGACATGAACTGGCCGAAATAAGGATCACTTTATTACCATTTTCGGCTGCCGAGTTGGCGCATACCAGACCCGATGTCCCCGCCCCGATGACAATAACCTCCGTTTGTATGGTATCAACAATTTCATTTTGAGGGATAGGTTCCGGTCGCTTTTCGAAACTATAATTCATAGTATTTTCCATTTTTCCCTGCCTGTATTCGTTACAATGATTTTTGTTTGATGAAATTGTCTAATCAATTGTTCTTGTGAAAGTCGAACTTTACCTTAAACAATACTGTGTTTTCTCTAGGATCAATCCGTATTGCCTTTTTACTTCCTGTTATTTTTAGAATTATAGCTGGTATCGTTTTAGGCAGGTACGACAAGTATTAGTGCTAACCGTATCTTCTTCTAACCCTGATAATATTTTAGGCCCAATGCTTATCTCCAACGGGGAATCGGCAATGTGGGACCGGGCAATCGCTACAATTAGACAGACGTAATGAAGGCAGTCTGGCTCCCTTCGATTGCTCAATGGATTCTATCGCGTCTCTTACTTGTTTCTTAGTTCCCTTAATGATTAATGTCGTTGCTCCCTCAGCACCACCTAAACCACCTGACGCAATCGGTACAGCAATGGCACCACTCAAGATATTAACAGCACCTATTTCGGTTATTGTTTTTCCGTCCGGACAAGGAAACAGTCCGGTGGGTAATCCCATTCCATATTCGTACTTAGCTTGCTTCGCTTCCATTGTAGCCTGATGTATGGATATCGGTATCAATTTCTCTAGCCCTACTGGGTAGATCAAGGTGAACTTCTTTTTCCTCCACGTCGACATTACTATTCCCAGAGCTGCACTCTCTCCGATTAATACACCCACATTGCCCTGAGGATCAAGTGCGTTTGCCCCTTTTATAAAAACGTCCTTAGCTGTCATCTGCTCCATCAATTCAGAAAGAGTTTTTTCAAATAGAACCTTCCCTTTTTTAATTGCCCACAATCCCCGGAGATCCCCAGGATTAAACTCAACGGTTCGAGGAGAATGGTCGCTAACCGTCATAGCCATCTCGACGCACATTCCCCTTGGAGTAACCACTCCACAAACCCAATAATTGGTCTTGGGTTTTTCCCCAATCAGTTCCTGCAAAATGAAGTAAGTACTGCTGCTTGGATGTATGACAACCATACCATCCGTCGCTGCCTGTCTGACTACATCCAATTTGGCAATTGCTTTAGCAATCAGTTTTTTAGACTCCGTAGGCGTCAGGACAACTTGGGCTAACATATGCTCTCCCCCTTGTTTCTTAGTTATCATTCCCTTTATTATATTATTCATTAGTACTTACTTCCATCAAATAAGGAACTAACCTGCCCTCAAATGCGATACCTCTTTTTACTTCATTGCCGGAGTGTCGAACTCCACCTGAAACACGGACTGGATTCATGAAATTGTGATTGTTAAACTGCTATCGTTTTTCTCCTGTTAAAATCAACTCTCGAGCCATTCCTGTAACTGACGGAATCATATTTAAACACGACATTACTTTCACGAGTTGAGAAAAAAACGGTTCATTCAATCCTTGCTTCTCGATACATTCCCTGGATAATAATTGAGGTAATTGATAAAAACTGCCATAAATCTTGATATT
>JAFGCW010000017.1 GCA_016932435.1 Dehalococcoidales bacterium | reverse complement strand
TGCCCCTGTAGCTCAGGTGGATAGAGCACCAGCCTCCGGAGCTGGGTGCGGGCGTTCGAGTCGCCCCAGGGGTATTTTTTATATACCCAAAATAAAATCACGGGGATACTATTTCTCAGAACAGGAGGATAAGTTGATTCAAACAGCAGAACTCTTCGAAGTAAGGTGGCACGGCAGGGGAGGTCAGGGTGCTGTAACGTCCGCCGAACTGCTTGCCAGGGCAGCAATCGCCGAAGGTAAATATGCCCAGGCATTTCCCAGTTTCGGCCCGGAAAGAAGAGGGGCACCGGTTCTCGCCTTTGACAGGATAAGTAAGAATGAACCTATAAGAGTAAGAGCCGAGATTCTTGAGCCGGATGCTATTGTTGTTCTCGATTCCGGTCTCGTTTCTATAGTAAATGTAACATCAGGTCTTAAAGATGGCGGAATTATCGTTCTCAATACAAAGCGTACCGTTTCGGACGTCGTCGCTGAATTCGACAGCAAGTGGCGGGTTGCGGTGGTTGACGCCACTCATATCGCTCAAGAACTGCTTGGAGTTAATATTGTCAATACTACTATGATCGGTGCTTTGTTGAAAGCGACAGGTGTGGTCGATATCGAGTCGCTTACCGAGCCACTGGAAGTCCGGTTCGGAAGACTTGCCGAAAGAAATATCAACGCGATGAAAAAAGCGTTCGAAGATACCCAGATAAAGGAGTAAAGCAAATTGGCATTTAAAAACGAAACTGAAGTAACCTGGAAAAACCTGGAAGTCGGTTCTATTGTGACCGAACCCGGCAGTGCTGAGCAATACGCTACCGGCGGCTGGCGCTCACAGAAACCGGTTTCCGATTACTCCAAGTGCATTAAATGCGGGATGTGCTATATATTCTGCCCTGAAGGCTGTATCGAACAGCAGGAAGACGGCCTGTTCGTAGCCAATCTGTTTTACTGCAAAGGATGCGGTATCTGTGCACAGGAATGTCCTAAAGATGTCATCACTATGGTGGAGGAGGAAAGCTAATGGCAAAAAGAGTTGGAATGGAAGTTTCCCTTGCTATCGGTGAAGCCGCAACGCTTGCTGACGTTGACGTCGTTGCCGCTTATCCGATCACTCCACAAACTCACATAGTCGAACATCTCGCTGAACTGGTAGCAGAGGGTGAACTTGACGCTTCTTATATACCGGTTGAGTCGGAACACTCGGCAATGAGTGCCTGCCTCGGTTCATCGGCAGTCGGCGCCAGGACCTTTACGGCTACCGCCGGACAGGGACTCGAACTAATGCACGAAGTGTTATACTGCGCGGCATCGATGCAACTGCCTATCGTCATGACAGTAGCCAACCGCGCTCTTTCGGCACCGTTAAGTGTCTGGGGCGATCATTCGGACGCTATGGCTGTTCGAGACACCGGATGGATTCAGATATTTACCGAGAACGGCCAGGAAGTATTCGATAACGTTCTCTGCGCCTTCAGAATCGGAGAAGACAAGAGAGTTCTTCTCCCGGTGATGGTGCACCTCGATGGATTTCATTTGTCCCACATGATAGAACCTATCCTTATAGAAGATAAAGCGGACGTGGATAAATTCCTTCCCAGAAACGATTATCCTCTTCCTCTCGATCCCGAGAAACCCGTCTCGATGGGTACCTTCGCTCCTCCGATAATATATTCGGAAGCCCGTCGTGCTCAGGAAGAAAATCTCCAGAACTCGAAAGAAGTCATTTTAGAAATATGGGAAGAATTCGGCAAGCAATTCGGTCGCGATTATTCTCCGGTTGAGACCTATCGCACCGAGGGCGCGAAAACTTTACTGTTAACAATCGGTAGTTACAGTCAGACCGCTATGACAACGATTGATAAGATGCGCAATGATGGTAAGGATGTAGGTCTGGTAAGAATCCGGCTATGGCGTCCTTTCCCCACAGATGAATTAAGACAGGCTGTAAAAGGAGCCGAGACGCTGGTAGTGTTCGATAGAGCGTACTCCCTGGGAGGTCAGTCCGGACCTGTTTGCGCTGAAGTAAGATCCACTCTTTACCAGGAAGCGGACAGACCCAGGGTTATTAATATTATCGGTGGTATCGGTGGACGGGATGTTACCGTTGCAGGCTTCGAAGATATCATTAACAAGGGTATGGAAATTGCCGAAAAGGGAAGCGAGCGTGAATTCGAGATATACGGAGTGAGGGAATAATGACAGAGAATTATATAAAATACGGAAAAAGACAGGTCACGAAAGAGGAATACCTTGCTCCGGGTCACCGCGCCTGCATCGGTTGTGTCGAGGTACTGGCTGTACGACAGGCTATGAAAGCTTTGGGACCCGATACGATAGTAGTATCAGCCACCGGCTGCATGGAGATTGTTTCTTCACAGCTTCCATGGACATCCTGGCGAGTGCCCTGGATACACACATTGTTTGAGAATACTGCGGCAGTCGCTTCCGGCATAGAGTCCGGGCTTAAAGCAATGCAGCGTAAAGGTATTAAACCTGAAAAGAAAGTTAATATTGTCGCTTCCGCCGGTGACGGCGGCACCAGTGATATCGGCCTCCAGGCTCTTTCAGGAGCTCTTGAGAGAGGTCATAATTTCACGTATATCTGCTGGGATAACGAGGCATACATGAATACCGGCATTCAACGTTCGTCCGCAACGCCGTATGGTGCATCGACAACAACCGCGCCAGCAGGTAAAAAGAGTATCGGCCAGGTCACCTGGAAAAAGAACATGCCTTTGATAGCGGTAGCTCATAATATTCCATATGTTGCTACTGCCTGCCCCAGTTACCCGTTCGACCTCATGGAAAAGGTTAAGAAAGCGGCAGACACAGATGGTCCTGCTTATGTTCACATCTTTTCGGTATGTCCAACCGGATGGAGGACTTCCCCTGAAATGGGAATCGAAATCGGCAAGCTGGCAGTCCAGACTGGTGTTTTCCCTCTCTACGAAGTTGAAAACGGAAAATACACATTGAGTATGAAAGTTGCCAACCGAAAGCCGGTACAGGACTATCTGAAGCCTCAAGGCAGATTCCGCCACCTTTCCGAAGATGACATAAAGTTAATCCAGGAAAGAACCGATGAAGAATACGAAAAACTAATGAAACTGGTAGAAGAAAGCCAGGAATAATAAAACACAACTCATTGTACTTAAAAGAGTCCCGTTAAAATCGGGACTCTTTTTTTATAGGAATAGGCGTGTTCTTATGGTAAAATAAGTACTGTTCAACGGGGTGTGGCGCAGTCGGCTAGCGCGCAGCGTTTGGGACGCTGAGGTCGGAGGTTCAAGTCCTCTCACCCCGAGTTTTTCTTACTGATTTTTGTTTTTCGATTGATCACGTCTATAACATAAGTTTCACATATGTATATAAGTACAAGGATCTTGGGATTCGTTCCTTCTAGGTAAGTATCGAGATGTAGGAATCTATGTCTGGATACATATGATAATATCCTCATATGTTTTTCAGAAATAATCATTACTGGTAATTCCAGCGAGAATCTTCATAAAATATTAACGCAAAGATTATGAATTCTTTATAAATCCTCACCACTTCGTAAGGTGATAGTTTTATAATGAATTAGGGATATATGATTGTGAGTGAAAACAGGATGGAAAATATAAACATCCTTCTGGCGATACGACAAGAATTTTTACGTAATGGTGTCAAATCCATCTTTTCTCTGCACGATGATATACATATAGTCGGAGAACTCGATAGCTTCGAAACCCTTGTCGATTCGGTAAAGGTTCAATTACCGGAAATATTGATACTATCAACCGACGAGAGAAATACTTCCGTATTTGATTATGTTAAAACTATCAAAGCATCATATCCCGAGGTGTCTGTTATTATGATGCTTGATAATTTCGAAGATAAATCGATATACGCTGCATTAGGTTCATGTGTAAGTGCCTGCTTAACAACCGGGGTATATACGGATGAATTAGTTGATTGTATACGGCGAGTTTCGAATGGTGAGTATCCTATCTTCGATACATTAACCAGGCCGGAAATCGCGCAGCTAATCGTTAACGATATGGAATCATTTCTCAGTAATAATACCATCAATGCAACCGATGCGAAAAAGACGCTTTCAAATGAAGAAATGGAAATATTGCGTCTGTTTGCCGGTGGTTATACTTTCGATCAATTAGTTTCAAGAGACAATAGTAGTGAAGACGACATTAGGCAACATCTTAACAACATATACGGGAAAATAGTCTTCAACAGCTTTTGTGAGTTTCAGGCTCAACCTTCAGAAAATCCTACTACCTATGACCAAATACTATATGAAACCACCCCGGCAGACGCTGTAACTATACAAACAATCGATCATTACACTCCTGAGCAAATTACAGAGAGAGAAGACAACAAACATGATAGCTATGGCGAATTACCTCCTTCTGCATGGGATGGTTTCGAAGTATTAAAACAAGAGTTACAGGATACTCTTGAGCGACTGGCATCAGCAGAGAGTCTTCCCGTGAAACTTCCAGAAGAGGAACCTTCAAAAATCTCCGGCAGTAGTGAAGAGGATATTACAGCGATAGCAGACACCGGCGAACCCTCATCAGGAGCTATGACGGAACCTCACAATCTTAAGATCGATGAAATTGATGTATCGAGTGGTTTCAGCGTATCTATCCCTGACGCTGAAGAGGTATATGAGAAACCATCTGGCATTGATGAAGATAATACTGGAACAGTTAAAAATACAAACGAATCTCAATCAGATGCAACGATGGGATCTCAAGATCAGACTGATGATGGCTCTGCTATAATCGATCTTGAATATGATTCAAAATCTGAAAATACTCCAGAAGAAATACTGTCTACAAAAGACGATTCTTTTAACAATTCTGAAAGTGAAACAGACAAGGATGCTGTAAAAAGGGCTGAAGAATCCCATACAGTGCCACAAGATAAGCTTGATACCACCAGTGAAGTACCTGTAAAAGAAAATCACAGAGAAAAAAAGCAAAAGACAAAATGGTTCAAATTTTCTTTAAAGCGGGATGATAAGACTGGTACTAATAAAACTCATGATGATAATCCAAAAAGGGATGATAAATCAGTTCCGGGCAAGCTGGGCACTTTATCAGAAAGAGTATCCGGTTTAGAAAATGATAATAAGGATTCTAAAACGACTATAAATGTTGATAGAATTAATACGACACAAAAAGACCGCAGGATAAATCAAGAAGATATTTTATCTTCGTATAAAAAGTTAGGAATGGTAATATTCATACAACCGCCTGTTGATGTCAAACAACTGGAAATGGTTGAATCGGTTTTAAACAAAACTGATGGCATCAACATCATACTCCATAAAGGAACTGCCCAGGAGCATTTTTTGATAATATCAGGGCAGGATCGTTCATATCTCCTTAACTCCCTTCGTGATATCCCCTTCGTGGAAAGTACTCTTGACGAAAATGAAATAATCAACCTTAGATTAGCACCCGCGAATAAAGTGGAATAATTAATATAGGCATAATAAAACAAGACCTCATCTGACATCCTCTTTCAACTGTTCAGTATCGTATTAAATATCAGATGAGGTCTTTATGTGTTACAGATTATTTCGTGTATCTATGATGGCTTTACCGGTTGACTAGTCTTACTGTTTTCAGATGCTTGTTCTTTACTCTCTTTATTCTCACTACCGTTGTTCTGGTTTTTCGTTTTGGATTCTTTTTCGTTCGTCTCATCTGCCATACTCGAGTCATCTGACAGATGATACCCATCGAATTGTTTTACAGTATCCTCAAGTTGATTCGATATAGTCTTGGCTTTTTGTCTGGCAGCTTTAATATCTTCCTGTAATTTATCCGTAAAAGCCAGGGTATCTTGGTAGGCTTGTATGGACATCTCAGCTCTGGCTTTTATTTCCAGGACTTTTTTATTCATTTTATCAGTTTTTTCTATTGTGTCCTTTGAAATCTCGATTGATTCTTTAATACCTTCTTCTGCCCCTTTTATGGCTGCCTCAGCTACCTGTCTTATATTCTTTTCTGATGAAATGAATGCATCTTTTACTTCAGTTTGAACTTTTTCGGTCTTATCCAGAGCTTCTTGTGAAACCATAGTTAAGGATGTTATTAATCCTTCTACTTCGCTACTAACCTTTTCAAACACATCCTCGACTTCCCGCGAAGAATTTTCAGACAGTTCTATGATTTCTTTCCTCATTTGTTCAATGGATTCAAGTAGTGTTTCTGTTTTTTGGTTTGTCGTTTGTTCAGCTTCCCTGGATGCTGACAACGCTGAATCTACAGCCTTTAAAACTTTATTTGTCATATCTTCTACGGAGATTTTAGCCGATTCGTTTTCGAGCTCGCTTTTATCAAGAGCTTCCTTCATAGCTTTTAGTGATTCTTCAGCAATGTTCGTAGTCTCTTTACTGGCATCGTTAATTAATTCAGCCTTGTTTAATAGCTGCGAGAATTCAGCTACAATCGAATCTGCTGTCTCTCTGGACTTAACGGATTCTTTTTGGACACTCTCTACACGAAGAAGGATTTCACTGAAAGCTTTCTTTATTTCCTCAGTTGTTTGCTTTGCATCCGAGATTGCTTTTTCAATAGCCTCGAGAATCGACCTTCTTGTGCTCTTAATCGTCTGTTGTGATAGACTATTGACTTTTTCCGCTCTTTCCAGAGCTTCTTTAATATCCGACATGGGCAACCCGGTCAGCCCAAGCACTTCTTCATTATTATTTTTTCGGGTGGTATCTACAGTTGAATCAAAATCATCAATCATCATTTCTTTATTTTCTTCTATACCATGTAATGCCGATTTTATTATTTCACTATCTCGAGACATCATACTGTAGTCAGATTGCTTATCTGTATTCATGATCAAACCACCTTACAATAGAAAGAATTCGTCTGTATTTATGCTAACCGATACCAGCCGATTTTTTAACATACAAAAGAATACTAGTTGATATCTTTTGATACAAATAACTGATACGAAAGTTTGTGCATATGAAATTAATATACACGTAGCGTATTAAAAATATATTAATAAGTAGAGCCATGTATTAAAAAAACATTACAAACGACTTACAAACAAGTTTGGATCGTAAGAAATAATCCTGAGAAAATGGCATCAGTCTTAATAATAAGAACCCGACCCTGTTGATACCTTACTTGTTAAATACGCTTGTATTTACTCCGGTTTATCGTAATAATCAAGAGTAGTCCAGTCAGTGGTATTCGTTTCATAAACGGGAAACGGCATGTTTATGAATCCGCCATCGATTACCAGTTCAGTGCCGTTAACATAGCTGGATTCATCGGAGGCAAGATACAGAATACCATAAGCGATATCTTCCGGAGTCCCCATGCGGTTGAGTGGATTGGTTACGGACAGCATATGGTCGGCATGCTCAACCCCTAGAGGATCTATTTCGTTAACCAGTTTCTCGAAGAGGGGAGTCTTGACGTTGCCGGGATGAACGGAGTTGAACCGGATATTATCCCTGGAATACAGGATGGCATCCGATTTCGTCATGGCTCGCATACCGCCCTTTGAAGTATCGTAGATTGGTACATCGGAGGCGACGATGCCGTAAATCGAACAGACGTTAACGACGCTGCCGTGCCCGGTTTTCAGGATATAAGGCACGGCGTACTTGGTACAGATAAGTGTCCCTTTCAGATTTATATTCATTATCCTGTCAAAATCCTGAATACTGGCTTTATGAGCAGGTTGCCGTGGGCCGGCGACTCCGGCATTATTAATCAGGATATGCAGTTTGCCGTGCCTGTCATAGAAATCCGCAAATGCCTTTGAGACCTCTTCCTCGCTGGTTATATCCGCGTGTCGATAGACCGCTTCTCCACCTTCTGAAGTTATTTCTTCGGCTACTCTTTTCCCGTTCTCATCGTCGATATCGATAATACCTACACCGGCTCCTTCTTTCGCCAGCAATTTAGCGGTCGCTTCGCCTATACCGTTGGCTCCGCCTGTCACTATGGCTGCTTTTCCTTTCACTCTGTCCATGTTTTACCTCTCCTTATCTCACGTGTCAGTTGATCACCGCTTTTCTCAACAGTAATCATTTTATTCGAATAATGACTTATATGCCAACCTTACAGGTCGTGGAAAAGGTATTATGCGTTATTCTTGAATGATAGGATTTCAACATGAGGGGATGGTAATTATGGGAAGCATGTGATAATCATCCTTGATCTAGGGTGAGTAGATACGTGGATATTCCGGTGCGGCGGAGCCGCAGTTCCGGTGGGGGGTGAGCCAGTGTTCCAGTCCTGCGGAGCCACCGTTCCGGTCATGGA
>JAFGCW010000016.1 GCA_016932435.1 Dehalococcoidales bacterium | reverse complement strand
GTTCGCGCGAACGAGGAAGCAGGGCTTGTTCACTGGGGAGTCTGCTATTGCTGTGCGGATGCCTGTGAAATGCTCTATTCTTATACGAAACACAACAGGTTCGACCTGGTGGAGCCCAACCGCTTCGAGGCTGTGGTGGACGAGGACGCTTGTACCGGCTGCCAGCAGTGCGTCGAAAAATGCCCGTTTGATGCCATCGAGATGGTTAAAACCGAAGGTTCCAAGAAACTCAAGGCACACGTCATCAGCGAGAACTGCAAGGGATGTGGTGTCTGTATCGTCGGGTGCAAGCAGAAGGCTTTAAGATATGAAATAGTAAGGCCGCCGGAGTACCTTCAGCATCGAGAAATCAAATGGCCCCCCCCTGAAAAGAGTAAGGCCGGCCGGACTATTTCTGTCGATACTGTTCTCGGTCCTTATGGTGGCTTTTACGACCTAAAGTAAGCCGTATGTTGTTCCGGCAGTACATGGATTTCTGAAATAACCGGGAGGCATACTCGGTAAACGAAGACATTTACCTTGAAGCGGCGGAGAAACCCGGTTACCCGGGTTCACAGCAAGTTGGATAAAATTTTTACGGGTGCCATTTACGCCCGAAGAGGTCATGCGGATGCTGTAAAGCGTAATCACGTCCGCCTGTGAAATCCGGAAGGCACGAAAACACGAGGATATATATAAGTGGCCTGAAAACAGACCACTTAGTTACATGTAAGATAGAGAAAACCGTAAGTATCCAGGTTACGTCCCCTGAGGCGGTAAATCCGTAGAGGTATATTTCGGCGTCATGAACAATTCCAGGCAGTAGAAGGGTTTACCGACCCTGGCATAGTTCAGCGGGCAGTGGAATAACCCGGGTGGCAACACCACAACCGTCGGTCTATCGATAATATGCTTCTCTTTTTCTTCCCCGATGTAGAATTCTATTTCTGCGTCGAATTCCTTCATATCCATCGGGTTCGACCCAAAGAAATAAAAGAACTCCGTGAAATTGTGTTTATGTGTCGGAGCGTGGAACATATAAGGCTTCCTGACTGCCGTGAGTCCCAGGGTTACCCTCGCTCCGGCCGGGATAATATGCTCCGGCACAGCGGACAGACCTATTCCTTCACCACCCCATTTGTTATACTTAATTACGTCCTGGATAAAATACCTGTTGTAGTCCGGTTCAGGCGCCCTGATTTCGTTCAGGTCTTCACCCAGGTCGACTCCGGAGTATCCGGTTGTCATGAACAATTCCAGGCAGTAAAAGGGTTTACCGACCCTGGCATAGTTCAGCGGGCAGTGGTAAACCCCCGGTGCCGCGACGACTATTGTCGGGCGGTTGATGACATGTTTTTCCTTCTCCGCTCCGAAAGTGAACTCTACGTCAGCATCGAATTCATGCATATCCATCGGGTTCGAGCCGAAGAAGAGGAAGTACTCCGTAAACATGTGTTTATGAGTAGGCTCATGAAACATATATGGCTGCCTGACGACGGTTATAGCCGGAAGTGCCCGGGCATTCGCCGGAATGATATCATCGTGTCCACGTCCGGCCGATATCGCCTGTCCTCCCCATTCCTTTCTCAGGCCATCGGTTATTACGTCCTTGAGGAAATACTTCTCGTACTTGAGTTCTTTCTTTTTTCTTGCCACTTTTATCTCCTTCTCTTTTCACAGTTTAACAACGCTTAAGAACCAGACACTTGTTCCCGGTACTTTTTCATAAGGCTTTTCATGTCAGGTTCATCAGGAGAACGGTGTTCGGTAAGGTACGTTATTTTCTTTATCTTCAGATCGCCTTCTTTTTCATCGGTAAACTGATAAAGGGCGCAATTATGCTTCACCGGGAACAACGTACCGGTAGACTCTTCTTTGAACTGAACTTTCAGAAGAACGGCAATAGCTCTTTTCTTCTCATCGATAATTATCTCTTCCGGTTCCAGGCTTTCCACGAGACCCGGGTGTATCATCGAATTCAACAGCCCTTCCCGGTCGTCCGGTCGTTTAACATCCGTAATATAGGAAATAAACTGAAGGTCATCAGTAAAGTATTTCGCCATGTTCGGAACCTTTTCCGGGTCTCCGTTGCATTCATAGAACTCCGCGAAGTAATCATGTAACCATTTCCACATGTTTTCATGAGTAAATTCCATTTCTTATCTCCTCCTGATTCAGTAATGACTTATGCCCATAGTGCAATGTCTATATATGACCTGTCACGTAAGCGGCAAGCAGACGATGTATTTGTACTAATATACTCTCTATATATGTAGAAATCAATTCCATCAGGCGGACCGGATTATATCGATTATTCCGGCATAATGAATTATATCGAATGCTTTCTTAAAGCGTATCTTGCGGGGAACCTGATGATTTATTCGGATATGGTGGAAAGTTTCCTGAATTGAGTCGAGGAATAGATAGTCATCGATGGTAATAAATGCACGATTCATTGCATTTAACAGTAACGACCACGTTATGGGAGAATGCTGACCTGATTCTGCTATTGAACCTTTAAGTGGAGCTAAGGGGAACATAGGCAGTATTTGCTGTGATTTCGAGTCTAGCTTCTCTTTAGCTGGTTGACTTCTTTAGATTGTTCTATTATAGTACTATTACAGTAATTTAGGGGGTCAGTAATGGCAAGGCAGAATACCCTACGAGGGTGCATAATCAGGAAATGGCAGAATAGCGGTGGTTCTAGACTTGTGGAATACGTAAAGGTTTTGGCATGGGCTGAAGCGTGTGACAAAGACCTAGAAAAACGTGGAATCGAGCCTGCTCCAAAATTCCGAGTGACTCGAAAAGACAAAAACGGATCCAATGAGCAATATCAGAGAACTTGGCTGGGTGGATGTCGCTTTCCATTTCGGATAATTTGCAATCCTGGTAGCATAAAAACGACAAGTGATACACCAGAAATAAAAGAAATACCACTTGCAGTCAACGCGTATCGAGCATGTCTGAAATGTGGTCGTTTGAGTTTTTGTGATGCAATATACTGTTCTTATTGTGGGCAACATATGCCACGGTAAAAAGTATAGGAGTAACGAATGTCAGGAGTCTATTGTAACCAACATCGCCAGACATATCACGGAAAGTGCAGCTTCTCGTGGAAGACACCCGTTCAATCTCCTAATAATGCCATACTATGCTGTAAAGATAAATGTGGTAGACTAGGGATGGTGGGATTATGCCGTGAGGAAGATGCAGAGTACCAGAAGGGTGAACTCACATTTACGTGCGGCTATTTTATCCGTGTTTAAGTTGAGTGAATAGGCAAATTTGTTATACGTTGGATAGAAAACCCCTTCTGATATTCCGACTCGCTTTAGAATTGGGCTAATACCACCTATTGATACCCCAGCTATAAAAAACTTGAGCTAAGTGGAGCAGGTGCTGCAACAGGCAGAACTCTATGCAATACTTTTACCCGGGTTTACCGAAATTCCCGTTGGGATATCTTCACGATGATGCTACGACCTGTTAAGCCGGACCGTTCAGCGTGCCTGGTCCTTTTTCTCCGGAAGCCTGTACCCTGTTGGGTAATACTATAAGGGCAACGACCGCGGACGCTGCCATGATGATTGCCGCTATCGTCAAGGCATTCGATACACCGGATGTAAATGCCGCATTAGCTTCATTAATAATCATTTCAGACAGTCGACCATCAGGCACATTCTGGGCAGCGATATGGGCTCCCTGAATGCTGCTGCGAATCGCCTCGACAAGCCGGTCGGTGAGTTGTCCAAACCAGCTTACTTCTTTAATTTTGGCGATATAGGTAGAGTTCATCAAAGTGCCGAGTACCGCCACTCCCAGGGCTCCACCGACCTGCCGGTTGGTGTCGTTCATGGCGGACCCTATACCGGACCGGCCGACGGGCACCGAACCCATGACGGAATTGGTGGCCGGACTCATCACCAGCCCGATCCCGAGTGAAACTATACAGGTCCCGAGACATATCTGTCCGTAACCTGGACCGGTAGTAATAAGTTGAGAGAAGTAGAAGAGACCGGCCGCAGCGATTAAGATACCGAGGGCGACAGTATACTTGGTACCAATCAGGCGTGCGGCTTTTACGGACATTATCGCAGCAACGAAGGCTACCCCCGCCATAGGTAACAGACGTACTCCGGCTTGAAGTGGTGTATAGCCCTGCACCGACTGCAAATACTGCCCCAGGAAAAACAGCGCTCCCGCCAGGGCAAACATCACGAAGGTCAGGGCAAGATTAGCGCCGGTGAAAGACATATTCTTGAAAAAAGACAGAGGCAACATGGCATTCGTAGTACGCTTCTCCCATAAAACGAAACCGGTCAGCAGAACGGCCGCTGTCCCGAAGGCAGCTAATACGCTCGTGGCGGTCCAGCCGTCCTCGCCCGCCTGGATAATGGCGTAAACAAGGGCGAAAAATCCGGTAATCGAGAGCAGGATACCGGGAATATCGATTTTCCTGGGATATTCGTCTTTGGAATTCTGGATGAATACCTGCCCGCCGACGAGACCTACTATCGCGATAGGTATATTAATGAAGAAAATGGAATTCCAGCTGAAGTGCTCCAGCAATGCCCCGCCGACAAGTGGCCCGAGAGCTATGCCGAGTGTAAAAACTGCTGCCCAGATACCGATGGCCTGAGCGCGCTCTTTCGGCTGGCGGAATGTGGCCGTCAGTATCGAAAGCGTAGCCGGCAGGAAAGTAGCGGCCCCCAGCCCCATTAAAGCCCGCATGGCCACCAGGCTTCCGGTGGATTCGGAAAGCGCCGCCCCGAGTGAAAAGCAGCCGAATAGCACCAAACCGGCTTGCAGAATCCATTTGCGCCCTATTCGGTCAGCTATAGAGCCGGTGGTCAGCAGCAAGGCGGCAAAAACCAGTATGTAGGCATCTACAATCCACTGCAATTCACTGGCGCTGGACCCGAGGTCCCGGGCTATGTGCGGCAGGGCCAGGTTCAGTGCGTAGTTATCCACCGAGATAATCAGCAGCGAGAGCGAAATAAAGATAAGTGCAATCCATCTCACCCGGTAACCTTTGCTTTGTTCCATTTCTATGCCTCCTGTCCTTTCTCCTGATTTATCATGAAGAAGATAATCTAGTAATCACTTACTAAGTTATCCAACTCTAAAAAAGGTTGTCCTATTACGACAACCTGTAAATATCTGAATCTACTTCTTCTTCAGGCCACCCAGAAAGATTGCTACCAACGTATCCACCACCTCTTCATCCGAGATTTGTAGCGGAGGTCCGCTTATCTCCATCGACGTATCGGCAATATACATGAATACTGCCTCCACAAAAAGCCGGGCGGTAATCTCGGGATTGACCGGTACGAAAGCATCCTCGTCGATCCGCTTTTTAATATACCCGGCTATCAGGTTCAGCATTGAAGGTCCGGTATCGTCTTGGGTGAGTTCGCCGAAGTGCCTTCCTTCAAAGGTGCTGTGCAGCACCAGCTTCAAGATTCTCGGGTCTTTCCGGTTATGCTCGATGAAGTGTATGGCAATACCCCGGAAGAACCCTGCATCGTCAGTATGATGTAACTCCTCAAGCATTTCTCCACCGACCGGACGAGTGTGGAACAGCGCCGCCAGCGCCGCCCTGACCAGGTCGTCCTTGGTCCGGAAATGCTGGAATATCAGGGTCTCGCTAATACCTGCAGCCTCGGCTATCTCGCGAGTCCGGGTACCGGCAAAACCTTTCTCAGCAAAGAGCGTTAAGGCATTATCGATAATCTGGACCCTTCTATCTTCGCTACTCAGGCGCTCTTTTGCCTGCTCTTCCGGTGTCATCCATCTCTCCGATACTAAGTAATTACTTACTAATGATAATTATAATGATGATTGTATTGTTTGTCAATACATAATGAGGAATATTTCTCGCAATACATTGAAAAGGTGTGTTTGGAACCTAAGAGTAAATTCCCACTTATTGATAACAAGAAACGGTTCTATTGAGGTTAAGTGGAGCCGAGGTTACAATAGGCAGAACTTTCAGGGTGTACTTCCCATTACGGTAACTATACGTCGTACCCTGTTAGAGCTATAATGATAAAGAATTTCCAAATCGGCTTTTCTCATATAAGCGGCTTCCATGATATCACTTATCATACTAGGCCTGGTCTTTATTCTCATTGCAGTCAGGCAAGTTAGAAACATTAGATTCCAGATATGGCAGATAATGCTTCTTGGCGCATTTGGGGTTCTGGTAACGGTACAAATTTCTCCTGTTGAAGCAGTCAAATCAATTGATATTGACGTTATACTTTTCCTGTTAGGAGTTTTCATTATCGGCCAGTCGCTTGAAGAAAGTGGTTATCTTGCCCGTCTGTCCTATCGCCTTTTCAGGAAAGCAAAGACACTGAATACCCTGATACTGTATATCGTTTTTGGCATGGGTATATTTTCTGCCTTCCTGATGAACGATACTATAGCGATTATTGGCACCCCCGTTGCTCTATCTCTCGCTGCAAAGACAGGTATAAACCCTAAAATTCTCTTACTCTCTTTAGCCTTCGCCGTAACTACAGGGAGTGTTATGAGCCCCATAGGTAATCCTCAAAACCTGTTGATAGCCGTTAATGGAGGTATAGATAATCCATTCGTCAGCTTTTTCAAATTCCTGTTTATACCTACGGTGGTAAATCTATTCCTGGCTTACGTGCTGATCCGTTTATTCTATAGAAAGCAGTTTCATACCGGAACGCTTTCTTATGACGAGGAACCAATAATTGATAATAACCTGGCAAAGCTGTCTCGAGCTTCTCTTGCTTTACTGGTAATTCTGGTGCTGGTGAAAATATTAACTGTATTTATCGGTGTGCAATCAGACTTCAAACTGACTTATATTGCACTTATTTCGGCAATGCCTGTTATTTTATTCAGTCGTAAAAGGTTTGGAATAATTCGCCGGATAGACTGG